>CAZWQH010000020.1:0-23034 GCA_964635815.1 uncultured Sandaracinaceae bacterium
TCCGAGGTCCAAAGCGTCGGACCCATGAAGTCGGCCGGCGTGCTCGATTGGGTCACGCGGTCTTCATCTTGCGCTGAGGCAAAGAAGCCTGGGACACCGAACGCGAGAGCTGACGGGCGCGCCAGGAAGTGTTCAGCAGATCGGCCGGTGCGCTTCACCTGCGATTGGTTCTCTGTTCCGGCTTCGAAGTAGATGACGACGGAGTGGTCCGTATTGTTAACCACCCACATCTGGTCCGGGTGCTCCGGATTGAAGGCCACGTCGCGTGGCGCGCGAAGGCCGTGTGCACGAACACCGATCTCGTCGAGTCGCACGCTCTCTGGCGTGTGAGCGCCATGACCAAGAACGGCGAGACCAGCGCGCGTCGCGACGGCGGTATCGGTCGTCACTCCACCATCCGCGTCCGCGGGTCCGCCGACGCCACTGCTGCGACCGTTACATGCAGCGAGCGAGACCAGGGCCAAGACAATCGACAAGTGATTAACGAGAATTCGTGCGCTCATACAAAAACCATCTCCGGATCGCTCTCACGCGGGGTACGACTCCGACGCGTTGCATTTCGCTGAACGACGAAGGCGATTTAACGGAGAGCAGGATGCGGGTCAAACCGATCCAAGTGTTTGTATCGACAAAGTAAGTGGCTATTCGTGCGACCGCATGAGGGGTGAGAATCCCCCGGACGATCTGATAATCTGCCGGAACCTTGGCGCGCTTCGGTGTCCTGCTCGTTTTCTCTTTTCAACTCGGATGCGGGCGAATCGGTTACGAGGTGCGGCGTGGAGCCGACGCCGCTCTAGCGGATGGGTCACAGCTCGATGCGGCGGTCGTGGCGTCTGATGCTCGCGCGGGGTCCACTGACGCAGCGTTCGATTCGGGCGGCAGCTCGATGCTCGATGCGACTACCGATGCTCGCACTTCGGACGTGAACGCCGCGGACGTGAGCGGTTCGGATGCGAGCGCCAACCCTAGCGACGTTGGCGTGACTGACTTGCGCGCAATTGAAGCGGCGGTTTCGAGCGACACCACGACGCCCGCGGATGTCACCGCTGGCGCTACTGATCGCGGCACTCCCGGAGACAGCGGCCCCGCGTGCGCGTGTCCCTTTGGTTGCGATCTTGTTGGGCGGTGTCGACGAGGCGGGCAGCAAGATGTTGTCGTGCTGCACGGCGGGCCCGATATCGACAACGCCATTGCGGTTGCGGTCGATGCGCTGGGCAATGTGTGGGTTGCCGGCGAGTATTGGGGAGGGAGTCCATCGTTTGGCGGCGCAGCGCTACCGCCGGTTACTGGACCGAGACCAACCGGATACATCGCAGGCTATAGCAGCGCGAGAACGCATCTCGCATCGCGCGGGTTCGCGTCCGCCGTGGGCTCTCTAAACCCGCGTGTGCTCCTTCCACGACCTGGCGGAGGCGTGTTCATGAGCGGCTACTACTCCGGCACGATCAACGCGGGTGGCAGCACACTTCCGACCACGACAGGAGACGCGCGCCTCTATCTCGCCGAGTACGATGTAGCTGGGACGCACATCGCATCCACCGGGCTCACGACCGGCACGGCGCGTCTGCAGGATGTTACGGATGGCGTCCTCGACGAGGCTGGGAACATTTGGCTGACCGGGCTCTTCAACAACGGCAACGTCAACTTTGGCGGGTCCACGCTCATGGGAGCGAGCATCAACGAAGACGCTTGGGTCGCATCGTTCACGCCCTCGTTCACCCACCGAACGTCTTTCCGCGTGGGAGGAACTGGAGTCGAGCACGGTGCCGGCATCAGTGTGAGCGCTTCGAGTATCTGGCTGGGTGGAGTCAGCAACGGATCGGTCACGATCGGCAGCACCACGCTCCCGAGAATCGGCTCTTTCGGTTATGGCTTTCTCGCTGAGTTCTCCAATGTTGTGACTCCACTCGCTCGCCAAGCGATTCCGTTCGGAGGACCTTCGTACTCCACGATCACTGCGGTCCGACTCGATCCATTTGGAGATGTCTGGGTCTTTGGGTCGTTCGACGTCGCGATCGACATCGGCGCAACGCGCCTGACTTCGCGGGGCGATAGAGACAGCTACCTGGCGAAGCTGTCACCGTCAGGTGCGGTGATTTTCGTCAATCAGATTGGCGGCATCGGCGAAGATGTCGTGGGAACCGACGCGATATTCGATCAGAGCGGGAACGTCTGGGTGAGCGGTACTTTTTCGGACACGGTCGACTTCGGCGGCGGCCCGGTGACGAGCAACGGAGCAAGGGACACCTTCCTCCTCGGTCTCACGCGGTCGGGCGCATTCCGGAACGTCATCCCTATTGGTAGCTCCACAGACGACTTCTACCCAATGGAGCTCGCGCGAGGGACCGATGACCACTTTTGGGTAGCTGGAACCATGCGCGGCACGACGGTCTTCGCTTCCGGTTTCCTGAGCGCGCGCGGCATCGCCGATATGTATCTGCTACGCATCGACGACTGAGCGACTACGCGAGGTAAGTGCACAGGCGGGCGCGCATCGTCTTGATCGCAACCGGGCTCGAATCGATGAGCGTGAACTCTCGACCCAGCGACGCAGCCGCGTCTCCGGTGGTACCGCTCCCCGCGAAGTAATCGAGCACCAGAGCACCCGGGTCAGAGTGAACGGCAACGATGCGCTTCAAGATTGCGATGGGCTTCTGCGTGGCGTAGCCCGTTCGCTCTTTGCCTTGGGTCGGCACGATCGTTTGCCACCAAACATCCGTCGGAGTTTTTCCGCGCGCCACTTTCTCGGCACCAACGAGCCCCGGCGCCATGTACGGAATGCGATCGATCGCATCGTAGTTGAAGACGTAGTCGCGCGGATTCTTCGCGTACCAAAGAATTGTGTCGTGCTTCATGGGCCAACGGTTCTTTCCGCGGCCGCCGTAGTCGTACGCCCAGATGATCTCGTTCATGAACGAGGACCGCCCCATGAGCTGATCGAGTGCGACTTTCACGTAGTGGACTTCGTGATGATCGAGATGCACGAACAGGCTTCCGCGTGACTCGAGACAACGTAGTGAGGCCTCGATGCGCGGCATGAGGAACCCGAGGTAGTCGCTGAACGTGTCGTCGTACGAAGTCCTCCCGACAGGAGTGGTCTTGTACTTTCGATTTCCAAACCCGACCCGTGTGCCCAAGGGATCAGCGGTCGTCTTCAGGCGCTCGCGCGACTGCGTCTTCCCAGTATTGAACGGCGGGTCGATGTAGATCAGCTGCGCGCATTCGTCGGGCAATGTGGGAAGCACATGGAGGCAATCACCGCGGATGATCTGATTCACGTGGGCGCTCATGCGTTCCGAACCACGACCGCACGAAACGACCGATCGAACTCGAGCCACGCGGTCCGGATGTCTTCGGAGAGCGCATGCTCCGTGATCGCATCCCCGAGCAGCTTGTGTCGCCGATCGAAGTGACCCGCCAGAATCGGAGGCAGAGCTGCGTGCACTTCTCGTACGGGCTTTCCCGCGTACGCGACGTCGTAGCCGAATGCGCGAGCCGTAAACTCCAACTGGCGTTCTACCAGCGCATCGCGGTCGCGACCCGCGAAGAAGAAACCCACGAGCACATCGGCGAAGAGCTTTCGGTAGAACGTGTCGAGCACGTGGCGCATTACTTCGATGTCCCCGAGCTGCGCCGCCAGATACGTGTATCCACCGGCACGTTTAGCGAGCGATTTGTCTCCGGGCGTCACCCCGGGTTCCTACTCCGCGCGAGGCAACACTTCCAGCACGCTCGCTTCGCCCGAGCCCCGCACTGCGGGTCTGTACATGGCTTCGGCCGTCGGAGGCGGAACGACAAAGCGTCCTGCTCGAGCCACCCGAGCAATGTACGACGCCTCGTGCCGACCGGCCGGAAGCTCGTAGGAATAGTGGGTGACGCGGTCGTCGTGCTGCTCCCGGTGACGCCAGCTCCACTGCCACGTGGAGTCCACGTTGAGCCGCTCGGTTTCGAGGCTCGTGTCCACCGGCTCGAACCCCGCAGGAAGCCAATCGTTGATGGCGACCTGATCGTGTTCCTCCGTGGTCGTCACGCGGACGCGCACACGCACAATCTGTCCCACGCGAAACTGCTGGATCGGCTGGCCGGTCATCGCATTCTCATAGCGACGCGAGATCTGTATGCCTTGATTGATCGTCTCGTGATGTTCGACAGGGATCGCGTACTCAAGATACGCGGAGTAGTAAGGTCCCGCGTTCGTCGCCCTCAGCTCAAGGCGTCCAACGCGACCCGCGGCCGGCAAGCCCGCGAACGGGATCTCGATCCGCTGAATGTCGGTCGCGCGGGTCAAGCTGGCTGTACCCGCAACACGACCGTCAAGGGATACGGCGATCGCGCTGGGTGATTTCGCGAGGGGACGCGCGTACTTTGCCAGCGCGTATAACGCCCAGAAGTTGTCGTACGTCGTGCCCCAGGTGCCTTCGGCTCGCAGCGACAGGAGCCCCGCCGCGACTGCGTGCGCTTCTGTCATTCGATTCGCCTCGACCAACGCCACGAGAGCGAGCGCAGTCGCCCGTGTGTCCGGGTAGCTGTTCAAGATGTAGCCGTTCTGGCGCGGAGCCTCGCGCACGACGGTTCCGGAGCCCGTCACCGATGTGCTGTGCGCGCGCATCACGTAGTCCAGCAGCGACTCGTTGCCCACCCGGGCACGTGGGTCGATGACAGCGGTAAGCAGAGCGCCAAATCTCGATTGCTGAGCGGCAATAGAGGCCGGCGGCAAGGGCACCAGCGCTTGACGCGCGGAGTGCAGAGCGAACGCGGAAAAGTACGAGAGGTCTTCGCCGAGGAACTTACTCGCCGCGCCACTGGCTTGCACGCGAAGGAAATCTCCCGCACCCACCAGCACGGACGGCTGCACTCGGTAGTTGCGGTCCTTGGCTGCGTCGAGCGCAAACAACGCAAGCGCGGTCACGAACGGGTCGGCGTGAGTCCCCTGCCAAAGGCCAAAGCCACCGTCCTCGTTCTGAAACTTCACGAGACGATCGACGGAGTCCTGCAGCAGTGTCCGGTGTCGGCCTCTCTCGAGTCGAGGATCACCAATTGAGGTGAGAACGGACTCGAGGTAGAGCATCCCTGCCAGGCGCGACGCGGTCTGTTCCGCACAACCATATGGGTAGTCGAGCAACCACTCGATCCCGCGCTCGATCGAAGCCAGAGGAGTGGAGGATACAGCCACGATGAGCTTCGCCTCCCCGGGCGCGATGTGCGGCGGCATCTGAATGGAGAGGCTCGTTCCGCTTTGGATGGTGCCCTCCCCCAATGCAAGCACGGACCGGGTCGTGGGAGGGTGGACTGGAATCTCGAGCTCGAGGCCGTCCTGATGCGTGCGACCCGCCTCCGACACGAATCGAAGACGTGAACGCACTTTGAAGGACTGAACTGCTGAGTCGATCTGGATGTGAATTGGAAGCGACCGTTGAGCGCCGACTTCAAGATCAACTGCCTGCGTAGCATGGGCGGTTTCAAGCTGCGCGCCGATGACCTCCGTTTCGAGCACCGCACGTCCCCGCTCGCCCGACTCGTTTTGCACGAGCATCGTCGTCTGCAGGCGATCCCCGTTGATCGCGAAGCGCGGAAGTCCGGCCATCAGCTGCACAGGCTTTTTCACCGTGATCGCCGCTTCGCCGGATCCAAATCGTTGCCCGTCGTCGGCAACAGCGGCCATCACCCGCCATCGAGTGAGATTGTCGGGCACGTCGAATTCCACGTGACCGATTCCCTGGTCATTCGTGATGACCCCGCGCGCGCCCCAGAACGCGGTGTCCAGGAAGCGCGATCGAAGCGCTTGCGCGGGCTCACCGGCAGCATCGCCGTAGCCCCCCTCGTTCCACGTCTCCGGAGAGTGCGTCGTCCAGCGCAGAAGGTTCGTTGCAGTCCGCACGAGCCATCCCTCCTGTTGGTAGAGCGGCTCGAAAATATCGGGGGTCTTGTAGCCGGTGAGCTGAAGCACCCCTTCATCCGCGGCCCACAACGTCACCTCGCCGCGGACAGGCCGCCCGTCTGCATCGCGAACCTGAACTTCGACTCGGGCACGTTGCCCGGGTTCGAGCTCCGCACTCTGCGGGCGAACTTGGACGTGGAGTTTGCGGCTCGCGACGCTAACCTTCAGCGCCGTGGCGCCCATTCGAAACGGCGCAGTGGCCGCAGGCGAGGAACCGACACCGAGTCCACGCGGAATCAGCACCACGCTCGCGAATACGGTCGGAGCGTGCTGCTCGCCCAAAGGGAGAACAAAAGGAGTGGCTGCTCCGCTCAGACGAACCACGCGTGCATCCATGATGCCCTCTCGTTCCACGGTGAAGAGCGCGGTGCTCTCGGAGTACGGGCTGGCCGCAATCAATCGCGCCGTGTCCCCAGGCGCGTAACTTTGGCGATCCGGCTTCAGCTCGATGCGCTGAGTGTTTTCGCTCGGGCCGACCCACGGCTCTGCACCGTACGCCCACACGCCCACTTGGCTTGCTGACCCATCCCCCAAGCTTGCGCGCGCGATGTAGTCACCCGCCGAAGGCAACGCAAACCGCACCGAGACCGGTTCACCGCTGCTTGTAAGCGTGCGCGAGCTGACGGGCGCCTCGACATAGTGTCCACTGTATTGATAGCCCGGATCCCCGGCTCGTCCCGTGGCAGTTGAGACCCACGTTCGCTTGAGAAGGTCGACCACAACGGTTCGACCTGCCAATGCCCGACCGTCCTTGCCGACCACGACCGTTCGCACGTCCCAACCCGCGCGGGAGTCGACGACCCAGCTCGTATTCTCGATTCCCACGGCCGCGTCTGCGCGCCACACGCGTTGGACCGTGCGTCCGACGCGAGCGTTCTCGTTTGCGTCCGTCACGATGGCTGCGATGTCCACGTCCACCACCTGCGCGCCGGTCGGCCACTGCTCGCGCAGACTGGCTTTGTCCAAACGCAGGGATGCGTTTCCATTCGAGTCGAGCGGTCGCTCCTGGTCGAGTACGAGCTTCGAATCTGTTCCCGACCCAAAAGCCTTGCTAAGAAAATGGAAGCTCTCGAATCCCGCGACCTCGAGGTAGGCCTCGCGCGCGTGGACTGTGAAGCGGGCGGTTCCAGCTCGCACCGGCGCTCCATAGAAGAACGCGGCCGACGCGTTGACCGAGTACGCTTCGGCCTCTTCGCGAACATCCGAAGCGCCCAGGCGGACTTCGAACGTCGCGGGTCGATACTCCGCAACTTCGAAGCGGGTGCCGACGGCGAACTCGGCATGCCTGGCGCCGCGGCGAAGCGGCTCCGATACCCGAACTTCGTACGCACCAAGCTTCGCCGATCGAGGTACCGTGAAATCGAAACGCGCGGTTCCGAACGCAGTGGTCGTGACTCGAGCCGTGTGTGCTTCTTGGTAGTCCGGGTTGGCGATGCGTACGTCCAGTGCGCCCCGGAAAGGACGAAGCGTTCCGTCGGCTGCGCGCTGCCGGACTACGGCGAGGAAATGCACCGTGTCGCCGGCGCGATAGATCCCGCGCTCGGAAACCACCGTTCCCCGCATCGACCACTTCGAGGAGCCCCACGACGGCAATTCAAACATCCACGGAGCAATCGCGTCCTGGAACTCACCCTCCTCGATGGCGAACGTCTGCTGCGGTCCCTTCTCAACGACGACAATCGCAGCACGCGTGAGATACCGCTCATCGACCGACTCGACCGACTCACGCGCGTCGTCTCCGTCCGCATGATCGGTCTCCTCAGCGGTGTCGCCCCCTCTTGCCGGCTCCGGGGGGGCGAGCGTTTCTTGGCCTGGCAACCGCACGAGACCGTCGGCGTCGGTCGTCAGCCGCAATCGGCGCACGCCTGAGCTCCAAACGGACACTTCTGCGCCCGCGACGGGATCCCCGGTCGCGGTGTCGGTCACCCACGCAAGCCCCGACGTCGGACCGCTCTTGAACACGACGCCCAGGTCCGCCCGTTGCACGAGCGTGTAGACGGGCGGTTCTCCATCGGCAGCAACCGAGAGAAGAACGATCTCACCACCGGCAAGCGCGAACGGATCGAGCTCCGCATGCTGCGAGTGACTTCTCTGCAAAGAGATCGTGGTTTCCCGCACGCGGGTTGCTGCATCCGGAAAGTACTTCCCGAAGACGTCGTCTTCGTAACCTTGGCGCGCGCTCCACGCGCGGTGAAGCTCGGCCGGTGCGATCGATAGCGCGCGCACTTTCAGCGCCGTGGTCCAATGCGCCTCGATGGGGAACTGGACTCCGCGCGGGAGGAGCGCGGTCCCAACAGGTAGGCGGAAGGAGGGAACGTAGCGTCCCACGCGAACCGTGTGAGAGAACGACCCGGGGAGCGTTTCGCCGTCGACCGCGCGGAGTGTTTGCGCGAGCCGAAGCGTCGCAACTGTGTTCTCGGTAAATGCCCCGCCAACGAGGAAAGACGCAACGCCGGACCGGGTCGGGCCTTCTTGCACTTTGAGCAGAACTGGAGGATCAACCGACAACGCGGCCACGAACGCGTCGCGCCGGGCACGTCCCGTAAGCTCATAGCGAACTACGGTATGGCTCGGTGGGCAAGGTTGGTTTGTCGGCTCACCAGAACCCAGGTTTTGGTTCGTGCAAACCAACACGACCCGCAGGAGGCGAAACGTGGCGCGCTTTGGCGGATTCGCGTGCATCGTGCCCGCCAGACCTGCGCATGTGCCGAGCACCACCAGGACGCTCGCCGCGCGGACAATGGTGGCGAGTCTGTGTTTGCGAACGGAGAGTGTCATTATGGATTGTTCCTTCGTAAAGCGCAGCGCATCAGTCGACGTGAAAATGAACAGGCGAGGTCCACTCACCATGCACGGCGCTCCGAGCACGTATGCGATGGCGTCCCGCGCGTATCGGTAGATCCAACGAATAGGGAAACGCGACGCGTACGACGCGCGTCGGTTCCGGACCGTCGATCTCCCATTCCATATCCGGTGACCCAGGCACCCGCGTTGCCGCACGCAAGGTCACAACCTGCGTCGCGCGAGGTGTTACCGGATCGATCCGGAAGTGCGCTCCGTCTAGAGGAGCAAGAATCTCCACCGCGTCCCGCGCGTTATCGCCGGGCAAGACGTCTGCGTTCGGAACCATCGCCACAACTTCAGCAGGCACGCGCAAGCCCGTCGCAGTGTGCATCACGCATGGGGCGCGAGCGGCGCGAGATCGAGGCACATGCTCTTCACGCGTCGTGCTGCAGTAAGGGTTCGGAGTGGCGCCCGAAAGGCTGCATACCGCGACACGTTCGACATCCGGCGGTGCTTGAAAGCGCGCGGGATGAAATCCTCTTCTTCGACGATGTTCGGTGGCGAGAATCATCATGTCCCGAAAGAGCGGAGCGGCGACGTCCATCGCTAGGACATTGTGCATCGGTCGCCCATCGAAGTTTCCGGTCCAAACTCCGAGAGTGAGATCCGTCGTGTAGCCGACAACCAAGCCGTCCACCATCCCCTGCGAAGTGCCCGATTTGGCCGCGACCGGAAACTCGAACTCGAGAGGTGTCTCCACGCCAAAGGTCCGACGCCGCGCAGCGGCATCGCTCAAGATCTCGGTGATGACGTACGCGCTCGCGGTGGACAGTACGCGGCGCATCGGTCGCGCATCTGAACGCACGATACGCGGTGCAACCCACTCGCCTCCGCGCGCCAGCGCGCTGTAAGCGCCCACGAGCTCGATCAATCGCGTCGCCGAGCTTCCGAGCGCAAGCGTGGCTCCGTGCAGCTTGGATGGATTGAGCTCGATGCTGGCGACCCCAAGCTCTGTGAGCAAGTTCGCGAGTCGCTGCGGACCAACGGCGGCGGCCACTCGCGTCGCAGGCACATTGAGCGAGCTACCGAGCGATTCTCGAAGGCTCACCAGCCCTCGGTACGACCCATCGACGTTTCTGGGTTGGTAGCCCCGGAAGTTCGAGGGGACGTCGAAGACAGGCGTCGAGGCGTTCGCACCGTCTTCGATCGCGAGAGCATAGGCGAACGGTTTCAGCGTCGAGCCCGGATGACGCAGCGCAGTCGCCCCGTTCACCGCGCCGTCGGATTGAAGGTCCCCGTAATCGCGCGACCCGACCAACGCAATCACATCGCCCGTCGCGTTCTCGACGATCACGACAGATGCCTGTGTCACGCCTTGGCCCGCAACGCTTTCCACATGATGCGCGACATGCTCCATCGCGCGCTCGGTCAGCTCGCGATCGATCCGCGTATCCAAGTCGCCGGCGCCAAGCACGCCCTCGCGCTCCAGGCGATCGACGATGTGCCCAAAGGTCGCTGCCTGCACTGGGCGCGGAATCAGGGCGACCGGAGACGCAATGATCCTCGCGGCGAGCGCGCGGTCCAGCACCCCGTCGTCCACCATCTCCGCGACGATGTGCGCGCGCCTCTGTTTTGCTGCCTCGGGCGCCTTCTCTAGGTTGTAGCGGGCTGGTGATCGCGGCAGGACTGCGAGGAGCGCAGCTTGATCGGGAGAGAGGGCTCGCGCACTCACGCCGAACAATCTGCGCGCCGCGGCGTCAACTCCGTAGGCGTTGCGTCCGTAGTATGCACGGTTGAGATACTGCTCAAGTATCTGATCCTTGCTCAACGTGCGTTCAAGTCTGAGCGCGTCGATCGCTTCGACTGTCTTGCCCAGAAGCGTCCGCGGCTGCCTCTGTAGCATCTTCGCTAGCTGCTGCGTGATGGTGGAACCCCCGTACCGAAATGCGCCCGCACGGATGTTCAACCACAGAGCGCGAACGATGCCCGTCGGATCGATTCCCGGATGCGATCGAAAGTTCTTGTCTTCGCTCGCAATCGTGGCCTTCACGAGAATCGGCGAGATCTCTTCGAGCGGTACCCAACGGCCGTAGGTCCCGAGCTTGGATGCTCGCTCGTGAAGAACGCGGCCGTCGCGGTCGAGAATGCGAGTTGAGGTCCACGATCGATCCATCAAGACTTCCGTCGATGTCTTCGGGAACGCGACCCAGAGAACTAGCCCTCCAAGGAGGAGACCCAGCGCTCGGCGCGACCATCCGGCGGCACCCACTCGACGCACCCAATCGCGTATCAGACCGGCGCGCGAAGACTCTGCGCGCGATCGAATTGGGGGGCGAATGCTCACGGACGCGAGATTCGCACACATCGTGCCCAAGGATCGACGTGCAGAACGGCCCATTTTTGCGCTTCGAAGCTCGCGGTTCGCGTCCGGCTTGAAGCGGGCCGTGGCCCAGGTGCCACGTCCACTGAACCTCCGCGCCTGAGGCCGAGCGAAGAGCTTGTAGCCCATAGAGAAGCCGACGTATTGTCGCGAAACTTCTATGTCTCGCGCCTTGGGCCGTTTGGCCCGCACGTTCGTCTTCGCCGCTGTCGTTGCCGCATCCTGCAGCACCAACGAACCTCAAACGCTCGTGATCGGAGACCAGTGCAAGCTGAACAGCGACTGCTCGTCTCCGTTAGTCTGCGCGTTCGGAAAGTGTCGCAACGCGTGTGAGGTCTCCCGAGACTGCGCGCTCGGTCTCACGTGCGTCCGCGACAACGACGGACTTGGAGTTTGCCTTCTCCCCGAGGAGTCACGCTGCATGCGCAACTCGGACTGTCCGACCGGTCTGGTTTGTCGCGACCAACGATGCCAGGTCGAATGCGCGTCGGATCGCGATTGCCCGAGCGGACAGCTCTGCTCCCGATCGGACGGCGGCTCTGCCACATGCCGCGAGCCGGATCGGTCGACGTGCGTTCGCAACACAGACTGCCGACCGCCCTTCGTGTGCGGATCGGATCAGCAATGCCGCCTCGAGTGCGGTGTTCCTCGTTCGTTTGACACGCAAGGTCGCCCGATCCTTCCTACGCTACCCGGGGCCAACGAGACCGAGAACGTGGCCTACTGGCAATCGATCGCGGACCGTGACTGTCCGCCAGAGCGCTTCTGCGTCCTGGGAAATCCAATCGAATGCAACCTGGAGGGCGACGAGGCGACGCTCGATCGCTGCGACTTCACGGGCACCGCGGACGTTGTCCTCTCCTCGGTGAGCATCGAGCGCAGTCGAGTGCTCAACCGTTGTTGGCCCCGACCGCGCCCCGACGCGGGAATCGCGCCTCCGCCACCACCACCCGATGCCGGCGTGCCTGATGTCGTATTCATTCCCGACGTACCGCTGCCTCCCATAGACGCGGGGATGGATGCGAGTGCGTCGATGGACTCGGCGGTCGCTCCACCGGACACCTTCGTCGCCGACGTGCAGGTGGTTCCGGATGTTCCGCCCCCACCACCCGATGTGCCTCGACCTCCAGACGTGTTCATGCCTCCCGACGTTGCGATGGGTCCCGTCGACTGCTTCCCGCCTTTCGGTCCGGAACAAGCACCACTACTCATCGCGCAGTTCGAGGGGATACCTGGCGATGAAGGCTTCATGGTCGGCATGGGAAATATCTGGACGCCCGCAATGGTCGCGCCAAACGCTCCCGGCAGCTGGCTCACTACGGTAGGCGCTGCGTGCGCGAACTACATATCGGAGTTCGCAACCGGTACATGCAATGGCCCGATGCTCCAGCGCTCCGGCATTGCTTGGGGACGTGCTGCCATCTCGGGTGTCTGCCTCAACCAGTACACGATCCAGTTTGACGGCACCATCAACACGCCCACGAGTTCGGGACGGGGAAGCATCCTCTTCTCCCTCGTACGTGATTTCGGCCCAGGCAGCCCTCCAACCTTCACGCGAACTGGAAGCGCGCCTTCGTACGGGTCCAGCTACTCGAACTACGACAAGGTCATGTCTGTCGAGCTTCAAACGGCCGGAAGTCCCGGATACGTGGAGCTCCGGCATAGCGCTGACGGAAGCCCTGGCATGACCAGAACGGTCGCCCCTCGATTCACCACGGCGATCCCGAGCAACACGTACCGCGTGACGGCCCAGTTCTGTGGAGGTTCCGGAACCCGGCTCCACATCGAGAACTTGACCACCAGTACAATCGAAGTTGACCGCTACCACGACCCTGCGCCGGTACCTCCGATTACCGCGGCGGTAACCGACTTGTTTGCCACCGTCGAAATGACCGGCGCGCACGGGATCGACAATGTCATCGTTCTGCGCGGATGTCCTCCACTGCCACTGGCACCGCTGCCGTGATGAGGTACGCAACTCTTACGCTCGCAGCTTTCACGGTGTGGTCGGCCGCGCTAACCGGGTGCGCGACGTCGAAACAACGCTCCGCTGCTGCGGTGTCGTGCACCACCAACTCAGAATGCGCGACTCCGCTCGTCTGCCGCTTGGAGCGATGCCGCTCCGAATGTTCCACCGCGCGCGACTGCGAGAACGGTGCGATGTGCGTGCAGGACGAATCGGGCCTCGGCGCATGTCAGCTTCCGGCAGAAACGCGCTGCACGCTGCAGACAGATTGCCCGGCGCCACTCAGGTGTCAGATGGGCAGCTGTCTAAACGAGTGCGTCACCAACGCAGATTGTGAATCCGAGGCGATGTGCCTCGCCGGTCCGGATGGGTCCGCGTGCGTGACCATGGCGCCTGGACCGCGTTGCTCTTCGCCAAGCTCCTGCGCAATTCCGCTCACCTGTGGCCCGGACGGGCAGTGCCGCGAACAGTGTCAATCGGATCGAGACTGCTTTCCAGAGCAAGTGTGTTTGCCGACCACCGCTCCGAACATGGCCGTCGGAATGTCGGGCTCATGCTTCGACCAATGCGTAACGCACGCGGAATGCGACGGGACGGTCCGCGCGTTTTGCGGACGCGTCCGCGATGGCGAGGCGATTGTCGGGATTTGCTTCGATCCGATCGCTATTCCCACCAATGCGGACATGGCTTCCGGAGGCGGCTACGTCCCGTTCATGCCCGCGTCGCTCTCTCAACCGGATGCAGCCACGCGCCTCGTCGATTCATCGCTCGCCGCGCAAGACGCAGGGCTCTTCGATGCGTCGCTCCCACCGCTCGACGCTAAGGTCCCGGACGCGCGCGCGCCCACAGATGGCGATGTCCCAGACGCGATCCTGCGCGACGCAATTGCCGATGCGCCGCGCGGAACCGCGTCGATCGTCGCGAGCGGCGTCGTCGCAGGGGCCAGGCACACCTGCGCGTTGCGCGATACCACGCCCCTCTGTTGGGGGGAGAACTTGGAGGGACGACTCGGAGTTGGCGACATGGTTTCGCGGCGGCTAGCGACCCGGGTTGCTCTGCCAAGTCCGACCGACTGGATTGCACTTGGGACCACCCACACGTGCTTCGGCTCAAACGGGCGGGAGATCCGTTGATCTGGTTCAAATGTCTCAGGTGAGCTGGGAGACGGGACGACAATGCCACGCAACACCCCGTCGCTCCGTGTGCAAACCTCAACAGGGGTCTTCGTCCCGATGCCTGGCTCCACCGGATCCGCGGGAGGAGGGACAACCTTCGTCATGTCTGGAGGTTCGATATTCGCATGGGGCGCGAATCAACTCAGCCAGCTCGCGGGCGGTCGTCCGTCCGGAACGAACTCGCTGCTCGCGGTTCCGCTACCGGCAGTGCCCCCCTCCACTGCGTTTGCGGTTGGGCGCGACCACGGGTGCGTCCGCGTTTCCACGACCAACGACCTGCGTTGTTGGGGCGCCAACGGCTCCGGGCAGCTCGCGCGTGGGACCACGTCGATGTCCTCACCCGTCGTGCAAGTGGCGACGGACATGGTCATGGACCCAATGACTCCGACCTCGTTCGATTGCCATGACAAACACTGCTGCGCGGTCCTCCCGCGCTCACCAACGGCCGCCGCGTGCTGGGGCGGTTACTCCCTTCCGACCGGCCTGGACTACTTTCGCGAGCTCCGCGCGGCTCAAGTACCGACGCCCGGCGTGACCTACACCGAAGTGAAAGAGTTCGCTTCGGGGAAGTACCACGATTGCCTCCTCACCCAGGGGGGTGCCGTGTGGTGTTGGGGCAGCAATCACCGGGGTCAACTTGGTCGTGACGTGCCTCGCGACCCGGTTCCAGGAGGGATGCCCCCGACGGGTCTCCACCCGCCCGGTCAAGTCACGGGGCTGCCTCTTATCACGTCGATCGCGAGCGGCGACGAGTTCACGTGCGCCGTGACACGAGCCTTTGGCAGCGAACAGACGATCTACTGCTGGGGCGCAAACGACGCCGGCCAACTGGGCGCGGATAGCACGGTGATGGACTCTCACATTCCACTGCAAGTCCGAGAAGAACTGTGATGAGATAGCCGCCGAATGGGCCAACCTGATACCGACGCCCTCATCGGCAAGACACTCCTCGGTAAGCTCAAAGTCATCCGCTTGCTTGGCGCGGGCGGAATGGGCGCGGTGTACGAAGTTCAGCACCTCCTGACGAAGCATCGACGCGCACTCAAGGTGCTTCACAACGAGTACGCATCGCATCCAGAAGTGGTCTCGCGCTTCGTACGCGAGGCCGGCGTCGCGGGCACGTTGTCCTCCGAGCGCGTCGTCGAAACGTTCGACGCCGGACAACTTGAAGACGGATCTCCGTACGTTCTGATGGAGATGCTGAGCGGTGAGTCGCTTGGGTCGCGCCTCGAACGAGAAGGAAAGCTTCCGCCTGGGGAGATGGCGTGGATCATCTCGCAGGTGTGCGAAGGCGCGACTGCAGCGCACGATGCCGGGATCGTTCATCGGGATCTCAAGCCGGACAACATCTTCATCGTCCGAGACGAGTTCGGTGAAGAGCGCGTGAAGCTGCTCGATTTCGGAATCTCGAAGTTCTCGCTCAGCAACACGCAGGGCGCTGCGAAGACGTCCGCGGGAACGTCGATGGGAACGCCCTGGTACATGCCCCCCGAGCAGGTGCAGGGTGCAGAAGATTTGGACGCGCGCGCCGACGTCTACGCGATCGGTGTGATCATGTACGAGTGCTTGAGCGGGGTTCGCCCCTATGACGCGGACAACTTTCTGACTCTCGCGCTCAAGATTTGTAACGGCGGCCACAAGCCGATCACTGGGTTCATCGCCGACATCGATCCGCGTCTCGCAGACATCGTCCACAGGAGCATGTCGGCCTCGCGCGCAGAGCGAGTTCAGAGCGCCAGAGATCTACGAGCGCAGCTCGCTCCGTTCGTGCAGAAAACGGGCGGAGCACGGATTCAGCCCGTCACACAGGCTCATCAGAGCGTGAAGCCGAACCGAAACGCGGGCACGGTGCCCGCCACACGCGCGGTAGTGACCGCAGCGATCGACGAGATCGCGAACGAGACCAAGTTGGAGCGCGGGCCGTCCGCGCGTCCGCAGGCGATTGCGCGCTCAGCGACGCGACCACTCACGACACCCGGACCCGCCGAGCTGTCCTCGGAAACGTTGGCCGGAGCAGGTCTGGCGCCTAGGAAGAATCGTACGGGCGTCATTGCGGCGGTTGTGGTCGGCGCGCTCGCCAGCTTGGCCGTAGCGTTCGCGATGACGCGGCCCGGAGAACAACACCCACCGCGAGCGGCGGCCGGTACGCAGCCAACCCCCGCCCGTCCTGTCGAACCGGCACGCGTCGCGGATCCGGTCCCCGCAGTAGTCGAAGGTGTGGCACCGGTAGCGGTGACCGCCCTACCCGACGCGTCGGTGGCTGCTGCAGAAACAGTTGCCGTGGTGCCACAGAAAATTGCCCCGGGCGATCCTCCAGCGCCGGGTCGTGATCCCTCGAAGCTCAAGAAAGCGCGCGACCACGGCCTGAACACCAGCAACCCGTTTCGTTAGCGCGAACCCAGGGCGAATCGGTGTACAAACGCGCGGAGCCCATGCACCGCACCCTTCTTGATCTCGCCTCCCCCATCCTCGTCCTCTCCGTGGTTATGTTTACCGCCCTCGCGCCCGCTGCTGTTGCGCAGCCTGCGACCGGCATCCCAGAAGAAACGCGACGAGAAGCCGCGACACGCTATGAACGCGGTTTGAGCCTCTTCGCAGAAGGTCGCCACGACGCCGCGCTGGCGGAGTTCGAATACACATACCGCATCACGCACGAGTTCCGGGTGCTCAACAATCTCGGACGCGTGCACGCCGCGCTTGGACACTCGGTCGAGGCAGCAGATGCGCTCGAGCGGTACCTGACCGAGGGCGGCACGAACATTCAACGACGCGAACGTCGCGAGCTCGAAGCCATGATCGCGGAGCAACGGTCGCGAGTCGCCGAGCTCACGGTGACCGTCAACGTCGATGGCGCAGTCATCTCGGTGGATGGCAACGACGTCTCGCGCGCTCCTCTGACGGCTCCGCTCCGTCTGTCCGCAGGTGCGCATACCGTGGGCGCCCGAGCTCCAGGATACGACTCCGCCCAACGCGCGATTCAGCTCGCCGGCCTCGTTCGTGAATCGATCAGCTTCGAGCTGCGTCCCACGGACGTCGCACTGGGACATCTGCGAATCAACTGCAATCTCCCAGGAGTCGCGATCTTGATCGACGACGCTCCTCACACGGAACCGACACCGCTCTCGTCCACGATCCCTCTCGCACCCGGGACCCACCGAATTCGCGCGAATCGAACCGGCTATCGATCGGTCGAGCAATCGGTCGAGATTCGCCAGGGCGCTGAGGCGGAAGCGTCCGTCCAGATGACCGCGGATGAGAACGCACCCCCGTCAACACTTGGCAACCTTCGAATTCGCCTTCCGCACGGCGAGCGAAGACTTCTCGTAGATGGACACGAGCTAACACAGCGCCTTGAACGCTACCCGCTACCTATCGGCGCTCATGACGTGCGAATCGAAATGACCGACCGCGAGCCGTACCGCAGCACAGTGACCATCGCTTCGGAGTCCGTCGCCGATCTCACGCCAGAGCTTCGGTGGACTCCGGATGCCCGACAGGCGCGGATAGACGGAGCCGGCAGTCAACGCACGTTGGGAACCGTATTCGCCATCGCCGGAGGCGTTCTCCTCGCAGCGGGTGCCGGCCTCGAGATCTGGAACGAGACCGAGCTGAGCTCCGCGCAGAGCAACCCCATCCGACGCGTCACACCGGCACAGATTACGGCGTACTGCATGACGGCAGCACCCCGAAACGTTCCTCAATGCGTTCAGAACCTGCCCGAACAACGAACAGCTTTGGAGAACGACATCAACAGCCGAGAAACCATGCGATGGGTCTACATCGGAGGCGGGGCGCTGGGACTCATCGGGTTGGTCGCAGGAACAATCATGCTCACCGGAGCTCCGAGCGAAAGTGACATCGACCGAGGCGCACACGCATCGGGTCCAACACTGAACCTTGGCCTCGGGTTCAACGCCGTGCATCTGCATGGCACGTTCTGACACGAGCCGGCGCGAAACCTGAGGGTCACGCCGAGACGAAACGAGCTGACATGCTAGGAACTCGCATGCTCGGTTCTCACCCTCTTCGCACTTCTTTGATCACGGTCGCGTTGCTCGCGGCGGGTTCAATTACCTGGTTTGCCACTGCACAGCCTGCTGCACGCTCACGTGCCGGTGGTCGAGCCGCGGGCAATCCTGCTCTCGCGCTCATGGATCCCTCGCGGCACACGGCGATTGCCCCACCGACCTACGTGGTCGAGCTCGACACGACCAAGGGCAAGATCCTCATCGACGTGACTCGCGCGTGGGCACCCCAAGGTGCAGACCGATTTTACAATCTCGTGCGCGCTGGCTTCTTCACGGACATCGCTGTTTTCCGCGTGATCGCCGGGTTCATGGCTCAGACCGGACTGAACGGGAATCCCGCGGTGAACACCGCGTGGCGTGGAGCGCGCATCCAAGACGATCCGGTCACGCAGAGCAACACACGCGGCATGGTGACGTTCGCAACCAGCGGCGCCAATAGTCGCACGACTCAGTTTTTCTTTAACTTCGGAGATAACTCTCGTCTCGACGCAATGGGGTTTGCTCCGTTCGGCCGAGTTCGAAGCATGGCGGTCGTCGATGCTCTTCACTCCGGCTACGGCGAAGGTGCACCCGGCGGCGCCGGTCCCGAGCAAGGACGGATTCAAGCCGAAGGCAACGTCTACTTGCGCGCGTCATTCCCCCAGCTCGACTACATTCGCTCTGCGCGCATCGTTCCTTCCGCTCGCGCCGTCCGGCCTCGATGAGACACGCCTCGTTTCTGCTCTGCATGCTCGCGTGCGCGGTGGTCCTCTCGTCTGGGTGCTCGCAAGGCACGCCGGTGGCTATGCTGACGCCTGACGCACAGGTGGCAACGGACTCGAGCACTCCCATCACCCTGCTAAACCCCTCACTTCACACGGCTCAAGCCCCGCCTACGTTCGTCGTGGAGTTCGAGACCACCAAAGGTCGGATCGTCATCAACGTGACTCGCTCGTGGTCTCCGCGAGGCGCCGACCGCTTCTACAACTTGGTGCAAGCTGGATTCATGTCCGACCTTGCGTTCTTTCGCGTAATCACCGGGTTCATCGCGCAGGTCGGGCTCCACGGCACCCCCGCCGTCAACAATGCGTGGATTGCCGTCCCCGTCGACGACGACCCTGTGGTCGAGAGCAACGTTCGCGGCACAGTTGCGTTCGCGACGAGTGGCCCGGACAGCCGCACGACGCAGTTCTTCCTCAACTTCGCGGACAACTCGCGACTCGACTCGCTCGGGTTCGCGCCGTTTGGGGTCATCCGTGACATGACCGTCGCAGACCAGCTACACGCCGGTTACGGAGAAAGCGCGCCGCGAGGCCAAGGACCGGTCCAAGATCAAATTCGCTCCAGCGGGAACGTGTACCTTCGTGCAAATTTCCCCGAGCTCGACTACATCACTTCGGCGCGCATTGTTGCGCCTTGAATGAGGTCTGCGTGAAGTCACGACTCGCCGTATCCTTTTTATCCGCGTTCTTGTGGACCGTGGGGTGCATCCAAGAACAGACCCCTCCAAATCGAGACGCGGGCGTCGATGCTCGCGTGCGGATGGATGGAGCTGTAGTCCGAACCGACGTCCCGCTCGACGGACGTGACTGCACCAACGCCGCCCGTGCAGACGGCGGACGTGAAAACACGATCGAGCTCTGCAGCGATGGATGCAGCAATGACGGCGACCGGTTCGCGGATTGCGATGATTTCGACTGCTGCAGCGTAGCTGGCGTGACCTGTGGACCCAGCACGCAGTGTGGACGACCGCGCGACTCCGGAACGCGCGACGCAGCCGTCGACGGCCCAACTGTCGACGCCCCGGTCTGTGTTCCGGGTCCGGAGAACACGGCGGCCGCGTGTCTCGACCGCTGCGACAACGATGGCAACCGGTTCGCAGACTGCATGGACTTCGCGTGCTGCGCGCTCGTGGCGTGCGGACCGAGCACCTCATGCGCAAGGCGCGACGCAGGTCGTTGCGCGGCCGGCCCGGAGCGAACAGCACCCTCGTGCAGCGACGGCTGCGACAACGACAGTGACGCGCTTATCGACTGTAGTGATACGGACTGCTGCGACACGAGCGTGTGTCGCAATCTCGGCGCTTGCCGCGACGCGAGTATCCCGCTCGACGTGATCACGCCGCGAGATGTCCCGATGGCCAACGAAGACGTTTCGTCAGGCCCCGACGCACCGATTTTCGAGTGCACGATCGAAGGTGACTTCGAATCGCTCTGTCACGATGAATGCGACGGCGACGTGGATGGGTTCGCGGACTGCGCGGATCAAGATTGCATCGATCTTGGCGAATGCTGTGAACGCGATTTTGAAGAAACGTTCGAGCGTTGTACCGACGGGTGCGACAACGACGATGACGGCCTGGCGGACTGCGAGGAACCTGAGTGCTGCGGTGCTCTGAAGTTCCAATGCTCCGCGGGAACGGTCTGCGGCGACGTGTTCGACGAGTAGCGTGCGCTCGCGAGCGCTCGCTGAGGGCCAAGTAAACCCTTTGGGTCGTTCACCCTGCAAACGCGGCCCTAAGAATTGCAGGGCGCGGGGCCGCGCAGGGTTCACTCGACGCTCTGCCAATCGGAGGTTTCGCCGACCAGCCGATTGGCATTCGCGACGCCCCTTCGGGTTCACCCGGCCCTCGCTCGCTTCGTCGACTTGAAGGCCTTGACCGTCGTCGCCATCGAGCGGGTCACGAGTGTAGTCGTCACAACATAGCTCGGGAGTGTGGTGCGGTTCACGTCGATTGTTCACGACTATTCGCCAATGGCTTGCGCGAGGAGTGATGTGTTCGTTGCGAAGTCGGTGCTCGTGGAGGGAACGCTGCTGGACATCGACGGAGCGAGCGGTGGGCTGGTGGGTTCGAAGGGCCGCCGCGAGTGCCAATCGGAACATTGTTTGAACCCCCGATTGGACACGAGCGATGAGTGAAGCCCGCGCGGCGCAATCCCACTCAGTTCTCAGCGCCGCATTTGCGGGCTGAACGTGCCCTGAGTGGCCCACCAGGCCCTAAGCGAGCGAACGCGAACGCTATCGCACACCACTTGGCGGGTACGTCGGTTCGGCCACGGGGATCCCAGCACAAGACGCGGCGTCCGGAACGCCGCTGAGCACACGCGTGAGAATACTGCCGAGCCCCCCAGCGCCTTCGCCGAGCCCGACCCGAAGCATGTCAATAATGTTCAGATAGCAAGGACTACGTCCGCGCGTGCTGACGGCCTTGCCTTCGTCCCGCCACCAATAGTGGAGGCTGTGGACTGTCCACAGATAGCCGAAGGTGTACGAGGTGGGGTTCGGTCCCCAGCCGGCGATCCGCGAAACGTCGCTTCGGTATCCGGCTTCGCGGCGACGAACTACTGTTTGAGCCGCGTCGAGAGCGGCTCGAGCTTCTGCTAGGCGGACCATCGCGTCGGTCGGATTACTGGTTCGAAAATGAGCGTAGTCGTAGAGCCCGACGACCTGCTCGGCCCGAAGCGCCGTGATCTCGGCAGCGTCCCGCATGTCGTCGAATAGGTCCCGCGCATGCGCAGGAACGCTCGCCGACAAGGCAGCCCACCGACTCGAATGCTCTCGGAAGCGAGTCGCCATAGCGTCGAGGAGTCCGCCGATCTGGTCGACGTTGGGATTCGCGATGCCGAAGCGAACCTCGACCAAGCCCGTACGCTCGGGCTGCGTCATCTGCGCGCCGCCAACGTTCAACGACGCCCCTAGATCACTCACGTCGTCCCAGGTTTCGAAGCCCTGGAGATACGCTTGCCCGTTGCGTTTCACGACGTCCGTCGGCGCAACGCCATCCACGATCCCATCGATGAGCAGCCGCTTTTGCTCTCGGGTTGTGTCCACAAGCAACTGGACGACGTTGTCTCGCGCACCGTCGAGCGGCCCGAGCGCGTCGGTCAACGCGCGACGGAACGCTGCTTCGTCGGTTGCGTCGGTGTCATAGCCGAAGTACGCGGCACGCGCGGCGATGACATCGTTCAACCAGTAGCCCCACTCCCAACCGCTGCTGAAGATGATCTGCCCGTCGATCTTCGATGACCGTCCCGTGCGCTCGTCCTCTGCGATTAGCCGCAAATCGTGCGTTCGTCGTTCTGCGTAGAGCGGCAGAAACAACGGGACATCATTGTCGAAGCTCACCCAGTACGCGGTCTCGGGATGCCAAACGGTAAGGCGGCTGCCGGCTTCGAGCGCCATGTACTCTCGTACGTACTGGAAGTTCGTGTTGCCGTACGTTGGGGCAGGATCGTCGAACCCGTAGTGCTGAACGGTATGGGGCATGACACCGAGGCGGGAATCGGCGAAGTGCGGCAGCATATTGAAGTTGATGTCCTGGCCAGTGCGCGGATCCGCATAGCCCGCGGCCGTTTGTCCTGTGGAGCAATGAATCTTGATCATCGCTTCGCGTCCGCCGTGCGCTTCGGCAGTGTGACGCGCGACCTCGTTCATCCAAGCGAGCATGTCGCTCGCGGGCGGGTGCGTGAACTCGCTCGTTCCAGTTTCGGTGGCGACGTAGTCGAAGTTCGCCGTCATCAGCCAGTCGATGCGTGAGCGGATCGCGGCCAGTTGGTCGGCGAGGACAGTGGAGTCGGTGTTCATCAGCCGAAACGCGTTCTGCTGCTTGAGGGCGATCGGAGCGTCGACACCAACTTGAACGCCGGCGTCATGGCCAAGCGCCACGAGCTCGCGGAACCGCGAGAGCCGAGTCTCGCTCATCGAAAACGCTGACCACGAATCCCCTTCAAGGAGAACCCAATGAACGCGGTTCTGACGATTCGCCAGAAGCCACTCGAGATACG
>CAZWQH010000021.1:0-22860 GCA_964635815.1 uncultured Sandaracinaceae bacterium
AACCTCAAGAAGTACATTTCGCAGGGAGAGCTGATGGGCAAGCAAGGGAAGGACGTCGTGTCCATCCCCATTCCACAGATCGACATCCCGCGATTCAAGCACGCCGACAAGCAGCAAGGCGGCGTGAGCCAAGGTGACGGCGACAAAGGTGACCCGGTCGGCGGTGGCGGTGATCAAGACGGTGACGGCACGGGGAAAAAAGCAGGAAGCGAAGCCGGCGACCACGCGATCGAAGTCGAAGTAACTCTCGCAGAGCTCGCAGAGATTCTGGGTGAGGAGCTCGCGCTGCCGAACATCGAGAATCGCGGCAAGAGCACGGTGATCAATCAGAAGGACCGATACGTTGGCATTCGCCGCGTCGGTCCGAACTCTCTTCGCCACTTCAAGCGCACGTTCCGGCACGCCCTGCGCCGTCAAATCAGCACGGGAACGTACAACGCCACCAAACCAGTCATCGTCCCGGTGCGCGATGACATGCGTTACCGGTCTTGGAAAACGGAGCAAGAGCCGGTCGCCAACGCAGTCATTCTGTACATGATGGACGTGTCCGGTTCGATGGGCGACGAGCAGAAGGAAATCGTTCGCATCGAATCTTTCTGGATCGATACCTGGCTCAAAAGCCAATACAAAGGCCTCGAGACACGTTTCATCATCCACGATGCCGTTGCGCGCGAAGTAGACCGCGACACGTTCTTCCGCACCCGCGAATCGGGTGGAACAATGATCTCGTCCGCGTACAAGCTCGCCTCGCAGATTATCGAGACCGACTATCCGACAGCGGAATGGAACATCTATCCGTTTCATTTCTCGGACGGAGACAACTGGAGCGTCGACGACACTCTGGTGTGTGTCGACATCCTAAAGAATCGCTTGCTGCCTGTTTCAAACGTGTTCTGTTACGGGCAGGTCGAAAGTCCGTACGGCTCGGGACAGTTCATCAAGGACCTGCGCGAGCACCTTCGCGGGGACGACCGAATCATCTCGAGCGAGATTCGCGACCGCGATGCGATCATCGGGTCCATCAAAGAGTTCCTAGGCAAAGGCAAATAGCATGGCGCTGCGAATGAACCCGGTGCTCCCGAACTATCTCCGCGACGAACAAGCGAAGATGGAAACGCATGCACGAGACTTCGGGCTCGAGTTCTTCCCCGTGATGTTCGAGATGCTCTCCTACGATCAGATGAACGAGGTTGCTTCCTACGGCGGCTTCCCCGTTCGCTACCCGCACTGGCGGTTCGGAATGGAGTACGAACAGCTCTCGAAGAGCTACGAGTACGGCCTCTCGAAAATCTACGAGATGGTCATCAACAACAACCCTTCGATCGCGTACCTCCTCGAAGGGAACAGCATGGTCGAGCAAAAGCTCGTCATGGCGCACGTACTCGGTCACGTGGACTTCTTCAAACACAACTTCGCGTTCCGCGCGACGAATCAAGGTACGGATCCAGAGTCGGGCACGCCCGTTCGCAAGTGGATCGATACGATGGCCAACAACGGATCCATCGTGCGTCGCTGGATGAAACGTGTCGGTGTCGAAAAAGTCGAAGAGTTCATCGACTTCTGTTTGTCCCTAGAGAATCTCGTCGATCCGCAGAAACCGTTCGCTCCTCCCGCTGCGCGTCGCCCCGATCGAACCAGTGATCAACCTCAGGAGGCGCTCGAGGTCCCGCGGCTACGTGTCGATCACGACTACATGGAGGGCTACATCAATCCGGACGAGTTCCTCGCCGAGCAGAAGAAGAAGCTCGAAGATGAACGCGAAAAGGCCAAGCGTCGCTTCCCAGAGAAGCCTGACCGTGACGTTCTCGGATTCCTGATGGACCATGCTCCGCTCGAGCGGTGGGAACGCGACATCCTCGGTGTTATTCGTCGCGAGGCGTACTACTTCCTGCCGCAGATGCAGACGAAGATCATGAACGAGGGTTGGGCCACGTACTGGCACTCGCGGATCATGACGGAGAAGGCCTGCGACGCTTCCGAGATCATCGACTACGCCGACCGCACGGCCAGCGTGCTCGCGACCGGCAAAGGTCAGTTCAATCCGTACAAGATCGGCATCGAGCTCTACCGACATATCGAAGACCGCTGGAACCGCGGGCGCTTCGGAAAAGAGTGGGAAGACTGCGATAGCCTCGAAGAACGACGCAACTGGGACCGCCGGCTCGGCGCTGGGCGCGACAAAATCTTCGAAGTGCGTGCGCTCTACAACGACGTCACGTTCATCGATGAGTTCCTCACGCCAGAGTTCGTTGCGGACAACAAGCTCTATACGTTCGGGTACAACACGCGAAACGATCGAGACGAGATCGAATCGCGAACGTTCCACGATGTGAAGAACAAGATCCTCTCGTTCCTCACGAACTCGGGTAACCCGTTCATCTACGTCGAAGACGCGAACATGGGAAATCGTGGCGAGCTTCACCTCGCGCACGATCACCAAGGCATTGACCTTCGTACAGACTACGCAAAGGAAGTCCTCCGCGCGCTGGTTCGCGTTTGGAAACGTCCGGCGGAGCTCACGACAGTCGTTGAGGGTCGCAAGACAGCTCTACGCTTCGATGGCACCGAGCACACGCAGCGCGTGACGCGGTAGGGATCTCGCACCCCCGACAGGCCGGCCAGGCGCTCATGGGCGTCGGTAGCAATTTTTACCGATATCGCTAGGCTTCCATGATGGACGCAAAGAAAATCAGCATTTCCGTTGGTAAGAAGGAACTCGCTACGGCGCGCCAGATTGCAAAACGCGAGGGCCTCTCCCTCTCCGCGGTTTTCCTTCGCGGACTCGAGAAGGAGATCGAAGCGCAGGAGCGTCGCGAAGCGCTCGAAGAACTGGTCCGCGACGTTCCGTCGGTCTCGCCAAGGCGAAAACGAGAAGTTCGAGCCAGCTGGCAGCGTCGCGCGAAGGCAGCCTAACCCTTGCGAATCGTGTTTGACACGGGTGCGTTTATCGCCCTCGAACGTCGCCAACGCAGTGCTTTGGAGATCCTTCGTATCGCCTTGGAAGACGGTGATGATCTTATCGCGCCAGCTCCCGCCGTGGCCGAGTGGTGGCGCGCGGGTAGGCGCGAGAAAGAGCGGCTGAGAATCTTGCGCGCGTTCCGGTTCGAGTCTCCCGACTCATGGACCGCCCGGCAAGCAGGCGTTGCGATAGGTCTCGTTGGGGCAGGCCTCGGAGATGCACTCGTAATGGCAGCAGCTTCGATACAAGGAGACGTCGTCTACACGGCTGATCTCTATGACTTCGAGAAACTCAACGCACTCTTTCCGACGGTGATCGTTCAACGCATTTGAATTGTTCTGAGGCTGAGGCGCGAATCAAAGGGTTACCAGCGCGTGACGCGGGAGGCATCTCGCGTCTACGGGCATGCCCCGCCCCATTGGCGTTGCAGATTCCACGGCGCGTTGCTCACATCGTCTGCATCGCCCCATGGGAACGTTCGAGCGCCTTGCGGGCCTGAGGGGTCACCCGTATTCGGCGTGGTCGGCGAGATCGCAGCGAACACCCAGGTGCCTCCTGCGTTACAGAACGTGTTGTCCACGATGCGAGCGGTATCGAAGAAGGCCGGGATCCCGAAGGTCACCGCCGAGTCGGTGCTCGATTCGATGAAACCCAAGTAGCACGGCGTCGACGGAGACTTTGCGCATACGAATCGAACCCGCTCCATCCGCGAAACGCGACCCGTAAGCAGGAACGGTTGCCAGGCCGAATCGACGGAGCCGGTGAAGCGAAGCTCAGAATCGATCAGCTCTCCGAGAATCGGAAAATTATTCAGCCCGTTCGGAGACATCGTGATGCCGCGCCATCCTCCTGCGTTGATCGTGACGCGGTCCATTCGGCCGATGAACCCGCTCACGCTAAGCCCCCATGCTCCAGCAGAATCTGCGGCGCTGACGAAGTTCGTGTTTCGGATCTCGCCGATGATCTGGGCGCTCGTGCCAATCGACGTGATGATGCCGCTCTGCGGCGCGCCCGCGGTTGAACGTAGGTCAGAGTCCGTGATCAGCCGAATCGCGCCGGAGACACGAATCGGAGGCGTGAACGCTCGGTCGACGGAGACCCGTACGTTGTCGAGCGTGAAGTTGTAGCCAGTGATTTCGATCGCGGAGACCGAGTCCGGCCGCTGCGCGTGGATCACCGGTCGGAGCGCGCCCGAGCCCTCGCCTTTGACATACCAGCGGTCGCCGACGAAGCGAACTTGATCGCCGTCCGCTGCGCTCACCGATCGCACGGTGACGCCACTCGCGAGACAGAGCGTGAGATGACCATCTGCAAGGTACGTTGCGCGCTCCGAGTTCATTCGATCGAGCTCCAGTTGTAGCGCGGCCGGCGTCGTGTCCGCGTCGACACGGTAGTCGCACTCCGTCGGGATCAGATTGGGAGTGACCTCTTGATAGCTCCCCATGCGCACGCACGCCGACACATTCCCCGGGTCGTCCGCCGCTTGGGCATAGATCTCACGCGTCGTGTTGTCGGGAACGTAGAACCGAAAGCGCGCAGATGTCCCAACTCCGCGCGACACCGGGGCGATGGGATCGCGACACGCTGAGTCGGCGAAAAGCATATGCCTGGACGCACCCGCTGCGAGCGTCACGTCGATGAGCGGGAAATTGTCATCGCCCATCGCCGACGGAAGCGTGACCAGAGCTGGATCGCTGGGAGGCGTGCGATCACTGACAACGTCGAATGTATCGGTCACCATTTCACCGGCCGCGTCCATTGCCGTGACGAAGAAGCTCGTAGTTCCAGTCGTCGGTAGCGAGACAGAGGTCATGCTCCAATACCCATCCGCACAGCTCGAATCCGCCAGAGCTCCAGGCCCAGCGTCCGTGATTATCGCGTCCCGAACACAGACTCCGCGAATCGCAACGCTCGACGCGCGCGTGCTGCCACTCGTCGGCCGCCCCGGCGGCGACGGAAAGATGATCTCGATGACAGGTGTGTAGTCCCACATGACGGAATCCGAAGCGCTCACACCACTCGCGGTTCGACCGCTGACGAGGAACGTCGCCCCAGCGAAGTTGTGTACGTACGCCTCGATCACCACGCTCCAAATGCCATCGGAACAATCGAGCTCCGTGCTGAGCGCGCGGCCTTCTCCGCTAGGAAACGTGACCGTGAGCGCCGTGATGTTCGGGCTGCACGTTCCCGAGAACGTCGTGGTTCGGACGCGACTCATGAGCCTGGGTCCCGCGGTGGGCGCGGTGATCTGGACGCTGGCCGTCTCCGCGTCCACCGCCACATCGAGCGCAGCGGCATCGCTCAAAGGTGCATCCGACGCCTCCGCAACAATCGCGACGTCTATCTGCGCGCCAGCGTCAGAGACGTCGAGACCCTGAGCCCCGTCGAACGTCGCGTTCGAAGCGTCCAATGCCTGCGTGGAATCCGCGCTGCCTGCGTCGAGTCGTCGCCCTGCGCCAAAGCCCGCGCGACCACAGCCACCCATCAATAGCGATGCGACCGCGAGTATCGGCAGGACCCGCAAAGTAGCCGTGTTACGGCGCGAGACCGGAGCAGTACGCGAGAGAAACAAAGGCAGGCGTAGTGAGCATGCCGGTGCCGTTGTAGATATTGCGCGTGCGAGTGTTGTCGGCCTGAAGCGGAATGCCCGTGCACAGCAACTTGAAGCTGACGGTCTCTGGTCGCTCCGCGCTCTCCTTCACCTGCATGAGCTCGGTGATCTGGCAGGCCTGCAGCGCGTTGGGCTGGTTCGCTCCACATTGCGTCCGGTAGGTGTTGCCGCCATCGGTCACTACGACAGAGCAACCGCCGCCAACGAGGAACTTGGTCTCTGCGTTGTACGTGAGGTTGTCGATCTTGATGCCGTACTTCTCGCCATCGATCGCGTCGATTCCGCTGATCTCGAAGCTAAGCGCTCGCGTTTCCGTGGTTGCACCGACCGCGAGCCGGCAAGCGACCGAGAAGTTCTCCTGTCCGTTTGCCTTGTCCGGGATTGACCGTTGTTTCGCGACGCATCCCATCGCATTCATCGGACACCCTGGATACCACTGCGAGTTCGTGCGCGGCTGAGGTGGGGGCGAACCACACGACATCCCCAGAACGGCAACGACGACGGTAGCGGGTGCGAACGACTTCAAGCGCGGCAAAAAGGACATGGAGGGAAGATAGCCGTCCAAAGAACTCCTAGCAATGAATGACACCTTCTCGGCGCCTCCCCGCTCATGCCTTCGAAAGCGCTCGATCGAGGTCTGCCACGAGGTCGGCTTCGGTCTCAATGCCCACGGAAATGCGAATGAGCCCGTCCGAAATTCCACGGGCTTCACGATCCTCCTTCGGGATGGATCCGTGCGTCATTACCGCCGGCAGCTCGATCAACGATTCGACTCCGCCCAGGCTCTCCGCACACGTAAAGACCTGCACGCTCTCGAGAAGAGCACGCGCGGCCGAACCTCCGCCTTTGACGACAAACGAAATCATCCCGCCCGGAGCGCTCATTTGTTTCTTGGCGAGCTCGTATTGGGGGTGACTCGGATGTCCCGGATAGTAGAGGCGCTCCACTTTGGGATGCGATTCGAGAAGCGAAACGATCGCGGCCGCGTTCTTCACGTGTCGTTCCATGCGCACGCCAAGGGTCTTCACTCCGCGGAGCACCATGAAGCAATCGAATGGAGACGGAACCGCACCGATGGCGTTCTGAAGAAACTTCAGCTGCGTTCGCAGCTCGTCGTCATTCGTCATGAGCACTCCATGGACGACGTCACTGTGACCGTTGAGATACTTGGTTGCGGAATGCACCACGCCATCAGCCCCGAGGGCGAGTGGCTGCTGCAGGAACGGAGTTGCGAACGTGTTGTCGACGAATACCTTGATGCCTAGCGAGTGCGCAAGTTTGGACACCGCCGCGATATCCGTGATCTTCAACAACGGATTGGTCGGAGTTTCGACCCAGATCATTTTGGTCTCTCTACGAATCGCTCGCTCGAGCGCACCCGGTTCGGTCAGGTCCGTCCATGTCGCTTCGATGCCCATCGGGCGCATGACTTTGTCGACCAGTCGGAACGTGCCGCCATACACGTCATCGCCGGCGACGATGTGATCGCCCGGGCGGAGCGTGTGGAGAAGCGTCGTCATCGCCGCGCATCCGGACGCAAACGAAACCGCGTGCCGCGCGTTTTCGAGTGAGGCGAGGCAGCGCTCCAGCGTTTGGCGCGTCGGATTGTTGGTCCGCGAGTACTCGAAGCCCTTGTGATTGCCAGGACCTGCTTGCGCGAATGTGCTCGACAGCACGATCGGCGTCATCACTGCACCCGAAGAGAGATCCGGCTCTTGCCCGGCGTGAATCGCGAGAGTGTCGAGACCGAATCGTTTTGTCGGGTCGGACGAGAGCACCATCCGAGCTTCGTAGCGTCAGCGCGTTGGAACGTCGACCGGCAACGCGCCGTTCTCGACCGACATCTTCGCTGGGTTGAACTCGGAAGCTCGCTTGTGATGGTTCTTATGCATGTAGATGCCGAACCAGAGCAGGTTGCCGAGCTTGTAAATACCGTGATTCAAGTTCACTGGAGAGAAGTTCGTGTCGCGAAGCGTCGCTCCATGCGTCGACCAGTTGAAATGGACGATGAAGAGCACACCGAAGATGTTTGCCGGGACAACGAGGAAGAAGAATCCAGCGTTCCCGAAAAGGCGCCAGTACAGCGCGATGAGCATGATGCCCGTCGCATAACTGACGTACGCGCGCATTTGTTCGTAACGCCGCGACTCCGTTGTGTCTCCATACACTTCAAAATACTGCTGCTGCAGTTGACGCTCTACGCCAACGAGCGTCGACCACACGAACTTCCAATAGCTCTTCAGGACGGGATGCGGGTCGCGCTCGGGGTCGTCCGAATACATGTGATGACGCTGATGAATGATCTGCCACGACGCGAACCGGGAAAGTACGATCAGACCGCAGATCTCGCCGACGGTACGGTTGATGGCTTTCGGGAAATTGCCGTGCGACGCGTTGTGAATGAACACGCTCGCGAGGGTGTGAAAATAGAGAACGAAAGGAATCGCGATCGGGAACCACCACTGCCAGGTCGGAAGCAGCGGCTGCACTTGAAACGCGAAAAGGAAAACGAGAGCGCACGTAATCCCGACTAAGTATGCGGAGTCGTATCGAAGGTAGAACGACGCGCTTTTGCGATACTGCGCGAGCGGCTGCGACGTCAACCAGGCGCCCCAGCCCCTAAAACCTGCTTGCTCTGATACGGCGACCATAGTCACATCCGATCGTAGGCGGGTCATTAGCTCAACCACCCCGTACAGTCGAGTTACCGCACGAGTTCACAGGACATTTCGGCGCACGATGCGTAGTCGTGGTTGCGGTGAGGTTTCGACGCTTGCAGAGAGAGCCAGGAACCGTGCGCGCCGGAAAGCCGAGAGCTATAAAAAGCTCGCTTTGGCCGAGATGCGTCGTTCCTTGCTTCGCGATCCAGCCGACCGCAGACAGGTCGGCCTCGTCCTGGCGTACAACGCGCTACTCGCGCTCATGTTCACGCTTCCAGCGATGCGCACGCTCCCGTGCCTCGTCGCCGCGTGCCTGCTGAGCTTCATCAACGCGATCGTCATTCACAACTGCTTGCATCAGGGGATCTTCCACTCGTCCCGGCTGAACTCCGCGTGGCGCATGTTGCTTTCTTTCGGTGCGCTCTATCCGGCATCGGCCAACATCGCGTCGCACAACCTGGTGCATCATCAGTTCGACGACGACGGACAGCCTGATTGGGCGGACTCGGGTTGGGTCCGTTTCAAGTGGGACCTTCTGAACATTCTGCATTTCCCAAATGTCGCTGGACCGAACACGTTCGAGGGCGTGTCCCGCTGGGCCAAGCAGGTTGGAAAAGACGAGTTCCGCAAGCAGTATGTCCGCGAGCAGGTTTTTGCGTTCGGTCTGACGGGCGTCTTACTCGCGCTCGATTTCTGGACCGCGCTTTTCTTCGTGGTCGTTCCGCAGCTCTGGGGTGCGCGTGGAATCTTGCGGATCAACATCATTCAGCACGATGGATGCGACATCGAGAGCGAATGGAACCACTCGCGTAACTTCGTAGGCCGCTTCCTCAACTGGTGGATCTGCAACAACGGCTATCACACGATTCACCACAATCGTGCTGCGATTCACTGGTCCAAGCTCCCCGAATGGCATGCCAAGGAGTGCGCGCCACGACTTCACGCGTCACTGGCCGAGCGCAGCATGTTTGCGTACCTGGTTCGCCGGTATCTCTTCGGGTTTGGTCGTCACGCGCTGGCCGGACTCGCGGACGCAGAGCGCGCCGCGCCCGAGGTGAGGTTGGCCCCGCGAGCCGAGCGACGTGCCGAAGCAGAAACTGCACTACCCGCGTAACGTGCCCACCCTCAGTTACAACTGGCTTGGCATAGCCGCACTCGTCGTCCTGTGGGTCAACACATTGCTCATCGTGTTCGCCGCCTGGATCGAGCGGAGTGACTTGGTTTCGTGGAAGCGCCTGCTTCTGAGCCGCGACGCCACTGGAGAGCCACGCCTCAGACAGCAACAGCTCGACGGCATCGTCGCCATTCATCGCGTGCGCCAGATTGGAAGAGCTGTCGTCGGAAAGCAGAGAACCATCGCGTTCCATGATGCGCAGCACGAAGGTGTCGTTTATCCAGATGGCCCGCCGGGCACCGATGTCGAAGTTTGGCCCGGTGGTGCGCATCAAGCGTCAGCGGGGCCGAAGGATCCCTCGTTCGATGAGATGTACGCACGCGCAAAAGCGTTTCGCGGTTTCGAACGCAATCTCGTTTTCGAGCTTGGCAACGGACAGAAGGTCTGGGTGCTCGCGGCTTCCGAGCCCGAGCAAGGAACCTCCTCGCAGGGTGAGCCGCGCACCATCGCCTACGATCAACAGCGACAAGCGCCGGGAACGCGCCCAGCACTGATCTCTGGGGTCGAACCCCTCGGACTCGTCAGCAAGAAGCTCCGCGAAGTCGACGTATTCATCATCGCCTCGCTCGTAGCCTGTGCTGGCGTAACGTATCTCTGCCTCGTTCCTCCGGTGTTCGGCGGCTCGATCAGTAAGCTCGGCGGTGTTCTCGGACTCGCGTACTTTCTTGCGATCCAACCGCTCGCGGTGGCTGTCCGCAACAGAGTTCGACTGCCCTCGCGAGCCGCAGTGCGCGGCTTCCTACGCGAACCAACGCACTGACTCAGGGAGCAGGCGCAAGTGCGCGCATCGATACGGTGTACGTGCACGTGCTTGGCACGACGTTCTCGGAGTCCAACGGTGAGGCGGCCACGGACAGATCGAACGAGCCGCTGCCCGTGATCGTGTACGTGTAGTCGCCTATTCCGTTGAGAACGTCATCGCTGAGGATGTCTGCGTTGTCCGTGCCTTCGCGAGCTTCAACACCCACACCCAAGGTCAACGCGCAGCGATCCGAAGTTCCGCCCACCGCGGAGATGTAGAGGTGGGTTCGCGTACGCTCGTGGCCGGCAATGTTCAACCGCCAGACGTCGATGCTGCTCGTGGTCGTGTACGCCCACTCTGATATCGAGAATCCACGTGCGACCTCGGCCTGAACAGGGGCACTCGTGCGTTCCGTTTCGCCAGCAGCAAGAGCGAGCGTCCCGCGCGCAGTCGTGCGCTCCGTGGTTTCGTCGCCGGCTCCCTCTGGAAAGTAACGACCGCAGCGACTCCGTTTTGCATTCTCGTACACAGCGACGGTCGTGAGCGCTTTCGTACTTCGAACTCGGCGAACGCGAACCACGTACGAGATGGTGTTTCGCGAGAACGCCACGTCGTGCAACGTGCCGTCTGTCGTCTCCTGGGCTGCGCTCGGATCATCGAACTCGCGCCAGCCTACGCGCATGTCGTCGGTGTACTGGAGCGCCGTCTTGACGTCTGTCGACCAGTCCCCGGTTGAGATAAACGAGCCGGCGACGCGCACGCCCTGCACCACGACCTCCGGAACTCTCAGCTCCGCGATATCGTCCCGTGTAAACCAACGAATGCCGCTCGTACCTTGCAGGTCGCCGGATTCGGAGCACGCGTATCGCCGTCCGTTGGTCTGCACCACATCGAGATTCTGCCCGTCGATCATCGGTGATGGCGAGTCGCCGCGACCGCCCGTGCCTGGGTCGACCGGGTCGGGATCTGCGATCTGGAGACCACGAGCACACCCGACGACCGCGATCAAAACGGCGACGAAGAGCGATCGACTCAGAAGCGAAAGTTGACGATTGGACTCCACGCGTTGGCTTGAGCAGCACACACCGTGCCTGCGGCTCACCCGTGAGACATGCGTTTAGAGACGCTGAGCTACTGAAGAAAGTACTCGGAATACCGGCCCGCGGCTCATCGATACTGGCGCTGGCGCCTCTCCCCAACAGCCTGACAGGTGCCATGCCAGGTGACCGCCTTACGGCTTGTGCGGCGACCAGCAGCAACTTTGTCAAAACGCGAGCTCGATGAACGCCACGGCGCGCGCAAGCGTCTCACGTGCGTGGTTGAGGGTGTGGGTGCGAGCTCCGTAGAACCTGCGATCGGAAACGATCCCCACCGCATCGATCCCAACATCACGCGCCAACGCGACAGCGCGCGACAAGTGAAACGACTGCGTGCACACGATTGCGCTCTTGATCTCGTAGACGCGCGCTGCGCGAATCATGCTCACGCGCGTTCGTGTTCCGTGCGGGTCGCGCAGAATCGCGGAGTCCGGAACGCCTCGCTGAATCAGTAGGCGAACTGCGGCGTCGACTTCGATCTTCGAGCCTCCGGAGACGAGCACGCGCGAGACGCGCTGTCGCGAGTACAGCAACGCCCCCGTCTCCGCCCGATCCACCAAGACAGGCGATGCAACGCCACCCGCATATACGCGGGCGCCAAGGACAATGGCCACGTCCCGCGGTTTGGCGTCCCGGATGCTTCGCACGACGTACGGACGCATCGACGACACCATGACGGCGTTCGCAACGATGACATAGCCCGCGAGCAGAGTGAGTAGCAGGGCCAAATAGGTCGCGCGCGACCCGTGTACCAAACGACGCAGGAACAACCCAGGGAGCCTTTTCCCGCCTTCTGTATTCGGCCGCGATCGCTCTTCGTCCGCCATGCTTCAGAGCGTCATCCCGTAGACGCGGTAACGCCGGTCGAGCTTCGCACCCATGGCTTCGGCGGCGCGATTGACCATGACGTTCGATTCGAGTGTCCAGCCAATCTCACCGCCAACAAACCCAAGCTCCCTCGCGCGCATCGCCGTCTCGACACAAAGCAGACCCTCGACTCCCCGCTTCTGATAGTCCGGATGAACGCCGAGAACCATCAACCGAGCGGTGCGCGCATTCTTGAGAGAGAGAAGCTTCCACCATCCGAAGGGAAAGATCCGGCCGTCCTTGGGCATTCGCTCGTTGACGTTGGGCAGCGTCACGCTGAAGCCCACCGCGCGCCCTTCGTGCTCAACGAGCAGGACGAGCTCCTCGATCAGAATGTGCTTCAGATCGTTCGCGATCTTCTTGAACTCCGCGTGCGACACAGGGACGAACCCCCAGTTCTTGACCCAGCAATCGTTGTAGAGACCGAAGAGAATCTCGACCTCGCGTTCAATGTCTGCGATTCGCGCGTGCCGCACCGTGAACTTCGCCCGGGCACGGACCTTCTCCGCGATGCGATGAAACCGCGCGATGTGCGGGTCTTCGATTCCCGGTCGGACGTCGATCCACCAGGTGAGGAGGTCCGTGGCCTTCGAGAAACCAAAATCTGTGAACAGGCGCTCGTAGTAGCGCGGATTGTAAGTCATCTCCACGAACGCCGGCCGATCGAAGTTCTCGACGAGGAGTCCGATCTGGTGATTCGTGGTGAAGTTGGAGGGTCCGAAAATCGTGCTCGCACCCGCATGCTTCGCGTGAAGCACAGCCCGCGTGAACAGGGCGTGAGCAATGGCTTCATCGTCGACGGATTCGAAGAAGCCGAACCAGGCCACGTTCGTGCCATGCAGCTCGTTGTACGCGCGATCGATGTGCGAAGTGATTCGTCCGACCACCTTTCCTTTTCGGACTGCGAGGAAAGCCGCTATCTCGAGGCTAGCTAGCGCTGGGTTCGAGCTCGTATCGAGAAATGCCATGCGCTCCAGGCGCAGGGGAACGATGCCGTTCGGGTCTTTTGCGTAGATGCGGTCTGCGACATCGACGAACGCCGCGCGATCACTAGGGTTGGCGAGATCTATCTTTCGGATCTCGACGTCGCGTGGCACTGCGGCACGCGTAGGAGGAGACGGCTCGAACGAAGTCAGCGCGCTTGGGTTGCTTGCGGACCCGAGCGCAGAAACACCGCGTTTCTCAGCTTCCACGTTCCAGCTCCGCGAACAATTCGGCGACCTCCTGCCGTGCACGCAGCGGAGTGCAGAATCGCGTTGCCGCTGTCGGCAGCATCTTCTCCAGCTCGACGACTCGTTGTCCGTTCGTCGTGAGCGCGGCTTCGACTTGTGCGGATTCGTTCTCCGTCTCGACGATTGCCGCAGCTCGACGTGCACGCAGCGTGGAGATCTGAAACTCGAGGTCTTGGACCTCTTGATCTTTGGCCGCCAACCAAGTGCGAGCCTTCTCACTGGCTTGATATGCCAGTGCCCACCGATCCAGTGCGTCGGCAACTTCACGCAACGCTTGCGCTGCATCGGCGCGGGGCGCCTTGAGAGCCGCCCAGGCTTTGACCTGAGCCGCGCGATCCACGGCGCTTCGGTACGCCGCCTCGCCCTCTTCGTTCGCACCGATGTACGGCGCCACACTGCTCTTGGAGGACCGAAGCGTTTCGCGCGCTTGCGAGAGGTCCAGACCCAAAGTGTCCACAGCACGGCCAAGGCGAACATTCGCATCGTGCGCTTCCGCCTCGAGACCATCGAGCTTGCGTTGAAGCTTGAGACCGTTGCTCCGCAACTGCTCGATCTCGGCAAGCGTGGCTCGAATCTGATTGAGGATGGTCACCATGTCGGCGGGCGCACCCTTAGGATACGCACGAGACAGCATTTGCTCGAAAATCGCCGCGCGTTTGATCCAGCGGTCGAGTGTTGTGGGTGGAAGCGTCGGTGCGACTGCGCGGTCGGTCGACGGAGGAGCCGCGGTTGGCGAGTGCTTCGGGTGTGCCGGCGCAAGCGCCTGAAGCTCGCGCATCACGTAGTGCGCATCACCCGGTCGATCCTCAGGCTTCTTTGCAAGCAGCTTGAGGATGAGCTCCTCGAGACGGCGCGGGATGTCGGGCCTCAGGTGAGACGGCTGCGGCGGCGGATCCTGCATGTGCGCAATGATCAACCCCGCGATCTCCTTCGCTTGGAACGGAAGGCGACCGGTAGCCATCTCGAAAAGGATGACTCCCAGCGAGTAGAGGTCGGACGAAGCGCCGGCGTCGATGCTCGTGACTCGCTCTGGCGCCAAGTATTGCGGCGTCCCAAAAATCTCGCCCTTGCTCGTCAGTCGCGAATCGTGCATCGAGCGCGCGATTCCAAAGTCGAGAATCTTCACCCACACGCTTCCATCCGACCGCTGAGCGAGGAAGATGTTGTCCGGCTTCAGGTCGCGATGAATGATCTGATAGTCGTGGGCTCGAGCAAGGCCCGACGCTGTCTGCCGGCCGATTTCGTAGATGTGATCGAAGTGCATCGGCCCGGCGCTAATCGCGTCCGCCAGTGGGTTTCCGGAGAGCAGCTCCATCACAAGGAACGAAACGCCGTCTTCCGTTTCACCCGCGTCGAAGATCTCGATCACGTTCGGGTGAGCGAGGCGTTGGGCATTCCTTGCTTCGCGTCGGAACCGCTCTCGCAGGCCTGCGTCCTTGGCGAGCGCGGCGCTCATGATCTTCACGGCCACCGTTCGATCCACGAGCGTTTGGCGAGCGCGGTACACGGTGGCCATACCGCCGCGACCCAAAACGTCCTCGATCAAGTACCGCCCAGCGAGCGTCGTTCCGATTCGAGGGTCTTCGGTTTCCTGCGTCGAATAGCCGTCGACGAAACAGCGAAGATCGCCGTCTCCGTACTTGAGGCCGCATTTGGGGCAAACCCGCACGGACGCTGTTCTATACCGCTACATCGTACATGTCATCCGCTCTCGAGATTCACCAAGGACGGTATCGCTCGAGACGGTGCCATCGTTTGCGACTATCACGCCTAGGACATCAGCTCCCGCCTCTCCCCGCGCGTCTGGGGCTGTGACCCGTGTCATTTCCACGGCACGAACGCACGAGCCTCCTTCGGTAAGCTCCATGTGCAGTTGAATTCGATGCGCGGCCGGGTTTGACGCCTGCGGAGATCCCGCTTCGACGAACGGGTTTACGCGTGTGAGCACGAGCGCCCGCGTCGCGTTCGACCGATGCCTGCAGCTCGAAGCCGGCTCTGAGGCAAATGCCATGGATCGACCTTGCTCACCACGGGGACCGAAAGCAAACACCGCGGCGTCCGCATCTTTGATGCAGCGCCATGCGACCGCGAACGAGAATGTGCCACCGCGTTCGAGCAGGGCGTGAAACGTGGCTCGTTGCGGAATGGTGATCTCTCGAGAGGCCAAGCGATTGCCAGACGGCGCAAATTCCTCGAGCCGCCACACGTCGAGCTTCTCTCCGTCCGTTGGCTCACGGTGAACGACAAACAGCTTTCCGTTGTCGCCAAACATTGCGGCATAGAACGTGTCGCCGTTGAGCGCGAGCGTCGCGCCTGCGGCAGACACGGATTCGCCCGAAGAGCTCTGGGCCTCTGCCGTCGAGCCCGGCGTGCTCGCTGCGGCGATGCTTGTGCTGCCGGGACCGTTCACAACGCCCGCGTCGACGACACGCGGGGCGTCATCGCGCTCGTCCGGAATGCCGACGGCCGCGACCGTAGCTCCTCGGCGGACCATGAAGAACTCCTTGCGTGGACGCGCAGGTTCTATGACCGGATTGCCCCCATCGCTCGAAACGTTCGCGCGAGGAGGCGTCCTATCCACCCGCGAGAACAAGAGCCCCGTGCGCGCGACCGCTACAACTTCGTACCGAGGCAGAACCGTGCTGCGTGCAAAGCGTGATGGCATATCCGCCGCAAGCTCGGATGGCTCCCATGGATCCATCGTCGCGGAAGCGTCGTACTCACCCTCGGCGTCGATTCCGCGCCAACGAACCCATGCGCGATTGCGGTGATGCGCGGAGAACGCGATGACCACACGGACGAGTGCGCCGTCGAATGTACGGGCGTGCCCGTAGCCCTCGGGAACCGTGATCTCTCGAGTGTTCGCCGCGATGCTCGCTGTCGCCGCGGGCGCACAGCGTATCTGACGCGAAGTTGGTGGCTCACCGTCGGGTGTGAGTGCGAGCGCCTCAGCGCCTTCGATTCCAATACCGACCGGCTCGTTCGTCCGATAGTCCGGGACGATCACACGTGGGGAGTTGATCTGCGCGACTCGCTGCAGCTGGTCACCGCGAACCATGAACGCGCCGCTGTTGGTGCTGATCATCAGCCCGTCATCTACGCACGTGACGCTTAGCGCAGGGACGTGGGTCTCCACGCGTGACCAGTTGCTTCCGCCATCGCTCGTTCGCCAAAGCCCGCCGCCCAGGACGACCGCCACCCCACTCTGCTCATTCTCGAATGCAGCACTGACCGCCGGCAGATCGAGCGTGGTTTGGGCAAACTCGTTCGACGTGCCCGTCGCGCGGACATGAATGACGCCAAACCGATCTGCGACCGCGAGCCTCCCGCACGAATGAGCAAACGGTGCGTCGGGTGCCGGCGTAGGAGAAATGCGCCCTGAAAAGTAGAGCCGCCCTAGAAACGTGCTGCTCTCTGCAATGGAGCCATCTCGGGCGACGAAAGAATATCCGTCAACTGTGCGCGCGCTCGCGATGATCACTTCCGACATTGCGATGTTCGCCCACTCGACACGGCCGCGGACATCGACCTCGCCGCGAACCGAACCCGCGACGACGCGAGCTGGAACTGTCGCACGCGCGCCTGCGGTGGGAACCGGTGGTGCATCGACGACGCGCACACCCGAGCGCCAAACAGGATAGCGCACTGAATCGCAAGCCGCGGCTACCGAGCCCATCGCCACGACTAGGGCGACAGATCTCGAAACACCGCGGACACTTGTCACCGCCGAGCCTCTTCGCTGCGACTCGGTGCGATTCCAGACGATTGCGCCAACGCGGCAACAGCTTCCGCAGAACGTGCCCGAGCATTCTGAGTGCAGGCGAAAATTCCGCCCGTGTTTTGGATGGGATCGTTCAGGTAGTCGAATCTGCGGCCCAGAACGTCGGTGAATGTCCCGCCGGCTGCGTGCAGGATCGCGTCCGGTGCGCACGCATCCCACTTGGAAGACCGGTTGCTCATGTGAACGTAAATGTCCGCAAGACCGCGCGCGATCAACGCGACCTTGAGACCCACGGACCCACTTGCAAGCTCTTGGGCGATGGGAAGCGCGTGAACGAGGTCATCCATCTCTTTGCCTCGATGGGAGCGTGACGAGACCAACACCAGCGCGTTCGCGTCCGATGCTCGACATTGAAGCGCAGTGCGGCGCTCTGCTTTTCCATTTCGCACGTCCACTTGAAATGCGGCGATTCCCACGACGCCGCTGTACAGCGTGCTCGTCGTCGGCTGAAATACGACCCCAAGCGTCGCAACGCCGTCGATCGCGAGCCCGATCATGATCGAGAACTCACCGTTCTTTGCAATGAACTCCTTCGTGCCATCGAGCGGATCAACGAACCAGACGCGGGATCCCGTGGCCTGCCCTTTCGAGCTCGACTGCAGCGCGGAGTGCGTCTCCGCTTCCTCCTCCGACACGATCCGGTCCGCGGGAAACGCTTCCTTCAGCGCGGAAACGATCGCGTGACTTGCAAGCTCGTCCGCGTGAGTGACCGGTTGGCTTTGGTCTTTGTAGCGAATGGAAAAGTCGGTTGCGTAGATCTCGAGGACCTTCTCGCCTGCCGAGATCGCGGCCCTTTCAGCAACCTCGAGCTCTTTTGCGTAGGTGTTCGACATGGGCCGCATTGTGGCGCGTTCGCGACGCGCGCTGCAAGAGCGGAGACGACTCCGGAGTCTCGAGCGGGAGCGCTAGCGCAAGGCGGTTGCGATCTTCGTCACGAGAGTCGTGGTCGCCTCGCGATAGGAATCCGTGCAAATAGAGTGAAGGGTTCCATTCGAGCCTAGATCTCGGGTCAACTCCACGATGCGCCGCGGAGCGGACGCTGCTCCGCTTGCGGTTTGGCACGACGGAATAAGGAAGCGATTGGGAAACATCGATGCGGGATCGATCCGGTGCTCCATGGCCGGGTCGTTGAGAATCGCCGCGTAGTCGATGGCTTCACCCGCCCGAGGGAGAAGTTGTGCGGGCACCCCCACGATTGCGCTGAACACGAACCGGTTGGGATGCGAGGCGCGAAGCGCGCGAAGACCTTGCGAATAGCGCGAAACAGGTTGCTGCGCTTCCGGATACTGTGAGCACCGGATGTTGAGCTCTACGTTGTACGGGCCTCCTTCTACTTGGAAGATCCGCGGATCGAGGACAGAGCAGTCCTCTTCGTCGGTCAACACGACGACCGCGAGCACGGAGTCGTCGCGCAGAAAGCCTGCGTTCGCTCGATCGCCCTGTCCAAGCGTGGGTCCCGTTTCGGAGGTGCCGAGAAAGCGCGTTGCGGCGGTTGACGGCGTAAGCGCCTTCAGCACCGCTTCGAGTGGCTGCTCGAATCCACATCCACCCGTCCCGACGACCGCGACGCATTGCACGTCGCGAATGAACCTGTCTCGTGGAGCGCCGCCAATGAACGAGAAGAACGCGGCTGGAAACGTCGCAGGACACGCGGGGCCACCCGAGAGGGCCGGGTTTCCTTGGTTTCGCATGGCTCCATCGTCACCAAGGATGCTGGTGCACGTAGGTACGTTGTACCCAAGCGAGCCCATGTCGGTCGAAATCACGCCAACGTGAAGATCGCGGACGGCAGGAAATTCCAGCGTGCCGTCATCGTCGATATCTCCGGTCGTGAGCGCACGTATCAACAGAGGAAGCTCTCGCGAAATCGCCGCTTGCTCTTCGGCCATTGAGTTCGAGTTGTCGATCATCAGGAGTAGATCGACTTTGTTGGTCGGCAAAGTCGCCACGTCCGCACTCGTTCGCGCGTCGCCCGTCGGACCGACGTCATCGACAGCTTGCGCGTCGATCGAGCTCATCGCCGCGGAGTCTGGCGCGTTCGTCGTCGCGCCATCGGCGATCGCACCATCGGGCAGGTCGATGCCGCCAGATCGCGGACACGCAGAAACGAAAAGAAGAACCGCCGCAAATGTCGAGAGTCGCGCGAACATACGCGGATGAGACCGCTTTCTCGCGCGTAGTCAAACCGTCGCCGCGCAGTTTAAGCAGGTCGCGGAGCGTGATGATCGCCCGGTTGAGAGTCGTACGGCTCGCTTCGGCGAGGTGGGCCGCTCGGGGTCGCGTTCGCTCGCCAAGGGCTTAGGTGAGCTCTGCGGGTCGTTCACCCTGCATCGGCGGCGCTTAGAGCTGCTAGGGACGCGCCGCGCAGGGGTCACTCGACGCTCTGCCAATCGGAGTTTGTCGCTGACCAGCCGATTGGCATTCGCGACGCCCCTCCGAGCTCACCCCGCCCTCACTCGCTTCGTCTACTGCAGCGTTCCAGATCGCGACTGCGCGCTTCGAGAGGCGAGCGCGGGCGGGGTGGGTTCGAGGGGACGCCGCGAGTGCCAATCGGAACATTGTTTGAGACCCCGATTGGACACGAGCGATGAGTGAGCCCCGCGCGGCGCAACCCCGTTCAAATTTCTGCGCCGCATTTGCGGGGTGAACGACCCCGAGCGGCCCACCTCGCCCGAAGCGAGCCGACGAGAGACACAAGTCCGACGAGGAAGTGCGTCCAAGACCCATGCGCGGATCGTCGCTCGATCGAACACGTGCAACCGCCTCCGGTTATGCGCGTGCGATCGGCATCGACCTCGACGACCACGTCCGAAACCGCATCACGCGGCGCAACCACTCCACGATCATCGCGAATCGCTGCCTCGCGCACATCGAGCGAGACATCCGCCAACGCCTGCGCATCAGCCGTCGCCGACGCATCGAGTGATGACGCGTCACGCACACCACCGGCGTCGACTCCGCCGTCGCGAACTTCACGACCACGCAGCAGACCAAGGTCCATCCCTGGAAACCCACCGTCGAAACCTCCGGCCTGGTATTCGAACGCACCGACATCGGGCTCCGAGCCTCCCAGGCGATCGCCGTCGACCGCGCGAGGCGCGCGCCGGACATCGAGCGTGCCGGCGGCAAACACATTCGCGCGATCCACGAGCGAGCTCGTTGGCGAAAGATCGTAGTGCCCGGGCGCGGTTCCGTTTCCGACGAATCCTGGCTCGAACCGCCAAACGACCGTGCTCGCGTCCACTCCGATGGATTCCTGTGACGATGCGAAAACGTTGGTCGCGATGACTTCGAGCGCCGGGCGTCCCGCAGGTGCCTCGCCAACTGCACGCAGCCCGTACGCCCCACAGTGCGTCAAGGTGCTGTTTCTCACTACCACGTTGTGCGCCGATGAAACGGCGTCGCGTCGCACGCAATCTCCGACCACTCCGTCGATCGTCACGTGAGTGATCTCCGTCGCCGCTGGTGAGAGCAAGCCTTGGGACACGTGGACTCCGCTCCCTAGCGCGGCGATGAGGACATTTCGTATCCGAGCGCTCGCGTTCTCTTCTACGCGCACTCCCGTTGCCTCGCTGGGACCGACGATCGTGACGCGATCAATCTCCGCGGATCGCTCGCGCACCAGAACACCAAACGACCCGGGCCACCCGATGATGGAGTCGGCGATGCGCGCGTCCGTGTTTACAGTGATGGCACTTTCAGCGCGCAGGAAGTAGCTGTGCGCAACGCTAGCCCGTGATCCCGCGCGCAGGATGAGGCCGTACCAAAGCGAAGACTCGTCCTCGAGCGAGAAGACGATCGGCTGGGAAGCCGTTCCCACACAATCGATTCCGCCAAACACGTCGAGCTCGACGTAGCGTGGATCCATACCGGAGCTACGCGTGTCCACGGGGTCGAGAATCACGCGCACGCCTGGCTCGATCGTGAGCGTCGCTGTGACGGGAACGATAAGATCCCCACGCACACGGTATGGACTTCCAGCAAGCGTCCAGGTCGTCGAGCGCTCCAGCGCTCCGCCCGCAACCGAAGTCTCCGCCTGGGCAGCCGACGCGACAGTAAGCGCGCTCGCGCAGCTCGCCAAGCCGAGTACTAGGTTCATCAATTGGCTGGCACGCGTATGACCCACGTGCGCCGACTATACTCCGCCCGGTCAGGAACGACGACGAAGCAACACGGCAAGCGCACCGCTACCTCCGCCCGCGTCGCTGGGAGTGATGCATGCGCGGACGTACTTGCTCGAGTCTCCGGCGGTGAGCGCTTGGATCACCACATCCCGAAGCGTTGCAATTCCGCCCGGACTGTGAAGCCCTTTCCCGAAGATGACCCGTACCACTTGCGCGCCATTTCGGTAGCTCGCGTCTAGGAACCTCTTGAGTTGTGTGAGCGCTACCTCGGTGGTGAGGCCGTGCAGATCCAGCTCAGAATCGACCGCCAGTGTTCGAAGCGCTTTCATGTCACGCGCCGGCAGGTCTGCTCTGCGAGCTGCAACCTGATCCCCATCGCGTTCGACCAGCAGCGGAGCCGCTCCTCCCAAAGCGAGATCTTGGAAGCGGGCACGTGCATCACGGTCGTCTTCGCGCTTGCGCGCCGTGTCTTGCACCTCGGCCACTCGCGCGCCGCGCACTTGGGATCCGGTCACCAACGCACGCCGTTTGGCTTGGTCCAGCGGCGCAGCCCCGCCGTACGCACGGAGGTGCTCGAGAGCGAGCTCCTGTGGACTCAGCTTCGAGGCGATCTTGCTCTCCTTGATTCGCTTGGCCATCGCCGCGTCGGTCTTTGGCTTCACAGACGACGTCCCATACGTGGCGTTGCCCGTCGCCGCAGCCGACTTCGTCGTCGCGTTCGTCTCGCGCGATTGCTTGAGATCGCCCGCTAGTTGCTTCAACGCATCCTTGAACCCCGTCGCAGGCACGGGCTTTTTCTCCTTGGGCTTACTCACGACGTTCACCGCTCTTCTCGTCGAGCGCCGATCCCGTCTCGTCCTTGCCTTTGCCCAGCTCGCGGCCCTCGGAGTCCGCTTCGTCCTCGACAGACGTGTGCGCACCCGGGGCCAGCCTCTTCGCATGCTCCGCTAGACGCTGATAGCGACGATACAACCGGCCGAGCTCATCATCGGACATGTCCTCGACATCGATCAGCCGATTCGAGGTGCCCTCCGTTGCCGCGATTAGCTCGTTCAGCTTCAACTGAACCGCACGCATGTCTTTGTTCTGGGCGTGTTGGATGATGAACACCATCAAGAACGTGACGATCGTGGTTCCCGTGTTGATCACCAGCTGCCAGGTCTCGGAGTAGTGGAGCAGAGGCCCAAGCGCCGCCCACCCGAGGATCACCATGATCGCAAGCGCGAATGTCCAAACGCTACCTGTTGCGATGCTCGCGCGCGCGGCCAGAACGGCGAATTTCTCTTCAATCGCTATGAGTAATTTCATGGTGCTTGCTTGTTCTGGCGAACTCTAGGGCACCCGGTGCCTCGGCGCCTGTCATTCGCTCGCAAGGCCGCGGACGAGCTGCGAAACGCGTGGTAGGGTCCGCGCCCAATGACGACAAGCGACGCACAGGTCATCACGCTCAAGAATCGATGCCGCACGTTCCGCGCACAGATTTTGGAGATGATCACGAAGGCCGGCAGCGGACACCCAGGAGGCTCACTCTCGGCGATCGACTTGATCGCTTCGCTCTTATCCGCCTGGCTTTTCTGGAAAGCCAATTTGGGCGGCGCTGCTGGGCGCTGAGC
>CAZWQH010000022.1:0-22750 GCA_964635815.1 uncultured Sandaracinaceae bacterium
TTGCTCTCTCGCAATCCGGAACTCGTGGCAGTTCTCTCGCTGATGCAGGTTGTCTACAAGCTAACCACACCACTGACCGTGGGAACGCTGGCCAACCCGGTCGTGCTGAGCAATCTGGGCATCGCGGGCTTTCATTCGATTACGCTAGCGCTCATATGGCGCGCGCACGGCTCGGGTTGGTAGCAGAGCCCGCGTGAGTCGCTAGAGAGCTTCCTCGTTAGGTTCTCCGTCACTCCCCGCGGCGGAGCGTTGGCGCATCGTATAGAGTGCGCCCCATGCGAACTCCATCTCGACGAACGTGCGCGGTCCTGGCGATTGCCGCTCTTGCGGCATGCTCTAGCAATTCGCCCGCTGGTGGCGATGGCGCGGTCTCCGATAGCGCTTCGAGCGACGCAGGTCGTTGCGGACGCGGTGTTCACCTGGCGCTTGGAAGCGCGAGCGCGTTCCTTGGAAACACGGTGACCGTACCCCTCACGTTCGACGCCCGCGGCTGCGATGATGTGAGCGGCCTCCAGTGGGACCTGACTTTTGCGGCGACCGACTTCAGCGCGGCGACGTTCGCGATCGGACAAAGCGCAACCGCGGCAGAGAAGATGCTCGCGTGCAACGCGATCACGCCCACCCAGGTGCGTTGCCTGATCATCGGGATCAACCAGACCACGATCGCGAGCGGGGTCATCGCGAATCTCACCGTCACGCTGACGGGCACAACCCAGACCACGGCTCCACTCGTCTTGAGTGGATTCGTCGCGACGAGCGGCGGCGCCAGCGCAGTCCCGCTCACGGGCACCAACGGTGCAATCACCGTTACGTCCGAGTGAACTCTCGGCTCGCAAACGGCGGATTTCGGAACGGTCAGATTGCTCGAAGATCAGGGCGGTCGACGTCGCGCGAGAAGACGGGAGGGGATCCGATGGGAGCTTCGATCTCCATGGTCGCGGGGCCGACGAACATTCTGCCGGTCCAGAGATGAAACCATGTGCCCGGCGGTAGGTACACTTGACGCATCGTCGCGCCTGGCGAGGTAACCGGGGCAACCAGAAGCGTGGGCCCAAGCATGAACTGATTGTGAACGCGGCGACTGGCTGCGTCGCTCTCGAACTCGAGCGCGAGGTGCCGGACGATGGGCAGCGAAGAGCGCGCGGCTTCGTCCGCGAGAGCGCGCAGCTCCGGGCCCAGAGCCTCGTGGATTCGCGCGAATCGGCGAAAGTGGTTCGTGGTTTCTGCGTTGCGACTCCACGACCAATTCGCGCGCGACTTCAGGCCCGTGTGTGTCCGAAACACAGGTCCAAACGCAGCCAGCTCGGTCCAGCGAGCGAAAACTTCTTGGGTGCTCGGACCGCCGCTGTATCCGGCGACGTCATGCGTGGCGAAGGGCACGCCGGAGAGTCCAAGGTTGATCAGCGCGGGGACCACGGTCGGGAGCCCGTCGGAGGGCGAGAAGTCGGCCTCCTGATCACCGATCCACACAATCTGCTGATACTTCTGTGCGCGCGTCCACCCGCTTCGGCTGAAGAGAACCCAATCCCCGTTCGAACGGAGTTCGTCCATGACCTCACGCGATGCGCGCTGCCACAGCGACGGATACACATTGTGTACGAGGCGCGCCTCGCCATTCACGAGCGTTGCGTCAGCGGGGAGCCACTCTCCAAAGTCCGACATCCAACCGTCGAAGCCATGCTCATTGACCATCGAGCGTAGGAACGATTTCACGTACGCGTACGACTCCGCCCGCGTGAAGTCGGGCAAGGAGGCCACGCCTCCGAGGGTCTGGAACTCATACGGAGCGCCCGACCGGTTTCGAATGAGCAGGCTCGCGTCTGCCATCGGAGTCCAGTGAACGTCGTTCTTCAGGACGAACGGGTTGGCGTACGTGAGAAAACGTGCGCCGTAACGTGTGCGAATCAGTCGGACTAGCTCCGGCAAATCCGGGTAGAGCCCTGGATCCGCAACCCACCGGTAGTTCAGGTCATAGACGTCGCCGATCAGCGTTCGTCCGCCTACCCAGTCTTGAACCCAAAGCGCTGAGAACGGGATCTGCGCGCGCGTCAGAGCATCGGCCTCCGCGAGCACCTCTTCCCGACCGTGTTGAATTGCGATCCAAGGTGAGAACGCCCAGTCTGGTGGGCGACTCGGCCGGCCGACTTCGTTTCCAAGCTCACGAATGACGTCTCGTGGACGCGGCCCGTGCAGCACGAGTAGGTCGACAGCGGCCCCGTCCTCGACCTCTACCCACGCCACATTCGGATCTCGCTTGCAAAGGTCGACGAGCGTCCGAGCGGTCGTATCCACGAGCACACCGAATCCCCGCCAGTCCAACCACCAAGGCATCGGGTAATACGTCGTGTGCGCAGATCCGCTGATTGGGTATCCCGTAGTTCTGCCGATTCCCTGCTCTTCGACCCAAAGCGCGAACGCGTCGCCGCGCTGATCCGTGTCGTCGTACTGAGCTCCGAAGCCTGCGAACGTAGACTCTGCGTCGCAGGTCAGCGGAATCGCAATCGCGTTCGGCGTGGCGGAATCCGCCACCTTCCAACGCAGGCGGGTGGCTTCACCCGCGCGCTGAACCGAGACCTCGAGCGTGACCACCGTGTTGGCGGCTGTTTCCCATCGCACCTCCACTATGCCGCCTCGCTGTTGACTGGATAGGAATCGGGAGGCAGGGGTTCGAACTTCGTCGCGCCGTGTGAACTCGTACGATCCAAAGGCGGACTCGACTTGTCCGTTGAAAGTCACAAGCGTGGGAAAGGCCGTAGCGGGTGTTGCAACGAGACTGCTTCCGTCTGCGCGCGAAACACGCACCTCGCGCTCTGCAGAGATCGAAACTCGCGTCCCGTCGGTCAGGACGTACGCCGCCGGACCCGTGGTGGGTCCCGTCTCGGACGCACTCGCGCACGCCGAAAGCACGGTGATCAGAAACAGTCCGGTCCTCAGTTGGAGTCGCATCGGGGGCGAACGGTGGTGTCTCTGTATTCCTCGTGCAAGCGACGTTGCTCGCTCTACTACGAAATGCGTACACGACGCGACGATTGCAGCGATAGCGCGCTGACCGAAAGCTCTTCGAGCTCCTTCTCGAAGCCTCCTGAGAGAATTGGGAAGCGACACCACGTCTTGGGATCGAGATTCTGATCGTCTAGATGGAACGCGGGGGCATATCGCTCTCGCTTCCACTGGCTCGCCGCAAACGCTTTGAAGAAGCGCGCTACCCAGCCCGCGATCTCTGCGGAGGACTGGTTCGGGCGCTCGACGGTCAATGTCTTGAAGACTTCCATCGGCGATTGTTTCTCGCCGATCGCCGCGCGCTCGATTCGGTCCAAGATCTCGTAGGGCATCAAGTCCTTCTCGTCCGTCTGCATTCCTCCTGGTCGAAGCTCTGCAGTTGGAGCCTGCGCGTTGACGAGTTTCAGTGCCGGCACGGCGCCTGCGTGATGCGGACCTTCGTGCTCCATCCAACGAAGCCACTCGCGAAGGTAGTGCTTGTCGATCCCGCCGAGCGGAGCGAGTCCGCCGGAGGTGTCGCCGTCCATCGTTGCGTATCCGACAGCCGCTTCTGAGCGATTCGACGTCGTTAGCAAGAGCGCGCCACGGAGATTCGCCAGCAACCAGATTCCAGGCGACCTCACTCGCGCTTGAATGTTCTGCAGCGCGAGGTCGTCACGTTCCCATTCGAGGGAACGCTTCACGACGTCCTGCGCGAGCGAAACGTAGCTGTTCACGATGGCGTCGATGTCGAGCTCGTGAAACTCAGCGTGCAGTGCGGTGGCGACCTCGCGTGCGGCAGTACGTGTGACCTCTCCGCTGCTGCTCGTCGCTTGATACGCGCAAAGGAGTATCGAGCCCATTGCCTCTTCAAACGTCGAGCCACTCGCGTTCGTGAGGCCCAGCTTCTCGAGCGCTCCGGGCAACGTCAGCTGCTCTGCGGCAAACCGAAGCATCAGGTTGACGAGCACGGCGCACGCAGCTGAATCCGCACCGCCGCTGAGCGAGACGACGAAACCTTTTGAATGGCTCTTGCGCCCGTAGTCGAATAGCCCGAGCGCAACCGCATGCGCGAACTCTTCGTGCTTCGAGTAGACCTTCGGTTCCCACTCGGGGCTTAGAGACTCGGCTTGAAGCTCCGACTTTTCTCCAAAGACGAACTCTGTGTGCACAGGGATCAGCGCTTGCACCGGTTCGTTCAGATCGTGGACATCTCCGGTTCGAGCTTCCACATCTGCCCACGTGAGCTCGTGATCGGCAAACGAGAATCGGGACCCTTCGGCCACGATCTCACCGTTGGCCGCGATCATCACGTCGCCGTCGTAGATGATTCGACCTGCCTCGTTGCCAAGCAGGTTTGCATAGGCGTAGGCCACACCAAACTCTCGCGAACCCGTCGTCACCAGCTCACGACGGACGGCATGCTTGCCGAATGCGAAATGGCTCGCGCTTGGATTCAGGATGATGTGGCAACCGCGTTTCTTGAGCGCGTACCCAGGACGGTTCTTGTTCACCCAAGCGTCCTCGCAGATCTCGAATCCGATGCGCACTCCATCGATCGTGAAGAGCAGGTCACCAACTGGAACCTGCGCTCCGCTCGGAAGGTCGAGCGTGGTCTCACGCTTTTCTTCCCACGCTCGAAACCAACGCGGCTCGTAGTGCACTCCGGATCCCGCGAGGAAACGCTTACAAACGATTCCAGCGACGACGCCGTCCACGATGAACGCGGCTCCGTTGTAGAGGATTCCGTCGATGCGAATCGGAAGGCCGACTGAAACAGCGAGTCCGGTGCACTTTGGGGCGATGGTCTCGAGGGACTCCAGCGCCCTGCGAGCGACGTCCTCGCTGAAGAACGCGTCCTCGCATCCGTACCCGGTGATGCAGAGCTCCGGCAGGCAGAGAATCTCCACGCCCGCGGCGCGCGCGTGCTCGATCGCGCTGAGAATGTTGGCGCGATTGTGATCCCACGCCAGAGGGGTTTGGTTGATCGCACACGCCCCTAGGCGAGCTCGAGTCATGGCGGGATGGTAGCTGACCGCGGAAGCGGGCGCTGCTACCGTCCGCACGCCGGTCGCGCAGCACCGGTGCAATGGCAAGCCTCAAGATCATCGACGGGGAGGGACACCGAGTGCTCGTAGAGCGATTGGTGACCGCGGCGATCGTTCTGGTGGCGATTGTCGTTGTAGGCGCGGTCGGGTTTCACGGCATCGGTGCGAGTGCGGGGAAAGATTGGGAGTGGGGTGACTGTCTTTACATGACGATCATCACGCTCTCGACAGTTGGATTTGGCGAAACGCTTCCTGGGATGGATGCGATGGGTTCTGCGCGAATCTGGACCGTCGCGCTCATCCTGGTGGGAAGCGGAACGCTCGTGTACTTCGTCTCCACGTTCACGGCGCTGCTCGTCGATACAGATATTCGCGGAATGCTTCGGGTGAATCGTATGCAAAGCAAGATCGATGCGCTGTCAGGTCACGTGATTGTTTGTGGGGTCAGCCAAACAGGGGCGCACATCGTCGAGGAGCTTGTCGCAACGAAGACACCATTCGTTGTGGTCGATCTTTCCACCGAACACATCGAGAAGTTGCTGCATGATTTCCCATCGGTCGAAATCCTCTATGTCATCGGTGATGCCAGCGACGACGAGGTCCTGACCCAAGCGGGAATCATGCGCTGCAAAGGTCTCGTGTGTGCACTTGGCGACGACCGCGACAATCTCTTCGTCACCGTCAGCGCACATTCGTTGAACGCTTCGAGCCGCATCGTGGCTGAGTGTGTTGCGCCCTCGGCCGTTGAGAAGCTTCGGCGTGCAGGGGCGAACGCAATCGTTCAGCCGAATCGCATCGGTGGCATGCGCATCGCGAGTGAGATGCTCAGACCGCAGGTGGTGGAGTTTCTTGATCAAATGCTGCGCGACAAGGGTCGCTCGTTTCGAATCGAAGAAGCGACGATCTCTGCGGGCTCGAAGCTCGTGGGGCGCGCGTTTCGAGACGCGGAATGGAGCGCTCACACGAACGCGCTGATTATCGCGGCGCGTCCGAAAGACGGCTCCATCGTGCACAACCCACCCTCGACGATGGCGCTCGAAGCGGGGATGACCCTGATTGCGCTCGGAGACGTCGGCGAAGTAGAAAAACTACGGACGTTCGTCGGTTCTTGAGGGCCAGTATCCCGTCGCGACGAAGCTCGCCGCCGATCCGCCCGCGGTGAACGCGCCCCGTGCACGGGCAATGCGTCGATCGAACACGACCCAGTCAGGAAGAAGGTCGGGCAGAGAAAGCGCCTGCCACATCGCAAGCGGCGTGAGACCCGCGATGACGACGACGCGACTCTCGAGCGCTTCTGGGTTCCTGGCGATAAACGCCGCGCCCAGATTCTCGAACTCTGGAGTTGCTGCGATGAACGTGTCGGGGGCCATTCCGATACCGTCGGGCAAGATTTTCATGGGCAGCAAGTGCGCGATTCGCTCGAGAGCGGAGTTGCTCCACGGAGGGCCGATGAGCACCAGCGTCTTGCCACTCGCCATCTCACTCGTGAGCTCCGTGTCCGCAATGATTGGATAGTGAACGACCCAGCCTTTGGGGCGCGCCCATGAGCGTGCGACCACTTTGTTCAGGATGGTGAAGCGCGCGTCTTGCGTCCCGTACACGAAGAGGAGCGGATCGTGATACGCGTCGCGAATGGGACCGATGAACCGAGCGGGCGCCGTTCGCGAGGAGACGACCCAGTGTCCAGCCGCGAGCTCGAAGGCTGCCGGGAGACTGGTGAGGATCGCCTCCTGGTTGATCACCACGCGCGTAACGTTTGCGTCGGTACTTGGGCGGTCGAGTCCCAAGCGAGTCGCGCCAGAGATCGCCACACTCACTGTCGCGGCGCGATCCCACGTTGCGTCGATGTCCGCGAACCCATCGGGGCTCGAGCGTTCGAGAACGTCTACCCAGTACGCACGATGATGTCGGTCGCGCGCGGTGCGAAAGCGGACGCGCTCCACGCTCTGGGTGGTTCGATGCGGAGCGAACCATCGAAAGATGGCTCCGTCGGCATATGTCTCCGTCCACACGTTGTGTCCCAGGTTGGGTTCTCGATGCTCGTATCGATAGCCAAGAGCCCCAAGCCGTGTAGCCAAGCTGCGAGTCCACTCGATCGGACGATCCTGCGTGCCGCGAACGAGGAGCATGGGTAGGTGGAGTGCGTTCTCTGCCCAGTCCACGTCGCTGCGCTCGGCTTCGAGGGCGCGTTCCCACGGCGTCAGGAGAGCGTGATTCGTGTCCTGTCGAACACGTTGGTCGTGATACCCGGCAAGCGCAGCAGATGCGGCGAACAATCCGGGATAGCGAAACGGCAACCACGCGGCGCCGGTGCCGCCCATCGATCCACCGGTGACGTAGATCCGTCGCGGGTCGATTCGAAAGCGCGCGCGAACATCGGCGATCACTTCGAGAACGTCTTCCTCGCCCGCGTAGCGATACATCGCTTGCCCGCGGCCGGTTGGTGCGACGACGAAAAAGGGCGCGGTCGTCGGAACCGGTCCGTAGCGTCCGTGTCCGAGCAGCGTCTCGCCAACTCGTGGTGATCCGAGTGTGTTCCGGAAGTAGTCCCCCGCGTTGCCTGCAAATCCATGCAGCGTCACGAGCAGCGGCCACTCGCGGGTCGTCGCAGGGGTTGGGCCAGCGATGCCGGTGGCGGCGGAGTGCCGATAACCCGCGGGCACGAGAAGCTCATACAGAGGCGCGTGATCGTCGAGTCGCGAGACATGACCCATGCGCACGTACCCGCGCGGCTTCTCGAAAGGAACTAGACCTCGCCCGATATCGCGCACGAGGCGGGCGGCATCTTCGACGAGAAGCGTTCGCCAACGCCCATCGCGGTCGTCCTCAGAGACGATGCGCGCCAGCTCGTCGATGCGTGCGCGAATCGGTCCGAGCGAAACGGGTTGGAGTTGCGGAAGGAGTGCGAGGAGACTGGCACGCGCTTGCTCAACACGGAGGTCGCTCGCGAGTCGTGCCGGTGAAGTCGGCGCAACTGTGCCGCACACAACAGGGATCGCGGCGTAGTTCTGATCAAGAAGTCGGATCCACACACGAGGCACGAAGGGCGGAGGGCGTGGCCATCGGCGCCGCACCGGCGTGGCAGTAGGTGCCGAAACGCGCTCGGTGACTCGGATCGAGATCGTCCGAGTGCGAGGACCCATGCCAGGTGGTGCCCACATCCGCTCGACGTGCTTGTCATCCCGGCGAGCCAAGATGTTCGATATCCGCTCGGGCGTGGATCCTGGCCCGTCCCAGAGAATTTCCACATCGCCGTTGGCTCCGAGAAAGAGATGCACGATGTCCACCGTCGATGTCGTTGTCACCATGGACACGGTTCCGTTGACGATGCCGCAGCGGACGATGCCGTCGCCTTGCACCCGTTCTTCCGCTTCGATGACCTCGGGCTCGCCTTCGTGTTGAGCGACGACTGGCCGGCTGGCGATCAACGTCGAAATGACGCCTATGATCGCCGCTGTCCCGCGTACGACTGACAGTCGCATTACCAAAGAGTCGCACGACGCCCTGTGTTGCTGGTAAAAACTACGGCATGATTCTGCCACGTCTCTTCTACGTTTCAGCGATGCTGTTCGTTCTCGGATGCGAGGAGGAGAACCGCGAGCTCAAATCGCCGTTCTACAAAGAGCCCACGACGGAACCCTCAGTGGGTACAGCTCCAGTCGCGGCGCCCTCGCGCGGAGGACGCGCGACAGTGGACTCTCGAGGCCGGCGTATTCTTCCCGCCACTCGGGCCACCGTGCAGGACACGCCCATTGAGCAGGAGAAGACAGCACCGGACGGGACCCCTATTGCGCGCGACTTGTCTGCTGAGCTTCGAACCGCGTTCGGCGATCCGAGCTCGTGCGTTCCCGCGGGGACCGCCGCACAAGAAGTAACGAACATCGGCCTTTCGGCGAGCCTTACCGCTGACGGGATGATCTATCGAGCGTCTGTGAGCGCGCCGTTCGACTCGACGATTCGCGACTGTCTCATGAGAAAGCTCAGCGGTCTCTCTATGCGGGGTCCGATTCCTGGAGCTCCGACGACAGTCACGGCGACGGTGCAACTCCGACGGTCACCGACGACAAGGGACGAGCCGGCCGCGCCCACCGTTGTGCGCCCACAAGGGTACGTAGCGCCCACCTCGTCGCTGCCTGCTGTTGGGCAAGGGCGCCCGAACGGGTTCGTGAATCCAACCTCGACTCTCCCCGCGACGGGCGAAGGTCGGCCCAGTGGTTTCGTGGCGCCTAGTAATACGTTGCCTGCGACGGGTGGGACCGGGCGAATCGCCGGGCAGTAGTTTGAAGCTCGCGCGGCGAGCAATGGAGGCCCACGAGCTGGTCACTCCACCTACCACTTGTCATCAGAATCGCGCGATACGTTCGAATTCCTCTTTTCCTTCCCTGTTTTTTTGCTGGCGTCGAGCGTAGCCATCACTGACTGGTACGGGCGCCGGTACGCTTCCCCCCACCTAGAAAACAGGCGTCGTATTTCGCTCGTTGATCCGCGCGATCTGGCTTGAACCTGATCAATCTGCGTCGCGGCACGTGACTTGCGATTGGCGGCGTGCGCTGTGGAGGCGCACCCCATCATGACCAATCGTCGTCTTATCGTTGCCGCACTACTCACAGGAGCGGCCTGTAGCAGTCAACAGAATCTCTCGCGTGAAGCTCCGTTCGAATCCGTCGAGCTCGGCGAAGACAGTCCCGCAGATCAACTCTCATCTGCGCGCATCATCGAGAACATCGAGCTTCGATCCACGATCGAAGGACGTTTCAATCCGCGCGTTCGCACGTACGGCTTCACGTTCGAGGCCAAAGCCGGCGCGATCGTCGACGTAGGTGTTGCGACCAAAGCTGGAAGTGACTCCGGCGATGCGACCCCGGGCTCCGCGCTCGACACCGTCATCGGCGTGTACGGTCCAATCAACTCGAACAAGAAGGGCCCCAAGCTCTTCGAGGCCGACGATGACGGCGACGACGTGCAGGCACAGCTTGCGCCTCTCACCATTGCCAAAGACGGACGCTACCTTGTCGTGATGTCGACTTGGAACGATCCAGGCGCAGCGGGCAGCTACAAGATCACAGTCGGTTGCAAAGGCACCGACTTTCAATGCCGTCGCCCTGTCCAGAACGCACCGTGTTCCGGACAACGCTTCATCCAAGGCGGCCAAACGGTTTCCACCACCACGTGGAACGAGTGCAAGGTCGTTCTCCTCGAGCCGACGATTGTCGAAGCAGGTGCAGTTCTTACGATTAACCCTGGCGTGCGCGTCGAAGGTAACTTCCTCGGCACCGGCAACTGGGGAACCGTTTCCCTCAATGTGAAGGGCACGATTCAAGCGGTCGGAACGAAGCAGCATCCGGTCGTCTTCACCGCCCTGAAGACGGGTTGGGCCGGCATCATGCTCGAGAACGGAACGAACACGTTCGAGAACGTGTACATCGAGAAGGCGCAGATCGGCGTTCAAGCGGTCAGCAGCGGGAACACGTTCAAGAACGTGAACATCAACACGGTCGACTGGGCGATGGCGTTCCGCGCTGGCTCGTTCGACAACGTTGCGCAGAACCTCGTCATCACGCAGGCGAACAACGGCATCTTCATCGACGGTGGCTCGGTATCGATTACCGACACTGTGATCTCCGGCAAGAAGTCCGGCACTGGAAACGGCATCCAGGGCAACAACGCGCAGCGAACGTCGCACTTCCTTCGCGCGGTCGTTAGCGGGTTTGCGGATGGCCTCAATCTCAACGCAACCGAGCTCGAGGTCACCGACTCGACGATCGCGAGCAACACGCGCGGTGTCACCGTCACCGGTCCCAACGCTGGCGTCACGTGGGGCTTCGAAGCGTGTCCGAGCCCAGAGTTCAATCCGCCGCCCGCAGTCACGTGGCCCACGCTCCCAACTACTTGGGGCCGTGATCCGGTCTTCATCCGCACGGACATCATCAACAACACCGACTACGCGATTCGCATCAACGCGCCGGAGCTGCTCGTGGTGGAAGACTCGAACATTCGCGGCAACGGACGGGGCATTGTGATCGAAGCCAACTCGCTTCATCCACAGTCCCACATCGTGCGAACCAACATCTTCGACAACGGTCCGATGACGAACGGTGTTCGTACGTCGATTCCTCAGGTCGACACGTCACACCGCAACGGTGTCCTCGACATCTCGTCGAACTACTGGTTCCACATCTCGGATCCAGAGCTTGGTGCAACACGCATAACAACCCACCGCAACACCCGCGTCTGCGAGGCGACGATCGACAATGCGGAGAATCGATGTGGATGGAACGGAACGCATCGCACGTGCGGCGCCTACCTGTGTCAGCGCTCTGCCGGGAGGCAGGTGTGCCCGAGTGGCATCACCCAAACCGCCGAAATTCAGAGCAACGTTCGCTTTACGGGTTTCTCGCCTGTCGAACTGACGTCCGGCCCCAAGAAGGTCGACCTGTGTGACGAAGTTCGCCAAGAGCGCGGCGCGCTCGGCCTCGCCGACTGACCCAACCACTCGGAGTGCTCGAGGCTCCGACTCGGTTTACCCCTTAGACTACTCGTAGTTGTGACGCGCCTCGGCGACCGAAAGGTCCCCGAGGCGTTTTGCTAAGAGGGGCGCGCCTAGATGCTCTTACGCATACTGGCCGTGCGCGTGGTGCAGTTTCCGTGACATCAGAGTCCGGGCCATGGGAGCATGCTCGCCATCACTTGGAGGCAGAAAATATGCGTCGGCTTATCGCTCTCTTGATCGTGTCCGTCAGTATCGCAGCGTGTGGTGACACTGTCGTGCCGCCCGTCAACACCGACTCGGGTGTCGTGGGTGACTCGAGCAACGGAAACAGCGACGGGTCGACGCGTACGGACGCGGTCGTGACGGCGGATGGATCCGCGATCGACGCATCACGTAGCGACGGCGCTAGCCCAGGGACGGACTCGGCGGTGGGACGAGACTCGGGCGGCGGTGCTGATGGCGCCACGCTAGCTGATGGTGCCGCCCTAGACGCGAGCGTGCCATCGGATGCTCCTCCTCCTATGTGCCCGGAGACCTGCGACGACGGGAATTTCTGCAACGGCGCCGAGATGTGCGAAAGCGGACGCTGTGTCGCGCACAACGTTCCCGCCAGTGGCGCACGGTGCGATATCGACAGCACGCCGAGCACTATCGATGTCTGCATCTCGGGTCTCTGCACGCCGGCTCGTTGCGGCGATGGCGTTGCCACCGGCGCCGAAGCTTGTGATGACGGCAATGGAGTGGACGGCGATGGCTGCGAGCAGAACTGCACGTTCAGCTGTGCGACCGACACGGATTGCGACGACGAGGAGACGTGCAACGGCACCGAGACCTGCAATCGCACCTCGCACGTGTGTGTCGCGGGAACGAACCTGGCCGATGGAGCGACGTGTGGAACCGCTGGGCCAACGTCTCTGACGTGTCAGGCCGGGAGCTGCGAGATCGCATGCACAACGCCCGAGCAGTGCAGCGATGGCGATCCTTGCAACGGAGCTGAGTTCTGCGGGCGCAATGGTCGTTGCGTGGCCGGGGTCAACCTCGCGTGCGACGACACGAATGCGTGCACCAGCGATGCGTGCGTTCCGCGCGTGGGATGTACGTACACGCTGATCGACACGGATCGCGACGGCATCGCACCGTCCTCGCTTGGCGCCTGCGGTACGGATTGCGACGACTCGGACGGTAACGTTTATCCGGGCGCCGCAGAGATCTGCGACGGCAAGGACTCCGACTGCAACCCAGCGACGACCGACATGACTTCTACGTGGTACGTGGACTGTGACGGGGACACGTACGCGTCCCCTGGCGCGAGCACGATGATGTCGTGTGCGCGCCCGCGGTCATCACCCTGCGCGGGCACCGGAACGTGGACGACGCGGAATCCAACGGGCCGTGTTGCCTCGGATTGCAACGACGCGAACCCCAACGTGCGACCTAATCAGCGAGCATTCCAGTCGAGTGCGATCGCCGGCGCCGCTCCCGCCGAAGATTTCGACTACGACTGCGACGACGTCGAAGAAGCTCGTATTCCATCCGATCGGGGTCGTTGTTCGCTGTCGGTTGGGGGTGTGTCGCTGTGCTCGTTCGCCGCCGGGTGGGTTGCCGACGCGGCGCCGACGTGCGGCGTAGGCGCGGAGTTCATAACGGCGTGCCGCGCCGTCATGCGTGGTCCGACAACGGTTTGCGTGTCGACACGTGTCGATACCGTTCAGACGTGTCGCTGAGCTCGGTCGCTGCTAGCGCGCTGACGTGCGCTGTGTTGGGTCTCTCGTTGTACGCGAGCCCTGCCAGCGCGTGTCAGTGCCGCGCCGCAGATGACATACGATATCCAGAAACCATTGTGGCGCGAAACGGTGCGGTCGTTACGGCGGAGCTTACGGTGCTCCGAACGAACGCTGGCGATACGACGTTTCAAGTTCGCGTCCTCGAAGTGGTTCGCGGCAACGTCACCGGACGGACCTTCACTCTGGAGGTTTCGAGCGGCGCGGACATGCATCTTTGCGCGGCAGTGCCGCACGGCCCGGGCCGCTATTTGCTCGCGGCCCACTTCGTGGACGGCGTCGCAACAATCGGTCGATGTACTTACGGTGCGAGTCTTCTGGACGACGCGCGCGCATGAGCGCATCTGGCGCGCCTGCGTCCCGCAGGCACGAGTCTCGACTAGGTCTCCTTTCCCCTATTCCCGTCGGAGACGAACATCCTGATGGCGATGCGTGTTGTGCTAGCCGGAGCGTCCTTGGGCTGCTTCGCGGCGGTGCGCGATTGCTACCATGCTTTCCTTCTCTTCGCGCGTGAGCAGTTCGTTCAACAGCCGTCTCCTCGGGTGATCATGCGTCGCAGAGTCCACGAGTCTGAGAGCGCGACTGAACGAAGGACGGAACCAGTTTCTTATACGCGCGATACCTTGCGGCGCGACTTCCGCGATGGAGGAAACCACAGCCTCTCGGATGATCGAGTTCGGGATCGGCGCGACCAGGTACGTTGAGAGTCCTCGGACCGCGATTCTATACAGCGCGTGTGTGCCTTCGGAACGTCCAGCGAGCACGAGGGCCTCGTGCGTAAGCGCCTGACCGGCTTTTCGCGCCTCCTTCGAATGAAGTGGGTGCTCCGTAAGGTCGGAGAGCAGCTGATGGACTCGTGTGACACTGCGACTTAGTTCTGCTCGGACTGCTTCAATGGATTCAGGGATGCGGGAGCGAACATTCTGCGCTCGACTCAAGACCATTCGAAGCACATCCGGACGCGGGACTTCCGCTGGTCTCCCAAGTGCTGCTTCTAGTTGCTCGTCCAGAGTCGGAAACAACACGTCCTTCGTATTTTCACCCGCGAAGGTACTCGCACCCCCAATGAGCATTAGGAGCGTGTCGCTGAATGACTCGAAGCCGAAAGTGAACTCGCTCACGTTGGCGGCGAGGTCGCGCGCGGATACGTCCAACATTCTGCCTCCGACGAGGAGCTGCTGCGTTGGTTCTGAAGTTCCAACGGGCGCAGCCATTGCTCCTGTGATCAGGGAGCGCAGGCCCGCTCGCCGCGCCTCGTCGACGCGGGTCCAAGTCGTCGTAAGCCATTCCGGAAGATCAGGGTCACTATCGCTAAACGTCACCGCGGGTTTCGGACAGTCTTCAAACAGTGGGATGAGGGCCGGTGGCAATTGATTGAGAGGGACTCCTGCAACCGCTACGCGGGGATGCAGCACGAGTGCCGTCAGCAGTTCGTCGGCGAGTTCGACGTCCGACTCGCAGCGAATGCCTCCCTCCATGAGACGGTAAAGACCATCGACGTGTTCGACGGTGACCGTCGCCCAACCCGCGTACTCTGTTCGTCCGAGCTGCTCCCGCAGAGTTTTGGTTTGATGAGTCATTTCGGCTTCCTCAGCGTGCTCGATGGCAGTGTAGGACACCGAACGAAGCACGCGAGAGCGCGAGCGAACGCGGCGATTCTCGATGACGTGCGTACTGTGTCTCTTACGTTCCCAGAATCGAACCTCGCGCAGATTGCCATTCGGGTGCCCGTCGCGTCACACTGCCTTCTGCCGATCAAACACTATGACGACGCGAGACGCGCAGCGGGACTTCAAGCTTCCGGATGCTGGCGAATGCATCTATTGCGGAGCGGTTGGCAAGCTTTCCGACGAACACATCGTGCCACTCTCACTGGGTGGGAACGCAATTTTACCTCGCGCTTCTTGCCCCGTTTGCCAGGCGGCGATCAACCGCTTTGAGGCCCCGCTTGCCACCGCAACGTACGGGTGGCTGCGAACTTCGCACGTTTACCCAACACGCCGACCGAAAGCCCGTCCGCAAGAAGCTGAGGTAGAGCTTAGTTGGAACGACGGCACCACACGTGCGCAGTCGCTTCCTGTCGAGGCTGTCCCGTTCCAGATCACCTTACTCAGATTTCCGTCCTTCCTCGATGCGGATCCTCGACGCACGTACTTGCAAGCGACTCCGACGGATCCAGAACCGATCAGCAAACAGAAATGGAATCGGATCTTGCGGCGATTCGGAGCTGCGACGGGTCGAGTGACCAGTGGTGGTATTCGGATCGCTCACTACGTACAGCTCCTCGCGAAGATTTCTGCGGGCATTGTTTGGTGCGCGGACCAGAAGGCGTACGACCGATCAATGTTTACTCCTCGAATCTTCACACCCATTGCGGATCTCGAGTCAATCGCGCATCTCCATAGCGAACCGGCTGAACCGCAAGTCCGAAACCTGTTCGAGGTGGAGGCATTCGTCAGGACAGAAGCAGATCGCTTCGTCCTGTTCACTCGGTGTCACTTGCTAAGGAGTATCGATTCGTTTGAGCATTTTTGCCGAATAGGTCCAGTGCGGCAGCCTGTTCACGCTTTGCTCACTCCCAGTGGGCTGACTCACGGCTCGCCGAGTGTCGCCGCGAAGCGCTACATCGACAAACGGTTCGAGTGACCGCGAACGGCCGAACGATTTGAGCGAGGAGGTGACTTACTTGCAGGCGGGACTCCTCGCAGGTCCCGTCGCCGGAAGCACTACATGCGCTCGGCGAGACGCTGCGCCTCTTTGCGCGCGTCATCACGGACGCGGCCCACGTCCATCGTACGGAGCTCGCTATTGTCGACTACGACGCGTCCGTCGATCATGACGTGCGTCACGTCGTTCGCTGTCGCGCTGTAGACAAGACGGCTCATCGGATCGCCGGCCGGGATCTCGTGAAGATTGTCGAGTCGCACGACGATCGCGTCGCCGAGCTTGCCAGGCTCGAGTGAGCCGATCAGCGCGTCCATACCAAGAGCTTCTGCGCCGTCGATGGTTGCCATTGCGAGCACGTCAGATGGCCGGAGTGCTGCGGGGTTGTTGCTTTTGACCTTTGCGAGGAGCGCGGCTTGGCGAAGCTCGCTCCAAGGATCGAGTCGGTTGTTGCACGCCGCGCCATCGCAACCGAGTGCTACGACCAGACCCGCGCTCTTCATCGCGACCACATCGGCGATGCCACTTGCGAGCTTCAGGTTCGAAGTCGGGCAGTGGACGAAGCGTGTGCCACGGGCTGCTGCGCGCATCATCTCGGACGTCGAGAGGTGAACTCCGTGGGCTAGGACGGTGTTCGGTCCGCAGATCCCATGCTCCGCGAGGAACTCCACGTCGTCCATTCCTGTCTTGGCTCGAACCGCAGATCTTTCTTCGAGCTGCTCAGCCGCGTGGCTGTGGATGAGGCAGCCCTTGTCCACCGCGGCGGCAGCGACTTCACGCAGAAGCTTGGGGGTGCAGGAGAGCGCAAAACGCGGTGCGAAGGCATAGCCCAAGCGCCCGCCCGCTGCTCCGTGCCACCGCTTCACCAGCTCAAGCGACTTCGCCATCGAGTCGCGCGTTGTTTCGAGCAAGCCGGCTGGGACGTCGTCGCCCTGATCCATCATCGCCTTGCCGGAGTAGCCGCGAATGCCGGAGGCGAGCATCGCTTCGAAGACAGCGTCCTGCTCGTGGACCGTGCCCATGTCGAGGACCGTCGTGGTTCCTGCGAGCATCATTTCGGCCAGACCGAGGCGTGCGCTTGCGAAGAGCGAGCGGTCGTTGTGCGCAGCCTCCAGAGGCCAAATGCGCTCGCGGAGCCACCGCATCAGCGAGAGATCGTCCGCCGCTCCACGGAACAACGTCTGGCAGAGATGCACGTGTGCTTGAACCAACCCTGGCATCACCGCGCAACCGCGAGCGTCGATGACTCGGGAGGCTGCCGGAAGCTCGCGTGTGTCGCCCCCTGGGCCCACATGCAGAATCACGCCGTCACGGATGAGGACGTTGCCACGCACCACGGAACGTTGTTCGTCCATGGTGATGATTACGCCGTCGCGGATGAGTACGTCGCCGGTAGGTTTCATTTGAGCGCTCATGGCGGCCGCTCGGTGTTCCGGCGACCTCCAAGGAAACCCCGCTGTACCCGGAATCCGCTGTTCGCACAACCCTACAGCCGTCCGCTTTGGATTGATCGGGGTTAGGGCTTCGGAGTTGCGAGATTGGCCGGCCCGAACGCACCCGGCAGCAACTCGCTGACTCGCCACTGGGTCGACGGCGTGTCCGAGTCCACGATGCCGCATCTCAGTGCCATGTCCGGCGCGAACTCGAACAGGACCTGTCTGCACGCACCGCACGGCGAGGTTGGCGAGCTGCCCGCGGTCACCAGATACATGGCCGCAAACTCGCGCACCCCTAGAGCGACTGCCGCTGCGATCGCGTTGCGCTCTGCGCAGATGCTCAGCGGGTAGCTCGCGTTCTCGACGTTCGCGCCAGTGTAGATCGCGCCTTGGAGAGTAAGCACCGACGCGCCGACGAGATAGCGAGAGTAGGGGGCATACGCATTGGCGCGAGCGGTCAATGCGCAAGCACGGAGCTCGCGCCAGTTGATTTGGGAGATTGGCGTCATCGACATTCTCATTGGTTCACCGAACGTTTCTTGGTGTGTTGCCTTGTGCAAGCTTGCGAGCGACGCCTTCGAGGAGGTTGACGAAGCGCGTCTTGGCGCGCGCTGCCGTTTCGGTGACCTCGTCGTGCGAGAGAGGCGCCGCGTCCTCTGCAGCGGCCGCATTTGTGATGCATGAGACGCCAAGCACGCGCGCACCCATGTGGCGAGCAGCGATGGTCTCGAGGACTGTGCTCATGCCTACCGCGCTCGCACCTAGCGTGCGAAGCATCCGGACTTCGGCGGGCGTTTCGTACTGCGGACCGAGACATCCCGCATAGATGCCTTCGCGCAGCGTCCATCCCTTTTCGCCCGCGACCGAATGTGCCATGTCGCGGAGCTCGCGATCGTATGCGCGTGTCATGTCGGGAAAGCGCGGCCCCAAGGCGTCGTCGTTGTGCCCCAGGAGTGGTGTTCGCCCGGTCAGATTCAGATGGTCCGTGAGCGCCATCAAATCGCCCGGCGAAAAAGACGGGTCGATGCCGCCTGCGGCGTTCGTGATGACGAGCGTGCGCGCACCCAGCGAGATCATTGCCCTCACGCCCAGGACGACTTGTTCGGCTGCGTGACCTTCGTACATGTGGATGCGCCCTTGCATCGCGATGCACTCGAGCCCTGGAACGTTCTTCACGTTCCCAGCGACGAAGCGCCCTTTATGGCCGATGACGTTCGAGGCGGACATGCCCGGTGTGTCTTTGAAGTCGAGGTAGCGTGCGTTCTCGAAGGTATCCGCGAAATCGCCGAGGCCCGACCCAAGGACCATGCCGACCGTGGGCATGGGGAATTTTGCGTAAAGACTTTCTCGAAGCTTAGCGACTGTCGCGGACAAGGAGCTCATCGGGGGGCAGAAGAGCGTGCACGAGGCGCGCTGTCAATGATGAGAATCATCACGCAGTGGAGGAACTTTGGTCCTCAACGGTGTCAAACTCATCAGGCCGAATGAAGTCCGAGGAACGCTCACGCGATTTTCGATTGTTCGGTGGCGAACGACTCGTCTGGTTCGGCGTTCCGGACACCACGGTGTCGCGGCCGCTCAGTCACCTGCTTGGGGCAATCGCACTTGGCTCGGTGGGCGCGGTCATGGCGTTCTTCGCGGAGCTCGTCCGCGAGCACAACGTCACCGAGCACGCCGCTCAGGGCTACGCCGTTGCCGCGATCTTCGTGCTCATGGGGATCGCGCTGTACTGCGCGCCTCTTTGGCTACGCGACTCCTGCGAGTTTGCGATCACGGACCGGCGAGTCTTGTGGCGACGTGGTCGATACGTGCGGTCGCTGGACCGCGAAGCTCTGACCTACACCCGCCTAGTGTGGAATCGCACCAGCGCTTGCGTCGGCGATATCGAGTTCACACGTGCGGTTCCTTTTGGACCGTTGCTACGCAAACAACGCATCGTGTTTCACGATCTGCGAAACCCTGGTGATGTACTTGCCCTAGTTCGCGGCGCCCGAGGAGCAGATGGCGCCAATGATCGCGACCTCACGCTCAGCGAGCGGTTGGACCATGAGGAGCAAGTGGTTTGGGGGGGCGCTTCGGAACGCTGGGTGCCCGGATGGCGCGAGCTCTTCACCGCGGTGATCGGCATCGTGCTGCTTCTTGGCGCAGCGGCGTACGGGATACGCATCGCGACCGTGCTGCTCGATCTCGAACACGTAGGTCTGCGCATCTTCTCGCCGACGTGGCTCCTGCTCTTCGCGGGAGGTCTTACAACGACGGCTTTGCTGTTTTCTGTGGGCCTGGGACTCCTTTGGTATGCGACCGCTCGTAGTCGCGCGCTGGCCGCCGACACCGAATACATCATCACGGATCGTCGGGTGCTGGTGAGGCGCGGAGCGGTCGAACTGTCCGTGGATCGGCGACGTATCGTGGATGCGATCGAAGAAAGGCGTCCCTTCGGACTGACAAATCTCTATCTGGTCCTCGATGCACCAAACGCGCCTGTGCTCGCAGATAGCGGTGCCCTGAGTGCCTTCGCTCCGTCGCGAGACTCGGTGCCACCGGTCCTCTACGAGATACGCGACGTGGGGGTTGTTCGGAGTCAGCTTCTTCCGGGCGTGCGGTCTTGATGAGCTCGGAGCTGCGAAGCACTCTTGGCGGTCCCGCGCGTTTCTGCCGATCTAGGATCTCCGGCGTTGACCCTCATTTGAATGCTGGCTACCGTCCAGCGTCCAATGCGGCGAACCGCTTCTGGAGGACCAATGCTTACATCCATCACGCGCTCGACAACGACTCTCGCAACAGCCTCGCTCATGTTCTTGTTTAGCTCCGCGCTCGGCGGTTGCTGGTGGCGAGCCGGCTACGTGCGTCCGCGTGCCGTGGTGGCAGTGCGCGCTGGGTATGTGCAGCCGGTTTACACGGGTCCTACCGTGGTCGTGCAGCATCAGACGCCGCAAGTTTCGTCGGGCGTCACGATCGTCGAGACCACGTGCGTGCAAGGCGGGGCGGAAAGCTGCGACGGCATCGACAACAACTGCAACGGCGCGATCGACGAGGGTTGCGGCTACGCGAGCGGGGCGATTCAAGTGACTTTGGCTTGGGCCGGTGCAGCCGACGTCGACCTTTACGTGACGGATCCAGCTGGGCAGCAGCTTTTCTACAACAACAAGGCAGTCAACAGCGGCGGCATCCTGGATCGCGATGCGCGCGGGAATTGCGGGAGCCCGTCGACAGGCGCGGCCAACGTCGAGAACGTCTACTGGAACAGCGGGCAACCACCGCGCGGTAACTACAACGTCGAGGTTCACAACTACGACGCATGTGGTGGTCCTGCGGGTCCCACGTCAGCGACGGTCTCGATCTCCGTCGGTGGTCGCGTTGTAGGTACTTACCAAGTGCCAGTCAGTCCCGGCCAGCGCACCCCAGTTGCCTCGTTTCAGCTGTAGATTCAACTCAAGATAACGGGCGCTCCAGCTCTCTCTCGAGTGGCTACCGCAGTTGCACTTGCGGTTGGCAGAGGTGTGTCTTGTGCTAACCCTGCTCGTCTTCCGAGTCCGCCAGGACTTCGAGGGCGGCAACACAGACCAGCAGCACGATATCTTCCGTAAACCTGCAATCGGCACGCCCGTCAGCTTGTTTTGGGAAGGTAGCTCGCGCACGGACGTAATGAGGCGCTAGATGGACGCAGGAATTGATCGCAACGCAGCTGAGCAGACGCCGGCTGACGCATCGGGAAACACCACAGCAAACAGCCCGGCATCAAAGACGATGATGGGCGTCGGCGGGGCTGCGGTCTCGGTTTGTAGCAAGACACGCTTGGTGGTGCCGAACGGAGGCCGCTCTCCAGTGGGCGCCGACGTCATCGCGCTTCCCGTCGCTGCGATTCCTAGCGAGCTTGCGACCAAGTTCCGCAACTGCGAACCGTTTGCGATCGGTGCGACTTCCACGCTCTTCCGCGCGATCGATGTCGCTTCCGGCAGCAATGGATTGTTGAAAATCCTTCACGCGAGCTCCGGTCCATCCGGTTCTTCAAGCACGCCGACGGAGCTTGCATCGGCCCGCGCGCGCATGGCTCGTGAGCTCGCAAAGCTCCCGTCGTTGCCGAACGCGAATCTTCCGCTCCCGACCAGCACCGGACAGTTGGCTGATGGAACCATCTGGATGTTCCGCGAGCTGATCAATGGCCTTTCGCTTTCGATTTTGCTCAAGCAGGGGCCGATCGCCCTTCGGCAAGCGCTTTCGATCGCGTCGAGCGTCGCTCAGGCTCTCGACGATATTCACCGTGCTGGTCTTCTGCATCGCGATCTGAAGCCGGGGCACGTGATCCTCACGCCCAGCGGTGCGGGCTACACAGTGTCCCTCATCGACACCGCGTTGCCCGGACACACCAGCTCGATCCGGCGCGCCTCGATCGAAGGAACCGCAGCGTACATCGCACCCGAGCTCATCAAGGGTGCTTCGCCGAGCTTCAGGGCAGACCTGTACGCGCTTGGGAGCGTTCTTTTCGAGATGCTGACCGGTGCTGCGCCGTATATCGGCGACGACGACACGATCCTCACAGCACAAGCAGATGCGCCGATTCCGGAGTTTCCTGCGAGCATCCCCGGGCCGGGGGTCTCTTTGGTCCGATCGCTTCTAGCGAAAGAGGCAAAGGAGCGACCTTTCTCTGCTCAGCAGGTTCGCCGCACTTTGGTAAACGCCCTCGATTCCGCCCAGGACCGTCCGAGCAAGCAGTCGCTTTCGGAGCTCACCCCCGCGGACTCTGTGGCCTCCGATGACACGACCACGAGCGGTCCGTCGCTTCAGCGTTCGAGCAAATTGCCGCCACCACCTCCCCCAGCAGCGATGCGCGCGTCAACGCCGCCGCAAAGTTATCCTTCGGTTACTCAGACGCTGATCGGGACGCCACTCTCCGAGTTGCGCGGTCACAGTGCAGATGGTTCGCGATCCGGGATCAGCGCTAGCGACACGACGTCCCAGAACGCTCTTGATGCGATGAACGAGCTCGCCGCGAAGGTGGCGACCGCACGATCGGACGACGACTTCCAGGACACGACCGCGGTCCAGAGCCTCACCGATCTAGGCTTCGAACCGCTTCCACCGATCGCGGACGCGCACATTGAGACGACGGGTCTCGATGACGAAGGCGCGGACGAACAAACGGTTCAGTTCGAAGACCTCGATGCTACGACCAGCTTCGGCGACGACTACGAAGAACTGAAGAGCGACATCGCAATCCTTCCGTTGGACGCCGCCAATGACGCTCCCGCGACAAGTCTAGAGCTCGCGCCGATTACGGCGAGCTCCACGCCGTCCTCATCTGGCTTCAGCCTCGGTGCTCCGCAGGCGCCCCCGCCGGCTGCGCCCGAAGCG
>CAZWQH010000023.1:0-22671 GCA_964635815.1 uncultured Sandaracinaceae bacterium
ATCTCCGATAAGTAGTCGCAGGTCTTTGGCGCTGGACGTGACGAGCCGTAGTGAAGCTGTAAACCGGCTCGAATGAGCAAGCTCCGGCAATAAAAAAGGCCTGGATGAGCGAACAGCTCATCCAGGCCAAACCGCGAGGCTGTGCGGGGCGACGCTCAGCAACCCTAGGGAGGAGTGTTCGGGCGTCTCGCGGGAAGTCGTGGCTACGCGGGTCGAGCTAGCGACCGAAGTCGAGTTCGTCGCGGTCGTACTGGATTTCTTGGTCGGCGTTGAATGTCGCTTCGTGGAAAAGGTCGTCTACGGAGAAGCCAAGTTTCTGGCCGGAGCGGATCTCCTCACGATGAAATTCTTCGAACGTTCGATAACTGCGGTTTGATCGGGTAGAAGACATCCTGAAACCTCGCACCTTGTCCTACATCTGCCGACACATTACTACCTCACCCTACGTCAACCAAAAAATGCGTTGATTGAATCGCTGATCGACGCTTGCTAGAAGGTCCCGCAATGACACGCCCGGAATTGCTCCGTCCCCGACCCGCAAGCGGGCGGGAGATCAAAGGTCGTCGATGACCGCGCGCGTGCTTGCCATCGCGAATCAAAAAGGCGGCGTCGGAAAGACGACGACCGCGGTGAACCTTGGGGCGAGTCTCGCAGTCGCCGAAGAGCGCGTCCTGCTCATCGACCTCGACCCGCAAGGAAATGCTTCGAGCGGCGTCGGCGTTCCGGGGCGCGACGTAAGTTGCGGAAGCTACCAAGTGCTGATGGGCGAAAGCAGCTTGGCGGATGCCATTCGGCCCACGGATCTGGCGACGCTCTCTCTGGTGGGCGCCTCGCGTGATCTCGCCGCGGCGGAGCTCGAGCTCGTTGGTGCCGTCGACCGAGCAGAGCGTTTGCGTCGCGCGCTCGCACCGGTACGCGACAACTACGACTTCATTCTGATCGACTGCCCGCCCTCGCTCGGCCTTCTCACGCTAAACGCGCTCGTTGCGGCGGACTCCGTTCTCGTACCGCTTCAGTGCGAGTTTTACGCGCTCGAAGGGCTTTCTCACTTGGCAGATACGGTGGAGCGAGTGCGCACATCGCTCAACCGCGGAATCGTGATCGATGGAGTTGTGCTCACGATGTACGACCCGCGAAACAATCTCGCGAACGATGTGGCCAAAGAGGTTCGCCGCCACTTTCACGTGTACGAGACCGTCATCCCTCGAAATGTCCGGCTTGCCGAAGCGCCTTCGCACGGGAAGCCCGTTGTGCTCTACGACGCCGCTTCGCGTGGAGCGCATGGCTACTTGAACCTCGCCCGCGAGCTGCTCGAACAACCTCGCAAGCCCGACCCCACGAAAGACGCCGCGTGACCAATCCTCCGAAGCCGTCCCAACCTTCCTCAGACGCAGGGCGCAAACGCGGACTCGGCGGTCAAGGATTCGAGGTCTTCAAGCCAAGCGTAACTGCACCCCCGGCTCCGACTCCGCAGTCGCGCACTCTCTTCCAAGCACCGATCGAATCGTTGCGTCCACGAGGCGATCAACCGAGGACACACTTTGACGAAGACGCCCTCAACGAGCTAGCTCAGTCGATCCGCGAGCACGGAGTTCTCGAGCCGATTCTTGTTCGAAAGCATGGCGCAGACGGCTACGAGATCATTGCGGGCGAACGCCGCTGGCGAGCCTCGCAACGCGCGGGACTTCACGAAGTGCCCGTCCACCTGCGCGAGCTCAACGACAACGAAGCCTTCGAGGTCGCACTCGTCGAGAACCTGCAGCGCGAGGATCTGAACGCGATCGAAGTCGCTCGTGGCTATGACCGCCTCGCGCGTGAGTACGGTTACTCGCAGGAGCGTATTGCGGAGCGAGTGGGCAAGAGTCGCGTCGCGGTCACGAACGCACTTCGCATCCTGAAGCTTCCAGAAGCTGTTTTGGATTTGGTGCTCCGCGGCGACCTGAGCGAAGGACACGCGCGTGCGCTCCTCGGCGCGCCTGATGCCGCGACGATGTTGCGCCTCGCTGCGACGGCGGCCGCCGAACAGCTCAGCGTTCGAGAAATCGAGCAGCGCGTTCGTCGATTGTCAGGGGCGGCGAAGAGCAGCAGTGGACCGACAGCAAAAGAAAGCGCCAACCACAAGGATCTCGAAGCTCGCCTGACTCGTACCCTCGGTGCGAAAACCTCGATCCTCGACAACAAGGGCAAAGGCAAAATTGAGATTGCGTACACGTCCGCTAACGAGCGGGAGCGACTGCTCGAACGTTTGTTCTCGAGCCGCTGAGTCGTCGCGCTAGGCCGTTCGGGCGACGAACGCTTGCAGCGTGTTGTCGAGCAGCATGGCAATCGTCATGGGTCCCACGCCACCCGGAACTGGCGTGATGAATGACGCTCGCTCGCGCGCAGTCGCAAACTCGACATCGCCCACGAGAGAGCCTTCGCTCGTGCGGTTGATTCCGACGTCGATGACAACTGCACCTTCGCGTATCCATTCTCCGCGAACGAGGTTCGGTTTTCCGACGGCTGCGATCACCACATCCGCGCGCTGGATGACTTCGGAAAGGTTCTTCGTTCGAGAGTGCGCCACCGTCACGGTCGCATCAGCCGCAAGCAGCAGCTGAGCAACCGGCTTGCCTACCAAGATCGAACGCCCAACTACGACGGCGTGCGCGCCGCTCAGACTCATGCCCGATTCTGCGATCAGAGCGAGACAGCCCCGCGGAGTGCATGGCCGCAGCCCGGGCTCACCAAGCAATAGCGCGCCTGCACTTGCGCGCGTCAACCCGTCTACATCTTTTTCGGGCGCGATTGCTTCAATCACGTTCGCCGAGTGCATGTGCGAAGGCAGCGGCATCTGCACGAGGATTCCATCGCACATCGGCGTCGCACTCAACTTGCGGACCAACGCGGTCACGTCCTGCTCGGTCGAGCTCGAGGGCAAACGGTGCACAGAACTCGCGAAGCCAAGCTCGGCCGCCGCACGCTCCTTTGATTTCACGTACACATGGGAAGCAGGATCATCACCGACTAGCACAACGTCGAGACCGGGCGCACGACCCACGCGGCTGGCTTCGACGGCGGTGCGTTCCTTCAGCGCCGCACGGAGGCGACCCGCGAGCGCCTTTCCGTCCAGAATGTTTCCGCGTGAGCTCACGTGTTTGCTCATGGTGGGTCCGATCGAACGACGAGCACGCCGAAGTCCTCCGCAATGAACGGAAGCGGGACGACACCGAACGCGTACCAGCGACGTAGCAAATCGCGCTCGGTCGTGAATCCCCCCGGGCTTCGTGCAATCCCAGCGCGACGATCCGCAAGCGATGGGACGACGGTGTCGAGCTCGACGTGTTGGAACGGACGCGAGAACAGATGCGGACCGTGATAGACGTAGGCCCACAAGATGAGGCCTTTGGAGAGCTCCGAGGCGTGATCCAATCGAAGCTGATTCGTGATTCGCTGCTCGAGCCGAATCAGTGGGATACCGAGAGCAAGCGCCCCCACGATCGATCCGTCTTCGCCACGGATTGGTCCCGAGAACATCCAACTCACGCTGCCTTTCGGTGCGTTGGGATCAGGCGGCGGAGCGGCCGGAGTCGACGGCTCTTCATTCTTCTCCGCGGCATCAAGGGCAGCACCTGGCACCGGTGGAAACTCGACAATCGCGCTGCCTGCTTGCCCTTGAAGGGCGGTTCTCACCACCGGGAACATGTTGCCGAAATCGAGGCCCTTCATATGGTCCGGTTCGCGTTCCCGAGCGATGACGAAGCCATCGGCTCCGACAACGGCAAAGAACGACATCGGCGACGCCGCAAGCGCGCTGATTCCTTTCGGCCCATTCTTCAGACGTCTGAGCAGTCGTCTCATCTGTCGCTCGCGATCCGCGACGTCCGTGATCTTGAAGCCAGGTGCCATTCGCGTCGCCGCCTCGCGAATCGCGCGGGTATGTCGCGCCGCGTCTCCCGCAAGCATTTGCCGAACGCTGGGAGCGTGGACTCGATGAATGGCCTTCCGAGCCAGCGGTGCGCCCTCCGTGCAGCCTGATGCGAGCGCGATCACAAGTGCGACGGGAACGAACGTGGACGGGAATTTCCGACCGCTTGCGGGTCGGGAACGGAGTAATTTCCGACCGCTTGCGGGTCGGGAACGGAGTAATTTCACGCAGCTACCTCGTGGGTTTATAAACGAGGTCAGAGTGCGGTCCTACCCAAAAGTTCCGGCACTCGTCGCCCTGCTCACGTGCGCGGCCGGTCGCAACGACTAGACCCTCGCAGTCATATGAGCTCGGGCCCGCGAGCGACCCTCGCGATGCCGTCAGCCGCCGCCGCCGCCGCAGAACTCCTCATAGTCCACGTACGTATGAATCGTCGGATTCGTACCGCAGACCGGGCACGACGGATCTTTGCGAAGCTTGAGCGTGCCGAATTTCATACGCAACGAGTCGTATGTGACCAGCTTGCCCACCAGCGGCTCACCCTGACCGAGAACGATCTTGATGGCTTCAGTGGCCTGCAGAGTTCCGACGAGGCCTGGCAGAACTCCGAGCACACCGGCTTCCGAGCACGAGGGCGCAAGATGCGCGGGCGGAGGCTCAGGATAGAGGCAGCGGTAACACGGACCCTTCTCGGGCCAGAATGTCGTGACCTGGCCATCGAACCGGAAAATGCTTCCGTGTACGACCGGAATCTTCTTCCAAACCGAAGCATCGTTGACCAAGTAGCGGGTTGCAAAGTTGTCGAGACCGTCAACGATCACGTCCCAGCCCTGATCGAAAATGCGGTCCACGTTCTCGCGCGTAAGTCGCTCTTTGAATGCCACGACGTTTACGTCGGGATTCAGGTTCTTGATCGTTTTTTCGCCGGACTCGACTTTCGACATGCCGATCCGATCCGTGCCGTGGAGAATCTGGCGCTGGAGATTCGATGCATCGACCGTGTCGCCATCGACCAGCCCCAAGGTTCCAACCCCAGCAGCCGCCAAGTACAGAGCGGCAGGCGAACCGAGCCCACCCGCTCCGAGCAGCAGCACGCGAGAACGGAGCAAACGCTCCTGGCCCTTTTCGCCAACCTCGGGCAGCAAGATGTGACGCGAGTAGCGGCTCAGCTGCTCGTTCGTAAGCTGCGCCGGGACTTCGATCGGATAGCCGACGTCCTTCCATCGGGCGAAACCGGGATTCGCGGATTCGACGTGCGCGTATCCAAGGTCGCTTAGAGTGCGCGCCGCAAAGGCCGAGCGTGTTCCGCCTGCGCAGTACAGGACAATGGTCGCATTCTTGTCCGGCAGGCGTTGTTCTGCCTGCATTTCGAGGAACCCTCGCGGGAGAGAGAGCGCGCCGGGAATGAAGCCCTGTCGAACTTCATCTTTTTCGCGAACGTCAACCAGGACGATGTTCTCTTTGCGATCGAGACGGGCCTTGAGGTCGTCGAGCGAAACTGTCCGTACCGTGTTCTTGATGTCTGTGAGGAGGTCGGCGTAGCTCTTTGCCATTCGTTCTCACAGATTGCCCATCCGGACGAGCAAGAGCAAGGCCGAGCTCATGAATTACGTGAGCGGGACCCGCAGCCCGGGGGCCAACTACCTTGTTCCCCACCCGGACCCGGTCGGGCAACTCGTCTAAGCAGCGCGCATGTACCCGCGTGACGTCGCGTACGTGCGCAGACTCGATTCGCACAGGCGGCGCGCACGAGAAAGGCGAGACATGACGGTGCCGATTGGACACCCGAGCTTGTCTGCCGCTTCGCGATACGAATAGTCGTGCATGTCGATCAGAACCAGCACCGAGCGGAATTCGCTTGGAAGGTCCGCGAGCGCTTGCGCAACTTCGTCTCCGTAGCGGTCACCATCGTCGGCCGCCGTCGCACCGACCATGACGGTTGGCTCGAACAGCTTGAGCTCGCGCACGCGTTGTCGGTACGCAGATACGAATGTGTTGAACAAGATTCGCCGAACCCAGGCGCGACTCTTCAAACGCGTGCCGCTTGCGTCGGAGTCGTTGCAAGGCTCGATCGCCGCATCCGATTCAGGAGCCACGAAGGTCTCGCTGTTCAGCCACGCCTTCTCCAGGGTGACCTGGACCAGATCATCTGCCTCGACGGCCCGTCGGGTAAGCCGACCAGCCATTTCTCGTAGCTCTGGGATTAGCGGTACGACGTGCTCCTCAAACAACGTGCGCGACATGCCGGAATGCTCGCAATGATGGTGCCAAGAAGGCGCCTACGAGAACGCTAGGTTTCAGGCCGTGAATACCGAGCGTTCGCTCCCGAGTGGAGGCTTGAAGCCACGATGAGTTGGCGTGCCATCCAGCCACGCGACGCTGAAGTGGTTGGTCTGCCGACCCCAATGTCTATCGCGACAGTTTTTGAATGTGCGGCGGGAACGCGTCCGCCACCTCAGATGCTATCAATCCGATTGGCTCGGCTGCACCGATTGCCGCGTGTAGATAGGAAGCAATCGTCGCGGCGTCGATGCCTTTGTGCGCGACAGCGAACGCACCGAGTGCGCCCGCCAAGACATCCCCCGAACCCGCAACCGCAAGAGCCGGAGAGGAACACCCCACGACGCGAAAAACCGGATCGCTGCTGACGCCGCGGTAGCAAAGCAAGCTGCCAGCCCCTTTCAGCAAGATCGTCGCGCCAAAGCGAGCGGCCAGCTGAGTGGCCGCCGCGAATCGGTCGCACTGGACTGCACTGCTGCTCGGAAGGTCAAGCAGCCGAGCAGCTTCACCCGGGTGCGGAGTGAGGATCACATGCGCGCCGAGCGTGGCTACTTCCTTCTGGATCGCCTCGCGCGCCGCAAGAAGGGTGAGCGCGTCGGCATCCACTACGACGCTGCGAGCTCCTCGCGACGGCCGGAAGCGCAGCGCTTCGAGCAGAATGTCGACTGCGTAGTCGTCGGTGCCCAGGCCCGGACCCACGACAATGCTTTGCGCACTCTCGAGGAGACTCCCGAGGGCGTCGCGATCGCGGACCATGACTTCCGGCAGAACGTCTCGCGGATCGCCACGTGTGACGAGAGAGACGATGCCAGCGCCTGCTCGAAACGCAGCACGCGTCGCAAGTGACGCTGCACCTTCGACGCCACGCGATCCAGCGATGACCAACACATGGCCGCGCGTTCCTTTGTGCGCTCCCGCGGGAAGCGTCGACGAGAGGAGTAGCGCGCGGACATCACGCTCTTCGATGAGCTCGCAACGTCCAACGCCCGCGATCGGAATGCCGAGCGACGCAACGCGGAGCGCGCCCGCGCGCGATGCTCCGGGCTCCTGTGTGAGCCCACGCTTGATCGCTCCGAAGGTAACCGTCACGTCCGCTTGAACGGCGGCACCGAGAACCTGGCCGGTGTCCGCATCGACCCCACTTGGAATATCCAGACTCACGACGCGTGCGGGACTAGCGTTCACACGTCGGAAGAGTTCTGCGTGACGATCGTCGACAGGCCGATCGAGGCCAGTGCCGAACATTCCATCGACAATCAACGTCGCATCCGCGATCGCCGCGCTCAGCGCACGGTCATCGAGAGGGTCCAACACCGAGACGCCGACACGGAGAAGCGCGTCGAGCATTAGCCGCGCGTCTCCTCGCACTCGCTCCGCCTCACCGACCAGGAAAACGTTCACGCCGATCCCCTGCGCGACTAGGTGTCGCGCCACGACCCACGCATCGCCTCCGTTCTGGCCGGTTCCGCCCAGTATGACGACGCGATCCAGCCTGTGATTCGAAGCCTCCTCGTGACGCAAGTCGATGATCACGTTGGCCGCCGCGCTTCCCGCATTCTCCATCAAAAGAAGTGTTGGGAGCCCAAATCGATCCAGCACACCCGAATCGACGCTGCGTGCCTCCTCGCGCGAGAGAACCAGCTTCATCGCTGTTTACTTCTTCGGGACGACTGCGCCATCGAGCGGCGCAATCATCGCTTCGCGCATGCCGCGGATCGCATCCGCGAGCCCCACGAAAATGGAGTCCGCAATGATCGAGTGACCAATGTTGAGCTCTTCGATATCGGGACAGGCACGCAAGAGGGCATTTACGTTGGCCCGCGTAAGACCGTGCCCTGCCGCCACGCGCATGCCCCTCGTTTTCGCCGCTAGCGACGCCGCGCGGATTCGATCGAGCTCATGGGCAAGGCGCGCGGGGTCTTCGATCGCGTGAGCGTAGTCGCCCGTGTGAAACTCGACGACGTTGGCTCCAAGCGCAGCTGCAGCATCGACCTGCGATAGCGTAGGCGCGATGAACAAACTCACGTCGACCTTGGGTCGCATGGTGGCGACCACTCGGCTGACCGCGTCTCGCGCGCCAAGAACATCGAGCCCACCCTCCGTTGTCCGTTCCTCCCGGCGCTCGGGAACCAGAGTGACGATATCGGGAAGCACCCCACGCGCGATATCGATCATCTCGTCCGTGCAAGCCATCTCGAGATTCAGCGGGATCTTCAAGCGCGCGCGCAGCGCACGCACGTCTTCGTCCTGCACGTGCCGCCGATCTTCGCGCAGGTGCACGGTGATCCCGTCTGCGCCCGACCGCTCGGCGACCAATCCCGCTTCAACGGGGCTCGGATAGCTGGTGCCTCGTGCTTGGCGAATCGTCCCCACGTGATCCACGTTCACGTGCAGGCGGACAGGTGTCGTCATGAGGTCCTCTTGGCGAAATGCTTACGCATAACGAATCCTGATGAGCTCGTTGACGACGTCAAAAAGTGCCCGCCGCGGATAGGCAAAACGCTTCTCCATCGCGTCCATCATCTTTCGCGCGGCGTTCCTTCGCTCCTCATCCAAACCCACTGCCTTGGGCGCAGAAGTCGGGTCGCCCGCGCGAGCCGGTGATCCCGAATGAGAGCCGAGCTCCTCGCGAAGCAGGTCGACCATGTCGATGGCAATCTCAGCGACGCGTTTCTTGTGCTCGTTGAAGTACGCCTCTTTGACGCGCTGCAAATACCGGGGAAACGCCTTCGCGTATTCGACCTTCTGGCCGGGATTGTCGATGGCGTGCGCGGCTACGGTGCTGATGAGGTCCTTGCGAAAGGACGTCGCGTCTGATCCGGCATCCAGCACTTTCTCGATCCGAGACATCAGCTCCTGGTCAGGATCCTCGTACTTGCCGGTGATGCGATTGTAGGCGCGTTCGCCCTTTACCCAGTACGAGACGTGCGTAACGTACCGTTCGAAAAGCTCCATGTAGCGGGTCTCGTCTACCAGTCCGCTCGCGCTTCGAACTTCGTCGTCCAAACGGTCCAACCAGCGTTGCCGCACCTGCCCAATGAAGGCGCGATGGTCTTGATATCCGCGCTCCGGAGTCTCCTTCAAGAACTCGTAGTCGTTCTGCTCGCATAGCTGTTCGATGAGCTCGAGGACCGGCAGCGGCGACACGCACTCGTACTCTGGGTGTTGAGCAGCATCCAAGATGAGCGTCCGGATCTCGCGAGGAGATGCTCCGGTAAGTCCTTCATACACGGCTACCCCGACGGACTCCGTGACGACCTCGATCACGCCGGCGGCGAGCTCGACAGCGTCGTCGCCACTGAGGCGACTCGAGATCTGTCCGCCCGCATACAGCTCGGCCTTCTCGAGCGGAGACAGGTCGTTCACGATTCGTCCGAGCTTCCGATTTCTGTATCGATCACCTTGAGGACGCCGAAGCCGCGTGAGGACCGCCCAAAGCGCGGCGACATAGGTGGTGTGGGGCGCGACCGGACGCGAAAGATGCGGAACGATCTGAGCATCGTAGATCGCTTGCTCCTTTCGGTAGTCGAGCAGGTAGGGTGCACGCACCAGCTCGAGTCGCCCGCGGAACGAGCGATACTCAGGATGCTCCTTGAACGCTGACAGGTACTGTTCGTTCGCGCTCGCGATCATCACGCAGTTCAGCGCGAGGTTCGAGAACGAGAGCGACACCTCGCCCGTTTCGATCGCGAGCAGGAGATACTTCCAGCTCTCCACGGGACGCTTGAGCAGATCACTGAACTCGAGGATTCCTCCTGCTGCATCGACGAGCTCGCCGGAAGCCTCGAAGAGCGAAACGGTTGCGAGCGAAGCGGGCAAAGAGCCCAGCGCCCGGTTCGCGGTGATCTGTCGCTCCTGCGCGTCGACCGCCATCTGCGGGCCGATGGTCACGGCCCCAGTTCGGTACGCTCGCGAAATCGCGTACCGCTCGACACGAACATGCCCGAGCACCTGTTTGAGGTCGCCGCGATACGCAGTCATGAGCGCGTCGAACACCATTTGGTTCTTCCGCCCCAACTGACCGTGAAGAATCATGTCCGAAGGAAGCATGTCGCGAGTCGGAGAGCCGTTCGATTTCGCAAACAGCTTGCGTACGAACTCGCGTCGCGCTTCGAGAGGCAGCAGCAACAAGGGGTGCTCGCGAAGCTCGCTCGCCAGACGAACTTCGATCGCGTCTTCTGGAAGATGCGCGAAAGAATCGTCACCCGACGGGGGACGATTGCTATCCCCGCGAGAGCCGAAGCCGATTGCGTTGCCGTCCCTTCCCCGCGGAAAAATCCAGGCAAAGCTGTAGAGAGCGCCGTCCTCTTCACCGGAATAGTGCTCGAGAGCTCGCATCATGCAGGTCGCGAACGTGCTCTTCGCGCTTCCGTTCGGACCGTGAATGAGCGTGAGTCGGTTCGCCCGACCCTCACGAACGAAGTTACCGAGGATGCGATAGAACTCTTCCTGCAACCCTTCGTGACCAATGAGGCGTTCGCGCTCCGCGTCTTCGCCAAACGGTTGGTCGAACAAACGAAATCGGCGAGCCGGTCCCCACGCTTCGGCGAGTTCGTAGGACCCATAGTGGTCGAACATGTCGCGCACGAATCGGACGGCATCTCGGGTGTGACGGCGGGGATGCTCTTCGACGAGCGAGAGATACTCTCCAAATGAGAGCACTCGCTTCTCGCGTTCGAAGCGCTCCCGAAGATCTTTGGCGAGCTCTTCGAGCATCAGTTCGTGCTCCCGCTCGGTGTCGGTCCTGCGGCCGGCGGTGCGGACGGGGCAGCGTTGAGAGTGACTCGCAGAGTTCGCTCGTCGGGTACGCACGTCTCAGGAGTGCACACTGCGAAGCTGACCTTAGCCAGCAACTCGTGAACACCCGCGCTGCGCGGTCTCGCCGGGACCTCGAATCGCGCAGAAGATTCACCAAACTCTTTCGCGCTCGCACGCTCGAGGTGCGGGGTGGTCAGCTCGACCTCCGCCGGACCGCTCACATCGATCGTCATCGGGAACTCCTGATTGACGTGATACGGGGGTTTCGCAATCAGAGTCACCGCGAACGAAGACTCCACACCTGCGGCAAACGCACGGACAGTGGTAGCGAGTCGAAACGTCCCATCCTCGAAGACGGGTGCTGGGGCAAGGACCGCGAGCGGAACGGGCTCGGTGTGGCCCGCGCCCACGCCGGGGTTGGCGGGCGCGACTGGCCCAGCGTCACGTGCTTTGTTGCCGCAAGCGGCCCCAACAAGCACGAGTAGCGAGATTCCTGCCGAGAAAAGCGCGTGTGAGCGATGCCAACCAAGCGAACGGTGCATTCATGATCTCCGTGCACACTGCTCTTACCACGTTGCTGTTACCACGTTTCCGCGTTTCTCGAGACGGCGGTGCGACTCGCACCCACACGACGTTCTCCGTCTCTTCGCTTGAAATCACAACGCGAACGAAGGCATCATCGCGGGAATGCGGCGCACGCGCCAGCTCGGCCGTTACCACATCACCGATCGCATCGCGTTCGGGGGCATGGCGGAGCTATTCCGTGGATTCACGTTCGACCTCGATGGTTTCCGTCGCGACGTGGCGATCAAGAAGGTGTTGCCACACTTCGTCGAGGACAAGGCCTTCCTCGACATGTTGGTCGACGAGTTCAAGCTCGTCTCCTGCTTACGCCATCCGAACATCGCAGAGGTGTACGAGCTCTCGGACGTGGACCAGTCGCTCCTCATCGTAATGGAGTTCGTCGATGGGAAGGATCTCCGATCGACCGTAGAACGGGCCAAAGCACAAGGTGTGGTTCTCGAACTCGACGATATCGTCTACTTGATGGCGAAGGCGCTCGACGGACTTCACCACGCGCACGTCGCGCGCGATGCGAACGGCGAGCCACTGCGAATCGTTCACCGCGATTTCAGCCCCTCGAACATCCTCGTGGGATACGACGGCATCATCAAAATCTGTGATTTCGGAATCGCGAAGGCTGCGAGCAATCGGGTGCAGACCAAGACCGGAATCATCAAGGGCAAAGTGAAGTACATGTCGCCCGAGCAGGCGCACGGACGAAAGCTCGATTGGCGCAGCGACATCTTCAGCGCAGGGAGCGTCCTTTACGAGCTGATCACTGGGACGCCCGCATTCCTCGCGCCCAACGAGATCGACCTCATCTTTGCAGTTCGCGAAGCAAATCCGACCCCGATTCCAGATCTCAATCCGCACGTCCCCGGTGCGCTTGTCGAGATCGTCATGAAGTCCCTCGCGAAGTCGCGATCGAATCGGTTTCAATCGGCGCTCGAGTTCCGGGACACGCTCTTGGACTTCTTGCGCGACTACAACCCGCAGTATCGGCGCAACAAGCTCGCGCGATTCATGAAGCGAGTCTGGGCAAAAGAAATCGACTCCGAGCTCCGTGCGATGGAGGACTACGTCGTCGATCCCGCAGTGCTCACGAACGACTTGGGTAGGAACCTGATCGCAGACGCGCTCGGCCCCGATGCAGTGTTCCAACGGTTCCAGCCGGTGCCCAACACGCTGCCTCCCGGCGCGCGTGTGAGCGAGGCCCCACAACGTACGGACTCAAGCCCTTCGTCGAGCTCGAGCTCGAGCTCGTCACACGGAAAACGGCGCGACGTCCCTGCGGTAGCTCCAAGCATTCCGGATCCCCGACGCGGCCCTCCGCCGCTTCCCAAGCGCGGGACTCAAGACCCGCGGGCATCGACGGTTCAGGATCCGCCGATCAGCCAGGCACGATGGCGCCCGTCCGCAGCTCCGAGCGAGGACAGCGCGCATCCGTTCGTCGATGGCTCGGAACAGAAAACCCTGAAGCGCAGGTAGTGTTTATTCGCTCGGGCCGAAACACCCTCGCGTTAATGCGCTCGACCGAAAACGCGATCGCAAGTCGTTCGCTAAACACCTCGGGGCAACGTGCCGGCGTGTAACCGGGAGTTCAGCAGCGGAATGCGCGCGCGCGCATCGAGCGCGTACTGCGATTGAGGCCAACGGCGTACGAGAGTTCGAAGAACGTTTCTCGCGTCCTCATACTGCCCCTGCGCCTCGGCAGTTTCCGCGACCAAGTAGGCTGCGTCGTCCTGGATGTCGCGATCGGTCGTTTGGTCGAGCACCGCCTGCGCTAGCAGCCGCGCTTCCGCGTGGCGACCCAGGCGGTGCAGAGCACGAGCGAGTCCGAAGCGGACCTGGGGAACGTGAGGTGAGTCGTCTCGCAAACGGATCGCCTCGTGGAACGCGTCTGCAGCCTCGACATATCGGCCAGTACGAAAGAGGTCGAGCCCACTGTGGTACTGCTCGACCGACAGCTCGAGTCGGAACCGATCGACGGTGTCGCGGAAGAACTCAGCCTCTGCCGGCGAAAGGCTCTTGGTGCTGAGGTCGACGTATTGGTCGATGACCTCCCGACGCTTCTGCGCTCGAACCAGCGTGTAGAAATCAGCGGCTGCGCGTGCCGCACGTTCTCGCTGATCCGCGCGCGTCGTGGCCTCATCCAAGTGCTTCTCCATCTCAGCGACGCGAGACTGCAGCGCGCGAGTCTCCTCTGCGATATCTCGAAGACCGACATCCGACCACAGCTTCAGTCCGATGAACGACAGCGCCGCAAACAACACATACGCAACCGCACCGTTCCAGTTAGAGCGACGCTCGAACGTGTGTTGTCGCTTTGCGATGGATTTGATGTCGGCCAGAAGCGCATTCGCGAGGTTGTTGGTCTTGATGACCAACCCACGAGACTCAAGGACCTCTTTCTTCAGCTCTCGAATCTCTTCGTCGACTTCCAGTGCCACGGCGATACCTCGGAATGCGCCGTGTTAGCAGACGGTGTATGTTTCCGCTCGTTTTGCCCTTCCCTCGTGCGCACGTCCTTTGCACCGTATTCGCGCTCCTCTGCATGAGCTGTGGGGCTGGCTTCGTGCGCGAAGTCCGAGGCACAGGCGCGTTTCAGGGCGTTCGCGCTGTCATTCGGGCCGAACGGATCGAAGGCCAGCAACTGCTAGTGACGATTCGCCTCGCCGGCATGCCTCAGGCTGGGAGCGAGGGCGCTCACGCACTCGCCGCTTGGGTGCTCGTCGACGGCCAGCTGCCTGTCCGCGTCGGCGCGCTCCTTCACGACGCCGGGACCCGAACCGCGCGCATCATGGTCACGACGGTCCACCGCACATTTCGCCTGCGAATCACGAGCGAGGAAAACGCTGCGACCGGCGCAAACTCACAGTCGACGACGCCCGCGCCGGAAGAACCGGTGGTGGTGTTCGAGACCGATGTCGACGCGTAGGCTGAGGCAGCTGCGGGACGCGTGGCGTTTCGGTCGCAGACGCGGTATACGGCCGCCGTATGTACGATACGAGCGACATTCGTAAGGGCGTCAAGCTGATCATCGACGGGCATCCCTATGTCGTGGTCGACTTCCAGTTTGTGAAGCCCGGCAAGGGCCAAGCGTTCACGCGCACCAAGCTGAAGAACATGATCACCGGCCAAGTGATCGAGCCCACGTACAAGTCCGGCGAGAAGTTCGAAAAAGCCGACATGGAAGAACGCGAGATGCAGTACCTCTACAAAGAGGGCGACGACTTCGTGTTCATGGACACCAAGAACTACGAGCAAGTTCGGCTCACCGACAAACAGCTCGGCGAGAACAAGTGGTACTTGCTCGACAACCTCATGGTGAACATCCTGTTCTTCGACGGGAAGTCGATCGGCTTTACGCCACCCATCTTCGTCGAGCTCAAGTGCACCACCACCGAGCCCGGATTCAAAGGCGACACGTCGGGCAACACCACGAAGTCCGCAACTATGGAAACCGGTCTTCAGGTTCAGGTCCCCCTGTTCATCAACGAGGGAGAGGTTCTGAAGATCGACACACGCACCGGCGAATACGTCGAGCGCGTCAAGCGCTGAGAGTGTCCATGGCTTCGATACCTGTCGAAGCCATCCGTGCGCGAGCCCGCGCGCTCGCTGCTACGCGCGCGTTCTTCGATCGAGATGGCTTTGTCGAAGTCGACACGCCGCTTGCGGTTCCGAGTCCGGGTCTCGACTTGCATCTAGACGCGGCGAGCGTTGAGCTGGTCCGCGAGCAGCGGTTCCTCATCACGAGCCCCGAGTATCAGATGAAGCGCCTGCTCGTCGCGGGCATGCCTGCGCTCTATCAGCTCTGTCATTGCTTCCGCCGCAACGAGCACGGATCCAATCATCAGCCAGAGTTCACCATGCTCGAGTGGTATCGCGTGGGGGCACGGCTCGATGAGCTCATGCACACGACGGAACGTCTCGTTGCTCACCTCGCGATGTCTCTGAATGGGCACACGCGTTTGCGGCGCAGAGGACGCGAGATCGACGTCGCACAGGCATGGGAACGCATCTCGGTCGAGGATGCATTCCTGCGCTTCGCCGGAATCTCGATGCATGAGCTCGACGACGACACGTTCTTCCGCCTGCTTGTCGAGAGGGTCGAGCCAGGACTCGAGCAGCTGAGCAAGGGAGTGCATCTGCACCGCTACCCCGCGCGCATGGCGTCGCTCGCGCGCCTGGATGAACACGATCCGCGCGTCGCGCTCCGGTTCGAGTCGTACTTGTTCGGTGTGGAGCTGTGCAATGGATTCGACGAGCTCACCGATGCTTCCGAACAGAAGGCGCGCTTCGAAAGCGACCAGCGAGAACGCGCACGCGTTGGCAAACCTGTTTATCCAATCGACGATGCGTTCATCGCTGACCTGCGCCGCGGACTCCCGAGCTGCGCCGGAAACGCGCTGGGGTTCGACCGTGTATTGATGCTCGTGCTCGGTGCCGCGTCCATCGCTGATGTCACCGCGTTTCCCGTGGAGCGGCTCTAGCGAAGAAAATGCGCTCCGTTCGCTCACGCGTTTAAGGCGTGTGATCTTTGCAGATTGTTCCGGCGTTGAAACGCCTGTTTCCCTCGGGCACGATGAGCGAATGCAGTTGTTGCGGTGTGTCCCGACGGCGTTCCTTTCGTTCCTCGTTACAGCCTGCTCCGCCTCCGGTGCTCGCATGCTTTCTGCCGATAGTGGCAGCGGCAGCGCTGACGTCACGATAAGGCCGCGAGACGTCGGTCGATCGACGGACACGGCTGCGGGGGCAGACGTCATCCTTCCGATGGATAGCGTCACTCCCCCCCGCGATAGCGTCGTGATCGATGTGATTCAGCCTACGACCGACGTTCCACGTGGAGCGGACGTGCAAGCCTGGCCGGATGTCGCGACGTTAGCGGATACGTTCTCGCCGCCTGCGCAAGACACTTCGATCGCTGCTCCGCCGGATGTCGCGACGTGCAAAGAGAATGGGCTTGGCTGCGCTTCGCCTAGCGAGTGCTGCACGAACCTGTGCGGCGGTGATCGCAGATGCGGCTCGACGTGCATCGCAGATGGCGTCCCGTGCGTCTCGGGACGGTCATGCTGCACTGGCGCGTGCAATCCCGAGGGAACGTGTGGACCGCGCGAGTGCGGCGAGACGAACGCGCAGTGCTACCAGCACTCCGAATGTTGCGACGGCGTTCGTTGCACGAACGGATACTGCGGTGGCTCTCCCGGCAACGCAATAACAGGAGTCATGTGCTGGGCTCATGGTCAATGCATCACGCGCACCTGCAGCGAGGAAGGTTACTGCGTGAACACGACGAGCGAATTCCCGCTCTGTCGACCCGGTGGAATGGGGTGCTTCATCGGCAACGACTGCTGCTCGGGGGTCTGCCAGACTCGCGCAGGAAATCTCACGTGCATGACACCAGCGCGGGGGCACTGGCTCGAGTGAGCGTCGGTCGGACCGTCCTATGGCAGCGGGTCTAGAGGGGCGCCCGATGGAACGACGGGTTCAGTGACTTCCGGCCCAGGTGCGGGCGGACTCAGAATCGGCGGCGCATCGAGGGATGTTCCGAACGTCGCTGGCGGTGCTTCTCTTGGATACATCGCACTACGTTCGAGCAGCTCGAGCAACGCGAGCTCCGATCGACGCGTGTCGCGCTCTCTTGCGAAGGCCTGATAGCTCGATGTGATATTTGCGCCTGCACGGAAGGCGCCGCGATACGCGCTCTCGACACTCCTCACCCAGGTTTCGGTCGATGACTTGTCGTTGACGTTCTCGGTATGCGCGCGGCGTAGGAGTGCGAGCCACAGCAAGCTCGATGCGCGGTCAGCTTCTGGCCAGGAGCGAAACGCCGCGGTGTGCGTTATGACCTCCAGGGTATCGCGTGCGCCTTGAATGTTCCGTGCGCGAATCTGCGCAAAAACGCTCTTGAGCCCTTCCGCGGTCGGCTCCTCGACGCGATACGTTTCGACGACCGGAGCTCGTGCCGTTCGAGCCATGAGCGCAGCGAGCAACTGACTTCCGGCCTGGCCAATCAATCCCGGTTCAGCCGAGGTGCTCTCCGCAATCACCGTAAGCAACCCCGCGGACACCCGTTGATGCGTTCCGTCGTCGATAAGATCGTACTGCACGGTGAATACACGACGCGGGATCTCCACCGTGAAGGAGCGCGCTGTCGTCCAGCACGTACCCAAACCGCACGTCGTATACGGACGGTTGATCCACTCCGATCGAGTCGTGTCCGCCACCGAGCCTCGCATGAGCAAGCGCGCCGCGCGGCGGGGTGCTGTCGTTTCAGTCGCCAGAGGCCCTCGCGCCGCGGCCGAGGTGACATCGACCCCGCGCTGAGCCAGCTCGCGGCCCAACGCGCTCTCCAGAAGCGCCATCTGCGCTCGCAGTCGTGCGTCTTCGGCGGTGGAACCCGCTTGGCCCAACGACCCGAGCTCAAGGTCAATCGTGTCGTACGCCAATAGTGGGAGCTCTGGCGGTCGCGCATACTGGATGCGAACAGAAGCCGTCGAGACGCACCCCGATGCAATCCCGATCGTGCACCAGAGCAAGCCGAACACTGCGAGGTGCCATCGAGGCGTCATGTCGAGGTCTTCGCCTTCGCCTGTTCCCAAAGCGCATCGCGCTCCAAGTCCGTGAGCTCATCTAGCGCGCGGCCGGTCTTCGCGGCTTCGCGTTCCGCAAAAGTGAAGCGTTGAGAGAAACGGCTGAGCGTGCCTCGCAACGCGGCTTCCGGATCGACGTCGAGCTTGCGCGCCAAGCTGGAAAGCGCGAAGAGCACGTCGCCGAGCTCCTCCTCGATGCGAGCTCGGTCGCTGCTCGCGATAGCCGTGTCGAGTTCACCCAGCTCTTCACCAAGCTTCGTCCGAACGGCCCTAGCGTCTGCGAAGTCGTAGCCAAAGCGGCCCGCCTTCTCGCCCATACGCACACCGCGCAACAATCCGGGCAGCGCGCGAGGAACTCCGTCGAGCGCTCCGCGTCCGGCTTTTTCTTTCGCCTTCAGTTTTTCCCACTGAGACAGCACTTCCGCGCTCGTGTCGGCTCGCTCCGATCCAAACACGTGCGGATGACGGCGGACGAGCTTCTCGCAGATGGCGGTGACCACATCGTTTGGGCCGAACCATCCGCTCTGGCGCGCGAGCTCGGCTTGAAAGACGATCTGCAGAAGCAAGTCACCGAGCTCTTCCCGTAGCGCGGCTCCATTTGGAGATCCTTGGTCGATCGCGTCGACCACTTCGAACGCCTCTTCGATCACGAACGGGCGGAGCGTTTCTAACGTCTGTTCGCGGTCCCAAGGGCAACCGCCCTCGCCCAGAAGGCGCTGCATGATCGCGACGAGTTCGTGCAGGTTGTCGCCATTCCCGCTCAGGTTGCGGGACTCGGTCAGCTCGGAGGACATCCGTATTCTGTTGTCCTCCGATTGTGAAATGTCAACGTCCGCTAAGAACCTCGAGGAGGGATCGCGTCGAAGAGTCCTCGGCAGTCGAAGCAGTACCGCCGACGAGAGCGGCGAGAATTTTCTTCGCGCCAACCTTGCCAAGCTCGACGCCATACTGATCGAAGCTGTTGACGTTGAAGAGCGAGCCTTGAATCGCGACTTTGTGCTCGTACAGCGCCACTAGAGCGCCAAGTCGCGGAGCGTCCAGGCGCTCGAGAACAATCGAGGTCGACGGGCGATTGCCCGGGCAGATACGGTGCAGATTTCCGTCGACCTCTTCTCGAGTTCGACCGAACGCCAACGCGGCGGTCTGGGCCACGAAGTGCGCCTTCAGAACGCGTTCGTGCTCGGGTGCTTCTATGTCGGACGACGCGGCAATGATGAAGTCGGAAGGTACGACGCGGTTCGACTGGTGAAGGAGTTGGTAGAACGCGTGCTGGCCATTGGTACCGGGCTCGCCGAACAAGATCGGAGCCGTTTGGTAGTCCGCGATGACGTGCCCCGACCGATCGATTCCCTTGCCGTTGCTCTCCATCTCGAGCTGCTGCAGGTGCCGAGGGAAGAACTCGAGGGCCTGCGAATACGGGAGGACCGCGTGCGCGTGACCGCGCCAAAAATTCGCATACCAGAAGCCCAGGAGCGCGAGACGTGCGGCGACGTTTCCTTCCAGCTTTGAATCGCGTACGTGAGCATCCACCGCTGAAGCTCCCGCGAGAAGTTCGTCGAAGCGCGTTGGCCCCACCGCGCACGCGATGGACAATCCCACCGCGGACCAGAGCGAATAGCGACCGCCGACCCAATCCCAAAAGCCGAACATGCTGTCGCGTTCAATACCGAAGCTTCGTGTCTCCGCTTCGTTGGTCGAGACAGCGACGAAATGCCGGCCCACCGCAGCAGCGCCAAGGTGATTGGTCACCCACCCACGCGCGCTCCGCGCGTTGAGCAGCGTTTCCTCCGTTGTGAAGGTTTTCGAGCAAACGATGAACAGAGTGGTGGCGGGTCGAAGCCCGAGGAGCGCGTGCTCGAGGTCTTCCGCGTCCACGTTTGCAACAAAGTGCGGCGTTGGTCCGTCGATGTAAGGTCTCAACGCGCGACACACCATGCGCGGGCCGAGATCACTTCCGCCGATTCCGATGTTCACCACGTCGGTAATGCGTTCCCCTGTCGCACCCCGCCACAGACCACTGCGCAACGCGTTGGCGAATGTCGTGACCTTCGCGCGAACGTTCTGAATCTCCGGTTGCACATCACGTCCGTCCACCATGAACGACGCGCCTGCCGGAGCGCGCAACGCGACGTGCAGCGCAGCTCTTCGCTCTGTGATGTTGACCTTCTCGCCAGCGAACATTCGCGCGATGTCCTGGGGGACGTTTCGTGAGCGCGCGTACGCGAAGAGCGCGTCCCATACTTTGTCTGTCACGAGGTGCTTCGAGAAATCCACGTACAGACCTGCAACTCTCGCGGAGTACCGACTCGCACGCTCCGGGTCTGACGCGAACAGTCGCCTCAACGTTTCGGATCGAAGCTCGTCGCGAGCCGCAGCGAGGGCTTGATACTCAGGACTATCGACGAGACTCGTCACGCTCAACCCTCCAGCGCAACCAAGACATCACCCGCTTGAACCTGGTCACCGACTTTCACACGCACCACGGCGACTTTCCCAGACGCGTTTGCGCGCACGGCGTGCTCCATCTTCATCGCTTCGAGAAGCAATAGCGGAGCACCGGCCGCGACCTCCGTGCCGACTTCGACAAACACCTTGAGCACCTTGCCGGGCATGGGTGCGAGATGGCCCCCGCTGCTGGCTTCGCCCGTCACGTCGAGGAAGCGCGGTTTCTCTCTGATTCGGACTTCCGCTCGCCGCGTCCAAACGAAGTGTTCCGGCCCGTTCGTCGCGAGGCGCACGTGCTCGCGAACGCCATCAATCTCCACGTGTAGACCAACGTCCGCGTGGGCCTCAGGGGCTGAGTCGTGGAGCAGGCGTGCAAGGCTCTCGGTGACAGAGCCTGCAATCGTGATGCGAACCGCAAACGCAGTTCCGCGCCGAACGTACTCGAGCTGCACGTCCTGCCCGGCGGATTCGAGCGCCACTCGCGTCCACGCTTCACCGTTGTTGCGGTACGCGCCAATCGTCGGAAGGATCGCGCGCGAGGCGATTCGCAGCTCCGCATCTCGCAACACGACCGCACACGCCGCCAAGCAAACGGCTCGGGAGTCGAGCTGACCGCCTACCTGATTCTCTTCGAGGAAGTGTGTGTGTGTTCGCCCTTCGACGAACGCCGGATGCGACAGTGCTTCAAGCAAGAAATCGCAATTGGTCGTGACGCCTAGGATCACAGTGTCCGCGATCGCACTCGCCAATCGCGCGCGTGCATCCTCACGCGACGTGCCCCACGCAATGAGCTTTGCGAGCATGGGATCGTAGTGGACGCTGACCTCGCCGCCCTGCTCGATGCCCGAATCGATACGGACGTTGGGCATCTTCGGAAAATCGACCGCAAGCAAGGTACCTGTCGAGGGAAGGAATCCGTTACGTGCGTCCTCGGCGTAGATCCGCGCTTCGATCGCAGCGCCTTTTTGCGCGAGCTCGTTCTGCGTGAATCGCAAGGGTTCTCCCCGCGCGACGCGGATCTGCTCCTCGACGAGGTCGACGCCCACAACCATTTCCGTGACCGCGTGCTCCACCTGAAGGCGCGTATTCACTTCCAGGAAATAGAAAGCGCCATCGGGAGCGACGATGAACTCCACCGTCCCGGCGTTCGAATACCCGATGGCTTTCGCCAACGCGACCGCCGCTGCTCCCATCGCTTTGCGCGTTTCATCCGGGAGGTGCGGGGATGGCGACTCCTCGATCACCTTCTGATGGCGGCGCTGAATCGAGCAATCTCGCTCAAAGAGGTGAACGACATTTCCGTGTTCATCGCCGAGGATCTGGATTTCCACGTGTCGCGGTCGCTCGATGTACTTCTCGAGGATCAGAGCGTCGTTGGCGAACGCGCTCATCGCCTCTCGACGCGCACTCCCGAGCGCATCCACGAGCTCGGCGTCAGCCCGAACGACGCGCATGCCCTTCCCTCCACCGCCCGCGCTCGCTTTCACCAGAAGCGGAAAACCGATCTTCCGCGCAGCGGCAAGGATTGTCGCGTCGTCTTGGGCCGGCTCGTTGTACCCGGGAACTACGGGTACTCCGGCGGCCTTTGCGGTCTCTTTCGATTCCCGCTTGAGACCCATTCCAGCGATGGCCTTCGCGCTGGGCCCGATGAACTTGATTCCGCTTTGTTCGCACGCATCCGCGAATGCTTCGCGCTCGGACAGAAATCCGTATCCTGGATGGATCGCGTCAGCGCCTACCCGCTTTGCAGCGTCCAAGATTTTCTCTGCGACGAGATACGACTCACGGCTGCTCTCGCCACCGATGCGGACCGCTTCGTCGGCGAGCCGGGCAAACGGAGCGTTCACGTCGGCATCCGAATACACAGCAACAGTCGCGATTCCCATGCGTTTGCACGTCCGCATGACACGGACGGCGATCTCACCACGATTGGCGACCAGAACTTTTCGAATGGTACGCATCAGTGTCTGAACACTCCCCACGAGTTCGTGCCGACGACCTCGCGATTGAACGAAGCGGAGAGGGAAATCGCAACCACCTCTCGCGTGTGACGAGGATCGATGACCCCGTCGTCCCACAGGCGTGCGCTCGAATAGAACGCCGTCGATTCCTGATCGATTTGCT
>CAZWQH010000024.1:0-10388 GCA_964635815.1 uncultured Sandaracinaceae bacterium
CGAGATGAGGAGCAGGTTCACCGAGTTGAGCATCAGCTCGATGCTCATGAGCTGAATCAGAATGTTGCGGCGTAGTAGGAAGCCCGCGGCGCCGATACCGAAGATGAGCGAGGCCAGAGCGAGGTAGTGGCCGAGTCCGATGATCATTTCACTCCGCTCCTTCGGCAGCTTGGGGTGCAAGCGGCGCCGCGCCGAGCGTCTTCTTCTTGCGATTCTCTGCGGCGCGGGCGGCTTCCTCCGGCGTACGTCCGCGAGCTACTGCAATCGCGCCAAGAACGGCAACCAGCAGCAAGATGCCGACGAGCTCGAACGGAATGAGCGCGTCCGTGAAGATGATTTCGCCAAGAGCCTTGGGCGATCCGAACTCTTTGCAGGCAGTGCCGTCTTCAAGCTGTGAACCCGCCTCGCAGAGCACCGGAAGTGCTCTGGACGTCTCGGAGGCGACGCTTCCGATTGCGAGTGACACGATCAGGATTCCCGCCGCACCCATCGAGCGCATCACCAGGCCCTTCGCACCTGGCGGCGGGTCTTGAGTCGGACCGATCAGCATGATCACGAAGATGAACAAGACGACGACTGCGCCCGCGTAGACGATGAGTTGAATCGCCGCGAGGAAGTGCGCGTGGAGCGTGAGGTAGAGACCAGCGAGCGAGACGATATGGAACAGGAGCCCAATCGCAGAACGAATCGCGTCGCGCGAAATCACAGTGAACAGCGCGGAGAAAATCGCGATCACACCGCAGAGAAGGAAGAAAAACTCGCCACCACCCGTCATTGCGTCAAATCTCCTACGCCGATCCCAACGAGCGTTTGTTTGGGCGAACGCGACGGATTGCCCGGAGGCCCCATCGAACCCGGACCACGCGGACCGCCACGACCTTCGCGGACGAGCAGCGCCGTCGTGTCATCGAGTCGAACACCGCCCGTTCCTGCACGTGCCGCAGCGAGGAACTCGCTTCGATACTTGCGAACGAACGCGAGCATCGGCATCGCGGTTCCGTCCGCAAGCGCGCAAATCGTGTTGCCCATCATGTTGTTCGAGACGTCGACGAGTACGTCGATCTCTTTCTCAGTCGCGCGGCCGGCGCAAAGGCGATCGCAAAGCTCTGCGAGCCAGCCGGTTCCTTCGCGACACGGCGTGCACTGTCCGCACGATTCGTGGTGATAGAAGCGCATGAGATTGCGGGCGGCTTCGACCATGTTCACGGACGAATCCATGACGATGGCGCAGTTGGTACCGAGCATGGTTCCGAGCGCGCGCATGGTGTCGACACCCATGGGAACGTCGATGTGACTTTTGCCGTGCCAGGCATGTAGTGGATGCGCGGCGTCAGGCGCGTGCACGAGGTCTTCCGGTTTCAACACCGGTGTGGACGAGCCACCAGGAATCACGCCCTTGAGCGGTCGCGACGGATCAATCATTCCGCCGCCAACGTCTTCGATCATCTCACGCAGCGTGAGACCAACCGGGGCTTCCCAAACACCTGGGCGCTTTACGTGACCGGAAAGGCCATACAGACGCGTGCCGCCGTCCTTGGGAAGGCGGGAAAGATTCGACCAAGCTTCGCCGCCCATCTTCACGATGTCGGTCACCTGGGCGATCGTTTCGACGTTGTTGACGATGGTCGGACACGCGAACGCGCCGCTTACCGCGGGAAACGGAGGCTTGAGGCGAGGCTCGCCACGTCGGCCCTCAAGCGAGTTGAGGAGCGAGGTCTCCTCGCCGCAGATGTACGCGCCGGCTCCGGTATGGATGTGGATATCCATCGGGAAATCGCGGCCAAACGGCCTTTTCCCGAGGTATCCCTTGGCGTGGAGGTCGCGTACGCCCTGCTCGAGCCGCTTGATCGCGGTGACCAGCTCACAGCGCACGTATATATACGTCGTGTGCGCGCCGATCGCGTACATGGTGATCATGCATCCCTCGAGGAGGTGATGCGGGTCCTGCTCCATGATCGTGCGGTCTTTGAACGTACCGGGCTCGCCCTCGTCGGCGTTGATCACGAGGTAGACGGGCTTGGTGTTTCCCTTGGGGAGGAACGACCATTTCATCCCCGTGGGGAAACCTGCGCCGCCACGGCCGCGCATGTTCGAGGCTTTCACCTCGTTCTGGATCTGCTCGGTCGTCATTTCGAACGCCTTGCGAATCACTTCGTAGCCGCCCGCCTTTTCGACGGAAGCTAGGGTCCAGCTCTCCGGAAGGTCGTATCGGGCAGTCAGTATCCGGGGGAAGTCGGGCATTTCACCTGCTCTTGATTTGCGCGCCGCGTGCGGCGGGATGGAGTTGCTCGGGTGCTACGGATTCGAAGCGTCGACGCTTCTGTTCAGCTCACCGATTGGGGGAAGCCGACGCTGCAATGTGATCGAGAATGCGATCGAGCTTTTCGATCGTGAGATTTTCGTGGAAGTCGTCGTTCAGCTGGACCATGGGACCTTGTCCACATGCGGCGAGACATTCTGCTTTGAGCAGCGTGAACTTCCCGTCCTGGCTCGTCTCGCCGGCACCGCATCCAAAGCGCTTCTCGAGATGCTCTTGAATCGTCTTCGCACCCATGAGCTCGCAGGAGAGCGTCCGGCACACCCAAATCACGTTTTGAGCAACGGGTTTGCGATGATACATCGTGTAGAACGTAGCGATGCCCTTCACCTCGGAGGTGGACAGGTCGAGTCGTTTTGCGACGTAGACCAAGATCTCCGGGCTGACCCAACCGGCTCGCTTCTGGCACATATGCAGAAGCGGCAACGCCGCGGCCCGCTTCAACGGATACCGGGCGATCAGCTCTTCCACCTGCGCTTCGGCGTCAGCCGGAAGCGCAAAAGGCTTCGACGGATCCGCAGGATCTTCGATGGAAGGGGTGTGGTCGTGAACGACTGCGCTACGCCTTATTTGGGTGAGTTGAGTCATTTCGCGCGGAACTGCTGGGGAAACGTGCGCGGACGCTAGGCCGCATGCCTGGGGGTGTCAAGCTGCTGGCGCGTGGTTTCGCGGCGGTGTCGCAGCCAGGTTTACGGCGCCGGCACCATCGAGCAGTCCGCCATATTCGCAGCCTGGCAGATTTGCGCTGCGGGTTGACGTCAAGCGACGTCGGCATTGATCCGCGCCGGTCGCGCCCCCGGAGCAAAACGCCTCTCCGCTGAGCGACCAACCCGCTCGGACGAGATCGCGCCGCAGGAATTTCGAAGAACGGCGCATACGTGTCGAGTTCCTTCCTCAACGCCGATGCGATCGCGTTTCGACTGCCGCCACCAGCCGCAAACGGCGTCAGCAATGCCCCGAACTGACCCATTCGCCCCTGAAGGGATCCGGCAATCGTCGAGATGAGCGTTCCCGCAATGCCTTTTGTAAACGGCGTCGCTGCGATCGAGGATCCGCTTCCGCTGAACTTGTAACCCGCGCTGCCGAACCATCCGACCCACGACGGCGTCTTGTGCGCGCAATCCATCGCGGCCCCGTTTACGCGTCCGCAGGTCGCGCGATCGCTCAAAGCGGAGCGAGCGACAAGCTCATGAAAGAACCAATTCCGGCGTTTCCGAGCGAATGCGTGTACTGCAGTGCGTCGCCGGCATCCGCGTCGTCATCGCCGCCGGAATCATCGCCGTCCGAGTCAGTTTCGTCGACGGAGTCGCAGCTGTCGTCCCAACACAGAGTGTCGTCGTCGTACGCGATCTCGTCCGCGTCACCGGCAGCGACCGCACGGGGCTCACGCTGGTCGTCGCTCTGACGTGTGCCAAGCGAGCGCCGACTTCGACAGCTAGCTCGACATCCTGCGAGACCGGTTTCGAGCAGCCCGCCAGGATCATCGTTCCCAGAATGGTCGTGACGGAGATTCGATCGAAACGTACGAGCGCGCCCATTAAGGATGTACGGCTCACGAAACGCGCCAGCTGAACACTGACGATTTTAGTTCGATCGGCCTGGTGTCTGGACTCCTCCGGTACTCAAAAGCCCCATCGTCAGAGTTTGGTCATCGCGACCTCAGCAAATTGTTGCGCAGCTTGGACGGATGGCGGTTTTAGCGGTCGTCGCCATGGAACCTTTCTTGCTGCACGCAAAGCCAGGGGACTAGAAGTCTCGAGTGAGGGTTTTCGCAGAATGAACTTCGAACAGCTGATCGGTTTCGCCTGCTGCGTAACCGTCCCGCTCGGTGGTCTGGTCTGGTTCCTGTTTGCAAGAATTCGCTCCAAGGAGATCACTCAGAAGTACTCTGAGTTGTCGAATGAGCTGACCGACGTGCGCGCGCAGACGCACTCGCTCGAGACGCGCGTAAAGGAGTTGCAGATTGCGCTCGGCGCAGTGCAAGCGATCGTACGCGGCGCAACGCTTTCACCCGTCGAAGATCAGGCGCGGCGTACCCCCGATGAGCTCGTTCCCTCCGCTGAGCCACCTGCCAACTCGCTGGGCGAGCGCTACGCACAGGAGCAGCAGGCTGCACCGTTCGTTGCAACTCACCACGAAGCTCCTGTCCCGGCAGAACCGATCAGCGAGCCGCAGTCAGAGCTGCTCGTCGCGACCGTCGCAGCCAACCCAGTCTCGACCCCCTCAGCGATCGACACGGCTCCGTTTGCGGTCCCACCTACAGCTCCCGCGGACACCTCGATCCCGCAGCGGCCCGAATTCGGTGCCCCCCCCAAAGATGAAGACCCAGGTCTGGAAGTGTGGCTCGGCGTTCGCGGTGCGGCCGCGCTCGGAGCGATGGTGCTCGTGGTTGCCGCCGTCTTCCTGTTCAAGTACGGCGCAGAGAACGGCTGGTTCCCACCGGCGTTCCGCGTGATTGTGGCCACGCTCGTAGGCGTGGGCTGCGTCGCCGGGTCCGAGGTCTTTCGCAAACGAATCAGCTCGACGCTCGCGGACTGGGGCGCCGGCGCGGGCATCTCGATCCTCTACGCAGCCACATGGGCCGCGCGGTCCCTCTATCACTTGATCGACGGAACGGTTGCGTACCCCGCGATGGTCGTCTTCACCGCGACGTGCGGAGTGCTCGCGATAGTGCGCAATGCCCCAGCGATCGCGGGACTCGGTCTCGCGGGCGGATTCGCAACGCCACTCTTGCTCTCGACAGGCGAGCATCACCCGATTGCCCTCTTCTCGTATCTGCTGCTCCTCGATGTAGGCATCGTGCTCGTCGCACGAAAGAAGAACTGGCCGCTGCTCGCAGTCGTTTCGTATGCGCTCACGGCGCTCTTCTATTTCGCTTGGATCGGCTTCCGACTCCAGCCGGGTGAGGTCGGTCTGGCAACGATCGTTGCACTCTGCTTCGGTCTGGCGTTCCTCGTGGCGGCGCCCGATTGGAACAGACCCGCAAACGCACAGGTTGCCGACGCAGATGAAGACCCGTGGTGGCGCTGGCTTCCCGCGCTCGGTCTGGCACTCCCGGCGATCGCGAGCCTGGTCCTCGCGGCGCAAGCACATCGCATGCAAGAAGTCGCGCCGCTCGGTGTCCTGATCGTCGCCATCGTTGCGTGTGCGGAGATCGTCGGCGCGATGCGCGGCGATCGCGCATTCGGTCCTGTCGCGGTGATGTCCAGCACGCTAACGCTGATTACGTACGCGAATCACCGCACGGACTCGCCGGCAGAGATCATCGAGCTGGTCGCGTTCACAATCGCCATCGCCATCGTGAGCCACGTAGGCCTCGAGATTGGTCGCAGGAAGCTACTCCGCGCAGCGGAGCTCACAGGAGCCGCTCCGCTTCGACTAAGCCGCTCGTTCGGTACCGGCATGTACGGAGCGCTCGCGGTCATTACTCTTGGCTCCGCCGTCAGTCAGTCTCCTCACATCGCGTGGACCATCGCGTTCGGCATAGTCGGTGCGATTGCGATGCGCAGCATTTGGGTGCACGGCCGCCTCTCATCGACCGCACAAACGCCGTTCAACATCATTCTTGGCGTCTTGCTCTCGATGGTCTTGCTCGCCCGAGTGATTGGCACGTCAGGACCCGGTTCCCATCGGCTCGTCATCGTCACCTCCGTCGTCGGCAGTGCCGCATTCGCGGTGCTTGCGTACTTCGCGTGGGTGAGTCGCCGACGGGACGCCGCCGCGGCGGTCGAGGGTCATGCACCGTATTCGACGCCGGTCGCTTGGACGGCTGTGACCATGGTGACGATGCTCGCACCGATGCTCAGCACCTCGAGCATGCTCGGGGGACCACTGTTCGTGCCGACCCGAAGTTTCGACAGCACGCTGCTGGCGCTGGCGCCAACGATCGTCGCTCTCTTCATCGGACTCAGCGCGTCGGCACTACATGGGCGCGCCTCCTCGTTGACGGTCATCGCGTTGGCGGCCGGTTGGTCGAGCCTCTCGATCGCGTTCCTCTTCAACTCGAAGGGTAGCAACGCGGGGCTGGTGGTCGCGCTCTTGGCTATCACCGCAACCGCATTCAGCGTCTGGCCGACCCTGCTCCGTCGCGCATACGTTTCGCCGAGCGCCGCACATCGCGCGAGCGCGCTGGGCTACGCGTTTATCGCGACCTGCGCGTTACTCGTTTACCACCGCGGTTTTGGTAGGGGCGGGATCGGGCTAATCGCGGCCGGATTCGGAGTGATCGAGCTTCTACACATCCTCTATCTCACTCGAACGAATGCAGTCCGCGAAGAGCGAATAGCTCGCGTGGTGCCGCACATCATCGTCGGGACGTTCTTCGCAGTCGCTGCGATTCCGCTCGAGCTTCGAAGAGAATGGCTCTCCATCGGATGGGCAATCGAAGGCGCGGCTTTGCTTTGGATCTACCGCCGGGTCGATCACCCCGCGCTCAAGTATCTCGGCGCCACGCTGCTCTCTGTCGTCGCAGTCCGACTACTCCTCAACCCCTACGTGCTGCACTATCACCCGCGTGGACCAATCATCGTTAACTGGCTCGCGTACACGTACCTCGTGCCCGCCGCTGCGATGATGGCGGGCTCGGTGTGGCTTTCGAACATCGAGCGCGAACGCTTGCGCGACGGAGAGCAACGCGTGTTTGGATCGTGGAGCTCGCCCCTTGGCGCTCTCTTGGCGAGCGCCTCGCTCCTGGTGACCTTCGCGTGGATCAATCTGACGATCTTCGACGCATTCAGCTCGGGACGCGAGATCGAGGTGTCATTCGACCGACATTCCTCTCGAGACCTGGCGCTCTCGATCGCGTGGGCGGTGTACGCGCTCGTGTTGCTCGGAATTGGAATGGCCCGACGTGTCGCCGCACTGCGATGGGTCAGCCTCGCGCTGATCCTCATCACGGTGTCCAAGGTGTTCCTCTACGATCTGGCGGCGCTGCGTGGACTCTACCGAGTCGGGTCATTGACCGGACTTGCAATCTCTCTCATTGCGATCTCGCTGCTCTATCAAAGATTCGTCTTCGCGGTCGCGAACAAACCCGAGGCACGAGCGTTAGATGGTGGCGCGGCCGCCGATTCCGACGTTGGAGGAACAAAATGAACACGCACGCATGGCTTGCGATCGTTGCGATCGTGTTTTCGATCGGAACGCCGAGCGTCACGCAAGCGCAGTCAGCGCGCGCGCGCGATTTGCGGCGATTTCTGGCCCAGACCGCCGCCGTGACCCCACCCGCAACGAGCACCTCGGCATTCGTGCGCATAGCGCTTCCTGAGCGCATCCGCGTGGCATGCAACGACAGTCTCGATGCGCTCTACGTCCTTTCGGCAACAGGAGAAGACGTGCCATTCGTTCGGTTCACGCCAAGACGCTCCGCAACGGAAGTTCTAGGCGCTCGCAGCGATGCGGAGCTCCGCGACTACCGTGTGGAGCGAATCGACGCGCGGGCCGTTCGCGAGACGATGACGATTCCTGCGCCGCCGCAATACGCGGACGCGAACACATGGGTGCTCGATGTCCAGTCCGCAGTCACGACGTTTCAAAGCACCATCACAATTACGGACGCAGCCGGTAACGAGCTTCATCGTGGAACCATTTTTCGCCTTCGCGATGGTCGCACGCAGCTGTCGATTACGCTTCCGGTGCAATCAGTAAGCGAAGCTCGCGTCACGTTGGAAGGACCGTCTCCAGCGCTCGAACCTCGATTCGGATGGACAGTCCTTTGGAGCCCAGGCGCAGATGATGTGGACGCGATCCGAGTCGAAAGCACGCAAACGTCGCTGCCCGATCTAGCTACGCACCAATCTCGAACTCGCTTCGTCATGACAGTCCCCGTCGGGGTCGAGCTTGCAGGCTTTCGATTGACGACGGCTTCCCCGTTCTTCCGACGAGAAGTACTGGTGTCGTCCGGCTGGTCGACTCCCGGTATCCCTGCAGATCAGCGAACCCTCATCGCGAATGGAACCTGGATGCGAGCGCAGGGGATCGATTCGCAAGGCGATCACTTCGATCTGCTCTTCGGAGAAACCCTCCGCGATGTAGGGCGTTCGCTTGCGATCGAAATCGACAACGGAACCAACGCGCCGCTCGCAAGTGTCGAGATCTCTGCCCTTTCGCCTCGTCCGAGCATTGCCTTTCGTGTTCCAGACGGAGGCGCGCGCCTGTTCTTCGGCGGCCATCGCCTCACTCCTCGTCGACATGACGTGAATGCATTGGCAAGCGTTCTGCCGTTCGATGGTGCGAACACCGACGACGCGCGCGTAGCCCGCCAGCTCGAACGACTGCCGCTTGCATCGGTCGGACCCGTGGAGGCCAATCCCACGTTCGACAATGAACCGGGCCTGGCATTTGCGTGGCAGCGTGCTTCGAAGGTCGACCGGTCTCGTTTTTCCCACTCGCGCACGATCTCGGTTCCGAGTGGCAACGATGGCGTGACGAAGCATCGGCTAGGTCCGTATGTGATTGGCAATGCTCGTCTCGATCTCGGGGATATTCGAGTCGTCGACGGATCGGACCATCAGTATCCGTACATCCTAAGAGACCGAAACGATCGCCCCCCAACGACGGTGACGGTGAATGTCGCACGCCAGACACACGACGATGCGGGGACGCACTATTTCTTCGCGCTTCCGGTCGCCGTGACACCCACGAGCATGCGACTGGCGGTCGACACTCGAAAAATTTCCCGGCGCTTTACCGTGACGGCCCATCAAGGACAGACTATCGAGCAACAAATTGGGACCCAGTCGATCGAGCGGTGGGATGCGGCAGGGACAGCCCCGCCAGATTCGATCGTCCTCCCACTGTCGATGTGCTTAGGTGGAAGTTGCTCGCAGCGAGCCGACATGCTCGAGCTCACGGTCGACGACGGTGATGAGGAACCGCTCGCCATCAAGAGCGCGGTAATCGAGGTCCCAGACTGGGACTTGCTTTTGATCGCGCCCCCTGGCGAGTACACGCTGCTCGTCGGTGATCCAAAAACCGTGGCACCGACATACGACGCGGCGTCATTTGGAGACCTTGTGCGTCGAGTGAGTGCACCGGACGTGGCACCCACCGCATTGATCCGCACGGCGGGCTACACACCGCACGTCTCGGCGGAGGCGTCGCAACGGTTGTGGGTCTGGCTCGCCCTCGGGATCGCGGTCTTGGCGATGCTTGCCGTGATTGCACACGTCGCTCGATCCTTGAGCACGGAGGCGCCGCCTCCGACCAACGCGTCAAAATCAGAGTAACGCCAGACGCTGTACTCCCGCGCTAGTTCGCGCTACCGTCCGCCGCGATTGCCCGCTTTGATACCAAAGCGTTCGGCGACAAACGGAGAACAGCGTGACCGTCTTCTGCCCCAACTGCGGAACACCCAACACGGACGAGGCGACAAAATGCGTCTCGTGCGCAACTGAGATCAAGATCACCGCAGCGAAGGCGCCTGCGAAGTTCAAGGGAACGATGATGATGACCAACGTGGCTCCGCCGTCGAAACCGGCCGGGCCCCCGGGCGCGCCGGTCGCATCGGCACCCATCCCGCCGCCCGCGGCTACCGGAATCGGTGGAGTGCAAGCTCAGTCACCGGACGCGAAGAACCTTCCGTATCAGGCAACGATGATGGGTCCAATGACGTCGCCACTCGGCGCGGCTCCCTCGCCGGCAGCGCCGCCTCCGACTGGAGGATTCGGCGTTCCTCCTACTCGGCCGAGTGCGGTACCTCCGCCTCCGCCACCTGCGGCCGGAGCTTCGGCTCCGTCAGCTGGCTCCAGCCCCGGAACGTTCGGAGCTCCACCCGCGGCTAGCCCGGGCGGATTCGGAGGAACGCCAGCGGGTGGTTTTGGCGCAGCCTCCCCGGCAGGCGGATTTGGATCACCTCCCGCAGGCGGCGGATTCGGTGCGTCGGCGCCGAATGGGGCAGGCTTCGGAAGTCCTCCTCCTAGTGGTGGAGGTGGGTTCGGTTCACCTCCAGCAGGCGGCGGCGGCGGCTTCGGCTCACCTCCAGCGGGCGGCGGCGGCGGCTTCGGTTCACCTCCAGCAGGCGGCGGCGGCTTCGGTTCACCTCCAGGCGGCGGCGGCGGCTTCGGTTCACCTC
>CAZWQH010000024.1:10488-16732 GCA_964635815.1 uncultured Sandaracinaceae bacterium
GGCGGCGGCTTCGGTTCACCTCCAGGCGGCGGCGGCGGCTTCGGTTCACCTCCAGCAGGCGGAGGCGGATTCGGTTCACCTCCAGCAGGCGGCGGCGGATTCGGCGGCGGAACCCCGCCTAGCGGCGGATTCGGCTCACCTCCAGCAGGCGGGTTTGGTGCTCCTCAAGGTGGAGGCTTCGGCGCCCCTCCAAAGCAAGAAAGCAGCACCATGAAGTGGGTGCTCATCGGATGCGGCTCGCTCATTTTGCTCGGCTGCATCGGCAGCGCGATCGGGTTTTTCGTTTGCAAGCGCGCGGTTGGCGACATCGCAGAACAGGCGCAAAAAGCTCAGCAAGAGGCCGCTGCAAACCCCGCGGAAACCTGTGCAAAGGCAAAGAACTGCTGCGCGGCGTTCATGCGCGCGAGCAACTCACCGGAGAGCGCGTGCGCTCAAATCGAAACGCTTCCTCCCGATCAATGCGCGGGGCAGCTGCTCGGTTACCGCATGTCTGCAAGTGCCATGGGCAAGAGTGATCTTCCCGAGTGTCAGTAGCGGAAGTGTCAGGAGCAGGTAGCGCTGCTCGGAGCGCGGACCCGGACCCACTCATTCGGTTCCGCAACATCAAGAAGGCATTTGGCCCCAAGGTCGTCTGCCGCGACATCAATCTCGACATCTTTCGTGGCGAGTCGCTGACAATCATCGGCGGCTCAGGCCAAGGAAAGAGCGTCACGCTCAAGATGCTCATCGGCTTGCTCGAAGCCGACTCGGGTTCGATCACCTTCGACGGCGAAGAGATCACGACGAAGAAGGAGCGCGACATGGCGCCTGTCCGTCGGAGGATCGGAATGCTCTTCCAGCATTCGGCGCTGTTCGATTCCCTGAATGTCCGCGAGAATGTTGCCTACGGCCTGCGCGAACATGGTGCGCCCACCGAAGCCGAAGTGGATCAGATCGTCGCTGAGGCACTGCAGTACGTGAATCTGAAGGGCATCGAGAAGATGTATCCCTCGGATCTCTCGGGCGGAATGAAGAAGCGCGTCGGTCTCGCACGGGCGATCGCCGTCAAACCGGAGGTGCTTCTGTACGACGAACCCACGACCGGCCTCGACCCAATCAACACGGCGCGCATCAATCGCCTGATTCTGCATCTCAAACGAACTCTCAACGTCACGAGTGTGGTCGTTACGCACGACATGCCGAGCGCGTTTCAGATCAGCGACCGCATGGCGATGGTTCACGACGGACGTGTCATTTTTGCTGGAACGCCTGAGGCAATAAAGCACGAGCAGGATCCTCAGATTCACAATTTCATTCACGGCACCGCGCCAGACGACGAAGACACGCAAACACTCTTGCGCGTGAGCGGCTAAAAGTGCATCACACAGTCGGTTCGGGCTTGTCGCACTGGAACCAGGTCGAACTTTCTTCTACTGAGCCATGGCCGTCGAACCCTCACGCACTGAACTGAAAGTTGGGGTCTTCGTCGTCGTCGCTTTGACGATCGCGACGCTCATAGTCTTTAGTCTGGGTAGCAAGAGCAAGCTCTTCAGCCCGCGCGCAACGTATCGCGCATATTTCACCGGCGTCAGCGGTCTGCGGTCCGGTGCGCCCGTGCGCATCGCGGGCGTGGACGTTGGCAGCGTTGGCGACGTTGTTCTGCGGTCCGACGGTCGAATCATGACCGAGCTGAAGATAGACGCTGAGTACGCGAAGCTCATTCGATCCGAGACCCGCGTCGCCATCGGAAGCAAAGGCCTTCTCGGGGACAAGATCATCGACATCACGGTTGGGGCGGGAGATCCCATACCCGAGTGGGGAGCCATTCCCGTCAGCGAAGCGCCGGACATCATGGCGATCGCCGCAACGGCAAGCGATGTCATCAAGGAAGCTCGCGACACAGTGCGAAATCTTCGCGAAGCGACCGGGGTTCTCGCGGACGAACAATTCCAAAAGGACATTGCAAGCTCGGTGCACGGAGTCTCCACGTTGATGGAGATGGCAACGCGCGAGAGCGGCACTGTGAACAAGTTGATGACCGATCCGGTACTTGCGGATCGGTTCTCGCGCACGGTGGCCAGCGCTGAAGTCGCGAGCGCCGAACTCGCGCGCACCTCTCGCAACGTTCGAGCGATCACGGACGAGATCCGCGGCGGAAACGGATCGGTTCACGAGCTGATATACGGGACCGCTGCCCGAGATGTCGCCCGTAATCTCGCACGCGCGACGGGTGAAACCGCCAACGTGCTCGAAGCGATTCGAACGGGCGATGGAACTTTGCACGACCTAATCTTCGAGGACTCTGCTGAGCAGATCATCGCCAACACCGAAGCCATCACCGGAGATCTCCGCGCAGTCATGGCGGACGTACGAGCAGGTCGTGGAACCATTGGCGGGTTGCTGGCAGATCCGACCATCTACGAGGACGTGAAGCGCTTGGTTGGGAACCTCGAACGCAACGAAATTCTACGCGCTCTCGTCCGCTACTCGATCCGGCAGGACGAGGCGACGCCGCCTCCGCAAGTTACCGCCCCGTCGCCATGACGTAGCGCTCGTAGCGTGTCGCGTCCGGCGGAGCGACGTTACTCGTGATTGTGCGCGCGTCGGGCGTGGGCTTGTCGAAGACCAAGCGGCAACCAATCACTCCACTCCAGCACTCGGGTGCACCGGAGAGATCCGCCGGCGGAGCACTTCGCGTCTTTGCGGATGCCTCCGAGATGCGTAGCGCAATGACCGTCGTCGCGCGCAGCTCGCGGTCGCTCGGAGCACGCGTCTCTACGAAGCGATCTTCCACTACATGGTCGACAATGGCCTTCAATGCGGACCACTTCTCCTCGGCGTTGGTCACGACTCGCGGAACGCCGAACATCACTACGGATCGGTAGTTCATCGAGTGATACTTCGCGACGCGTGCCAGAACGATCCCGTCGATCAACGTAACGTTCGCGCAAATCGCATCCCCTTGGAGAGCATTTCGGCGAATCGACTTCCGACGGCTGCGTGCAGATAGAGCTGGTCGTTGATACGCGCGTACGACATCGGAAGCACGACGGGTGATCGCTGACCAAGATCGTCGACGACGTCGAACCCGACGTGGCACACGAGGCCTTCGTCCAAGATCGCGTGAACCACCCCTGGGTCGAACGATCCTCGCTCTGCGCGGCGCTTCAAAGCTGTCTTGGTTGTCTGTTCGAGCATGGCGTCTCCTCTGGGGAAGGTGCGCTCGACTGGTCCATCTGAAAGTTCCATTATCGATAAAATGTCTAGACCAGTAAGAACCTGGAATCTGGCGCTCGAAGGACAACGCGACGAAGAGAGGGTCGCTCGCGGACCCGAGCACATAGGCACTGTGCGACTGCCGATCTTCTTGAGAATCGCGCGAGCGTTGATTCGCGATATTCGAGCAGGTCGCCTCAAACCCGGTGCAGCACTCCCGGGTTCTCGCGGGTTGGCCACGAGCCTTGGTGTTCACCGAAATACGGTCTTGGCCGCTTACCGAGAGCTCACAAGCGAAGCCTGGATCGAAAGCTTCAGCACCAAGGGCACCTTCGTCGCCGCATCGCTTCCGGAGCGCGCACCACGGCGGTTTGGGGCCGTGACCGTCCGGCAACGCAGCACGTCGCTCGGGTTCACGTTGAAGGGCCGGCCACGAGAGCTCCAGGAAGCAAGCATCGACGAGTTGCGGACAACGCGGCCCAAGCTGATTGCGCTCGCGGGAGGCCTTCCGGATTTGCGTGACCTGCCCGCATCGACGATCGCACGAGCGTACCGGCGAGCGCTGCTGCGCCACGCACGAACACGACGAGGCACTGCGCTCGGATACACCGACCCGTTCGGGCATCCCGAGCTCCGAGACGCGCTTCTCGAAATGCTGAGCGCACGACGGGGACTGATCCTGAACCGCGAAGAGCTCCTCGTCACACGTGGAAGTCAGATGGCTCTGGATCTCATTGCGCGAGTGCTCGTCCGGGACTCGACGACGACCGCGATCGCAGTCGAATCGCCCGGCTACGCACCAGCTTGGACCGCGTTTCGCGCGCACGGCGCGACGCTCGTGCCCATAGCGGTCGACAAGGAAGGACTCTCGATCGAGGCACTCGAGAAGCACGTCCGCGTCTCTCCCATCGCGGCGATCTACCTAACGCCACACCATCAGTACCCGACCACGGTCACGCTATCGGCCACCCGACGCATCGCACTGCTTCGACTCGCGAAGGCGCGGCGGTTCGCGATCATCGAAGACGACTACGATCACGAGTTTCACTACGGAGGACGCCCCGTCCTCCCGCTTGCAAGCGCGGACGAAGACGGCCTCGTCATTTACGTCGGCACCCTCTCGAAGATTCTCGCTCCCTCGGTCCGAGTTGGTTACGTATGCGCCCCACGACCGTTCGTGGAACGGCTGGTTCAGCTGCGAACCTCGACTGACCGGCAAGGAGATCCTGTGCTGGAGGCAGCGTTAGCCGAGCTGATGCGAGACGGAGAGCTCGAGCGGCACGCGGGACGCATGCGCCGTACGTACCTCGCGCGGCGCGACCACTTCGTCTCGTGCATCAAGAACTCGTTTGGCAATGCTCTTTCGTTCGACGTTCCGCTCGGAGGGATGTCAATCTGGGCACACGCGACCGGAATCGATATCGAACGGTGGGCTTCGGCCGCGTTCGATCGTGATGTTCTGATTCAGACGGGCAAGCGCTTTGCGTTCGACGGTCGCCCTCGCCCGTACCTCCGGCTCGGATTCGCGTGCGTCACGGAAGCCGAGGCGAAGATCGCGATTGAGCGAATGCGAGAAGCGTTCAGCGCATGCGCAAAACACTGAGAGCCATCCGCGCCTGAAAGTCGTTTGCGAACGCACCCTCGGTGGCCGCTGGATCGGTGCGGGGCCGAGTGCTCGATCCTGCGGGAGGCACCTCTGTAGGCGTGGGGGCAGCCGAGTCCGGGATAGTCGTGGAGGTCGGTCGCAAGTGATTGGGCAGATCCGCTTCGTGAAGGACCGAGCCTTCTCGCGTGCGAACTGCGCCTGGGACGACCTGCTCGACGACGAAATGAGGCTCGATTCCGTGGGCCTGAATCGAGCGTCCATTTGGAGTGAAATATCGAGCGATGGTCAGCTTGATTGCGCTGCCATCCGGCAGCTCAACGACATTCTGCACGCTGGCTTTGCCAAACGTCCGCGTCCCGACGAGTCGCGCTCGACCCGAGTCCCCCAGAGCGCCTGCGAGAACTTCCGACGCGCTCGCGGAGTACTCGTTCACCAGAATCACGACCGGCCACGAGGCCGGATATGTGCCGGTGGCCGTAGCCACTATGCGGGATAGCTCACGCCCGTCGCGACCTCGCGTCGTGACGATGATGCCGGACTCCATGAATGCATCCGCTATCGCGGCCGCCTCATCCAAGAGCCCGCCGGGATTGTCTCGGAGGTCGAGCAAGATTCCGGCCGGCGCCAGCGGCCGCATGCTCGCCACCGCTTCGTCGATTGCCGCGCGCATTTCTCGTGCAACGTTGTCCTGGAAGCTTCGCAGCTTCACGTAGACCACGCGTCCCGAAGCCCCTGAGGAACCGCCCTCGCCCGTGCGTAGGTCCACCACGCGCGAGGTGACCCCGGCGACTGTGACTACGGCTCGTGTCACGTCGAGTCGTACGTCCGCGTCCACGCCATCTCGCCTCATGACGAGCTGAACGACTGTCCCGGGTTCCCCGCGAATCAGCCGCGCGGCTTCGCTTGGGAGCATGTCGCGCGCGACCCGGTTTCCGATCGCGAGAAACTTGTCACCCAGCTGCAACCCGGAGCGCTCAGCCGGGCTCCCCTCCATTACCGCCGAGATGGTCAACCACCCATCTCGCACGTCGACTTCGACGCCAATGCCAGCGAAGCGGCCCGTCGCCGTGCTGTCGAACATCGCGAGCTCTTGGGGAGTGAAGTAGGCCGAATGCGGATCGAGCGACCGCAGCATCCCGGAAATCGCCCCGTGGATGAGCGCGTCCTGATCGACGGCGTCCACGTACGAGCGCTCGATGTGGCTCAGGGCGCGCGCGAAAACGGAGAGGTTGGGAAAGGTTCCTGCTCCCGTTCTCGGGGCATCACCATGCGCGACTCCCATGACGGCGATCGCCATTACCCCGGCGGCGCCGATCAAGAGTCCGAAGACGAAGCCTCGCAGACGGGAAAGACTTTGCTCCCGACCTGCAAGCAGTCGGCTGTTGCTCTGCTCCCGACCTGCAAGCAGTCGGCTGTTGCTCTGCTCCCGACCTGCAAGCAGTC
>CAZWQH010000024.1:16832-22668 GCA_964635815.1 uncultured Sandaracinaceae bacterium
GGGAGATACTCTCGAATGTCCGTTGACACATGACGGTGGGCTCTTGTACTACCACGTGCGAGCTGAGAATACGCACCCCTCCTCAGCCTGATCTTCGGAGAGTCCATGGCGAGCACCAGCACCAGCGACAAGCGGAAACAGAGTTTGTATTTCCCGGAGCAAATGCTTCAGGAGATCGAGCGTGAAGCGCGTCGTCTCGACCGCTCGCTCTCGTGGATCGTCCAGCGCTGCGTCAAGATCGGCATGGCCGAGGTCAAAAAGCTTCCGTCCGTGAACGAAGTCAATGACGGTCGCGACGACCCGCGCGGCAAAGACGATACCGAGGGCTGACTCCGGTCGGTCCGAGGTTCGGATTGCGGATCGTTTGCGATGGTCCATTCCAGCAGTGAGAGTTTCATCGCGTCTCGGTACGAGCCCGCAGTAGGGCCCGACGGAACGCATCTCTATTGGAACGAGGTCGTACCCACTCGCCCACCACCGGAGCTCGATCCGACCCGCAGTCGGATGAGCGAAGCGCCTGGTGAGTTGGCGTCGCATCGCCCAACTGTCATCCTTCACGACGGAATCGGATGCGACGGTTGGGCGTGGCACACCATCTTCGCTCGCATGTCCGCGAGCTTTCGCATCATCACGTGGCACTACCGAGGCCACGGACGCAGTGAGACGCCGCGCGACAAAACGCTGCTTGGCCCCCAAGACCTCGCGCGCGACGGACTCGCTGTGATGGATGCCGCGCGTGTAGACCGTGCCCACCTGGTCGGATACTCGATGGGAGTGCAAGTCGCGCTCGAGCACTTGCGAATCGCACCCGCGCGAGTCCAATCGCTCGCCCTCGTTTGCGGCAGCGTCGGAAGAATCACGCACACGTTCCACGGAAACGATCTCCTCCATCAGGCGCTACCCGGTGTCATTGCCGCCGTTCGACAACGCCCGGGATTCGCGCGCGCGCTGTGGGGACGCATGCCGCCAAAGCTCGCCTTCCGTATTGCATCGCTAACCGGCGAGCTCGACACGCTCGCCATCGGTGAAGAGGACTTCACCAGCTACATGACTCACATCACTAGCCTCGATCCCGAGCTGTTTTTGAACATGCTCGAAGCTGCCGGCGAGCACACGGCAGAAGACATGCTCGCAAGCATCAAAGTACCAACTCTCGTCTTGGGCGGCGAACGAGATAAATTCACCCCACTGCCACTTGCGAAGGCCCTCGCGGACGGAATCCCGGGCAGCGAGTTCGTCCTAGTCCGAGGCGGCACGCACGGCGCTCCGATGGAACAGCCAACCATCGTCGAAGAAGCGCTCCGCTCCTTCTACGCTCGCCTCGACACATAGGCTCCCAGTACTTAGTTCAGTTGGTGGGGCGAGCGCGACACGTTTGCACGTGTGTTAGAGCGCACTGCTTCGCGCCTCAGCGCGAGCGCGCCCGCAGCGGCCCGAAGGGTTTACGCTTTGGTAAATGACTGAGGTCCGCGAGGACGTAAGCCGCGATCAGGCGCGAATGAGTGCGCTCTAATACTGGACGCGGAACAGTTGTTGTCCGAGGAGAATGAGATCCCCACTCTTGATGATCCGCTCGCTGCGGATCCGCAAGAACGTGCCGTTCGAGCTGCCAACATCCGTGAGCATGATCTTGCCGCCGTCGGAATGGACGCGGCAGTGCAAACCGGACACGTAGCCATCATCCGGAAAGATCACGTCGCCGCGTTCCCGCCCTAGGTGCAAGCCGTGAGGAGGAATCGGGAACGCGTTGCCGCAGGAATCGCGTCCGATGACCAGACTGATCTTCCCGATGAACCCAGGATTCGGGCTGCCCATGCGCTCGACGCCGTCTGGGCCTGGAGCCGGAGCAGGAATCGCATCGAAGCGAATGACTTCTTGGCCGACGCGAAAGATCGAGCCCGCGATGAGCTCGACCGGAGTCTCGCGCTGAACTTTGACGTAGACACAATTCAGACTGGCGCCGTCCGTGATTGCGAGCTGGCCGTTCTTGAAGACTAGCGTGGCGTGCTTTGGAGACAGGTACGCATCGGCTGCGAATAGCGCGCCGCTGTCACGCCCGATCACCGTGGTCCCATCGCCAAAAGGAAACCGATCGCCTTCGGATCCGTCCGGCCGAATAAGGGTCAGAAAGCCCTTGGGTGTGGAGGTCGGAGCAGGTGCAGCGGCCGCAGGCGCGGGCGGCGCCGCCGCCGGAGCTTGAATAGCAGCGGGTCCGGGAGGCGCAGATGGAGCGGCTGCCGGAGCGGGCGCAGCTGCACCCATCGGAGCGCCACACGTGCCGCAAAACTTGAAACCCGCGTTGACCATCGCGCCGCATTTTCCGCATTGCGAAGCACCCGCTGCTTGCGGAGCAACCGGTGCAGGAAGTGCGTGCGCACCGCTCGGAGGAGGCGCGGCCACGGGTGCCGCTGCTGCGGGTGCTGCCGCAGGCGGTCGCTGACCGGCACCGGCAGGAGCTCCCGCCGTGAATCCGCTCGGCGGCGTCGGAGGCGTGAACGCTTTCGGCGCTCCGTCTTTCGGCATCTCGGCGCCGCAGCCCAAGCAAAACTTGTAGTGATCCTGATTCTCTTTGTTACAACGCGCGCAAACGATCATCGGAGCTCCGCCTCTACGTCGTCATCTCGACACGCAACAGCTGTCGTCCGAGGAACAAGTAGTCCCCGTGCTGCAACTCGATCTCTTTTTGAATTCGCACGAACGTGCCGTTCTTCGAGCCCAAGTCGGTCAATGTGAATTTGCCATTCGCGCCGAGTGAAACTTTGGCGTGATGCGCGGACATAAAAAGGTCTTCCGGGAAGTTGATGTCGTTCTCTTCGCGTCCGACTTGAAGATCATTCGAACGAGCGCACGCAACGAGACCCGTTGCGCCCCCACGAATCACCTGAACGACTCGGAATGGACTTGGCCGCTTCGGCGACGAGTAGAAGTACGTCATGTCGGGATCCGGGCCACTCGTGTCCTTCGGCGTCATTTCGACGCGAAAGACCTGCTCGCCGCAGACGAACTGATCGCCCGGCTCGAGGAGCATGGGCTGTCGAACACGGAGGTAGATGCCATTTGAACTGCCCTCATCGCGGACGACAAGCTTGTCCGCGCGGTACATGAAGTTGGCGTGCTTTGCGCTCAACCACGTGTCGTCGGGAAACAAAATCTGCGCGTCCTGGCGCCCGGCTACGTGCTCCACGCCCTGCAATAGGTAGCTAAGCCCATCGACGCCTGCGTCTCCCCGGATGAGGATCAGCCGCGCCTTCCCAGGTGCCTGCATCGCACCGAAGAACCGAACCTGAAGCTCGACGATCTCTTGCGGAAGTGGAGTTCCACAGCGTCCACAGAATTTGTGCCCCGAGGGCACGTGCGTGGAGCATTCACGACAAACATAATTACGAGCCTGATCCATCAACTCCTCCTCAGAGAGCGATGCTCCCACCTGCGCGACTGCTGCGGCTTCAGGCGGGGAAACGGGTTCTGGTCGAGGCGGCTCGACAGGTGCGCGTGCGATGCTCGGCGCTGAAGGCCGAGGGGGGGCGGAGACGCGAACCCCACCCTTTTGACTCGCAGCTCCTTTTGCTGGGCGAGCATCAGAAGGCCGATTCGGCCGCGACGCGCCTGCCTCGCGTTCGGGCTTCGGTGCGGGCGCACCCGCGCGCGCAAACGTAACGAGCGTCCCGCACTGCGGACAGTTTTGCGAAAGGGTGAGAGCAGCCTCTGGCGTGGCCGCTGGACAGAATCCGTCGCAAGTCCCGCACACCAGTCCAACTTCGCCAAGCCCGTTGTTCGGGGCGCTCGCAGCCCCGAGCTCAGAAACTCGATCGGACATTTCGCCATACCTCTCACGCCGACGGAAGGTAGGCGATGAACTGTTCCAACGTCAAATGCTCGCTGCGAAAATCGACGAAGCGCCGGCGCGTGGTGCGGCGCGGCGTCGAAATGGGCGAAGCGGCAGCGCCGGGCTCCTCTAGATCCGTGTTGCGTTGAACTCGGCGCACACCTCTGCGAAGGTCGCCGCCATGGCAACCGCCCCCGCCGAACCCAAATCGAACCGCGGACGTCTCGCGGTGGGTGCCGCGATCGACCAAAAACCTTCCGCCTCGTACACGTCCCAGCTGAAGTTCTGCGAGCTTCACATGCGGATGCCGCTTCCGAAGGCGCAAAAGCTCGCGAGCTGGCGCAAAGATCTTCCGCGGGGATTCCGAACGTCTCTGGTCGCTCCGACGGGAGCTTTCGTTAGCGAAAAAGGCCCGTTTCGAGTGACCCCCGAGCTCGAGACCTCCAAGGAGTGGCTTGCGACCGCAGCCGCCGCGCTCGGAACAAGCATCGTTCTTTTGAGAACACCCGCCGCGTTCACGCCCGGCGCGAGGGACCGCGAGTTGTTCGCAAAGTACGTCGACACGTTTCCGCGTATCGGAACAGGCCAGATCGCGTGGGAGCCGAGTGGGCTTTGGGACCCGGACGAAGCGTTCGCGTTTGCGAGCTCGGTCGATGTGCTCTGCGCCTTCAATCCGCTCGACAAGCGCTCGATGGAGGCAGCCGCCGAAGCCACTCCCAAGCGCGGCTACTACGCTCGAATCTCCGGGGTCGGAAGGCAGCGACGACTTAGCAGCGCGCTCCTGGACCAGGCCACGGAGCAGCTCGCTGAAATCGCTCGCGAGGCAAAAGATACGTTCGTGGTGCTGATCGCCGAGACTCCAATTCGCTCGGCGGTTTCGGTGGCAGCGCAGCTAACGGAGCTCATGAGCGGGGATGCACCTCCGCGTCGTAGTTTCGGCGACGTCAGTTTCCGCGACGAAGAAGAGTGACGCGAGAAGAACGCTCACCCACCGACCCGACTCTTGCCGACCGTAAAGCCGCGCTCGCGATCTTCACGGATCGTGTGGTGCGCAGGATCGAGAAACGCATACACGCAATTGAACAAGACGTTGCGCGTGCGGAGACCGGTCCTCAGTTGCGTGAGGAAGCCACTCTGCTGATTCAGCATCTGCGCACGATTCCGCGCGGCGCGCGGATCGTGCAGCTCACGGACTATTCGAGCGGAGAACCAGTGCTCCGTGAAGTTGCGCTCGATCCAGCACGCACGACGCGCGAGAATGCAGATATCCGATTTCGCGACGCGCAGCGATTCGAACGGGGCGTTGCAATCGCCAACGAACGCCTTGAGAAAACGCGCATCGAGCTCGAGCAGGTGAGCTCTCTCCGCGCTCAGATCAACGACATCGACAGTTTCGATTCGCTCGACGCGCTCGAGAATCAAATCGAAAAAGCTTCGCGAACCGGTTCACGCAAGGCGCGTTCGCCCGTTGCGACGGGTCCACGAAAACAGCACGAGCAACGCGCCCCGCATTTCGCGTTTCGGACTCGCGACCACGACGTCTTCGTTGGCCGCAGCGCCAAAGACAACGACGAGCTCACGCTCCACATCGCACGCCCGTGGGACATCTGGATGCACGCGCGCGGATGCCCCGGCAGCCACATCGTCATTCGACTTACCAAGAACGAAGTCTGCCCCAGCGAGCTCCTCCTAGACGCCGCCCACCTCGCCGCGCACTTCAGCGAAGCCCGCACCCAAACCTTCGTTGAGGTCACCTACACGCACAAACGCTACGTCCGTAAGCCGCGCAAGTCCGCGCCCGGAGCAGTCGCCGTGCAAAACGAAAAAGTCCTCGGCCTGCGCATCGACGAAGCCCGCACGAAATACCTCCTCGATCACAGCCGCGCAGTCGCAGTGGTTCCGTAACGGGTCTGCCGCGACCGATCGCGCTTGCTTTGACTCGAGCGCGAGCGCGAGCGCGCCCGCAAGCGAGAGGAAGGAGTTTACGCCTTGGTAAATGACTGACTTGAG
>CAZWQH010000025.1:0-22419 GCA_964635815.1 uncultured Sandaracinaceae bacterium
GACACGCGCTCTCGAGGGCTGCGGCGCTTGCGCCAGGATCCTCGGCTGCGCCTGCCGCGGACAGGCCGGGGGTCGTTTCAATCTGGACCCCGTTAGAGCAACGGGCGCATCCGTGTAATCAGTCACGGCAAAAGTCGTGGTTGATCGGGGAGCTGATCGGACACGTGGGGGAATCCTCGGATTCGCAGAAAGCGATGGGGTCGCAAGAGGTCGTCTGTTACGCGGTCGCCCGCGTTGTTCTGAAGGTGGACGAGCGTTGGTGGCCACGCCAACCGAACTCCGCTCTCGTACTCGGCGTGCACGACGAACGGGACTGACCGACTCGCATCGGCGTAACGATAGGTTTCGACCCACATCCGACTCGGGCCCTCTCGCCACGCATCGGGTCGAGAGAGTGCGAATGCCAGTGCCGCATGCATCCTTCGACCAGCCGCCGCCATGTCGTGCGCTTCGTCGACAACCTCGTCGTAGCCAACATCACGACCGAAGACCATGCCTCGAGCAATCGCTGCGTCGCGCAACGCGCGGGCATCCGCAACCATGTACGGGATCGCGTCGTTCTCTCGACCCTCGCGACCGCCGACATCGATCCACATCCGATGAGGGAGAAGGGCCCTCGATCGACGAAACGCGCGGTTGGCGGCGCCTCGTCGATACCAGAGCGAGGGCGACATCGCGATCACGCGACCGAAGTACTCCGGGCGGCCCATCTGCATCTGGAGCGCGGCGAGACCTCCGTACGAGTATCCGAGTATTGCCCGACTCTCACGCCCAGGGCGGATCGCGAAGTGTTGCTCGACCTGGGGCGCAACGACATCGACTACGAAGTCCGCAAAGCGAAGTGCTTCCGATGCGTACTCGCGCGTACGGTCAGACGTCGAGTCGATCGCAACGACGATCCAGCGATCGATGCGATCTTGCTGAACGAGCGTTGCGATGGTTTCCGGGATGTGAAACGTGTCGCGCGCAAGCTCTCCGTCCAGCACGTAGAGAACGGGACGAGGATCGGTTTCGTGCCCGGGCTCGATCGGCGGAAGATGGACGACGACACGTCGCGGCGGGTGCCGACGATTGCCGATGTTGCCCAACAACAGTGAGGATTGCGCTTGAACCGAAGGCGCCGCCGCGAGGAGCGCAATCAACCAGGTTGCCATCAAGTACGTTCGTATCGATTTCCATGCGACGAACCCGCCCCGCCCGCGTCCTTGAGATGCGGGTGCGCAATCACCGCAGAAATTCTGGGGATCTTTGGTCATGCAAGCGGTCGCGAACTACGGTTTTTGGTTTTCTTGTTGTATGGTGGCAATTCTTTCCATCGGGTGTGCCAGCGCAGGGGGCGGGGGCAGCGGCGCGGGCGTCTGTGGCGCCGGCCGAACTGGCGTTACGGAATGCTTCACGTCTGGAGGGACAACGTGCCAGGCGGGGCAGTACTGCGATATGGACAGAGGCTTCAATCGCTGCGAGCCAGGTTGCACGAGTGACAGCAACTGCGCGGCTGGCGACATCTGTTCGCGGCGGGCCGGAGAAGCAGTCGGCGTCTGTGCGTCGTGCACAACAATGAGCGTAGCCGACGCGGGGGTAACGCCTGCGAACCTCGTTCAGCAATGCCGGTCGGCGATCGACCAGCTCCTGATCTGCCGAGTCATCGATGCACCGATGGCTGCCGCGGGATCGATAGGATGTGAGACTACGCTCGACGACAACGCGCGGAGAGCGCTCGCGCAGTGCGTGTCGTCTACTCTCGGAGATTGCGTACGCATGGCCCAGTGTCGCGGCGCTTCCGGTCCCGTCTGTGGAAACGCCACCTGCGAAACCGGCGAGACAGCGACATCTTGCGCAGCGGATTGCCGAGCGCCGTCCGCTGCTGTGTGTGGAAATGCCAGATGTGAAACGGGAGAGACGACGTCATGCCCAACGGACTGCACGGACGAATCGCTTGAGGGGTGTCGCGACGGGTGCGATCAGTACGCATTCTTCCAGTGCTTCCGCCCAGGCGGATTGGACTCATGCAGATCCGCGTGTCCGAGCGCGACTCGCGGTAACCGTGAGCAGTTCGTCTCGTGCGCCGCGCTCAACGCTGTTTCCTGCGGGCAGAGCTGCTTCGACTTCCTGCGCTGAGTGGTGGCGAATGGCCACACAAATGCACGAATGCCCCACATGACATCTCCGGACAGTCAGAATTGCAGGCATCTGTGCACGACCCAGCTGGTTCGGCCTGGTGTGACGATTGCAAAGCACCATGTATGGAAAAGACAATCAAAGAAGCCTTTCTATCCTTTGCCGTAGTCGTGATTGCGGTCGTCGCCGGTTCGCTGTCTGCCTGCGGCGGTCCTTCGTCCTCGACGCGGACCACGAGCGAGACTGAGACCCGTGGAAGCGACGGAAGCCGCTCCACGCAGCAGGTCGAAGAGACCTCTACGCAAGATCAGAACGGCACGAACACGAACCGCACCGAGACCACATCGACGCAAACGCAACAGCCGGCGCCACGCTGATCGCTGTCTGAGCAGAAAGAACGCGCGCTTCCCACTGGGCGGCGCGCGTTTGTGTTCATGCGTGACCAGCATCGAGATCTGCCTCGCCCGAACAATCGAACTTCGCGCGAACAGAAAAAAAGATGCGGGGGAGATCACTCTCCACCGCATCTTTCCTACGTACGGAGCTATCGAGCTGCGGCTGCCGTCGGAACGATGAGGCGATTCTCGACGCGACTAACGCCACCCGTGTTCGTTGCTGCGCGCGAGATGGTCGTGCGTTCACGCGCGTTCTTCACGGCGCCTTCGAGAGTTACCACCGAGTTCCGCGTCACGATCGTGACGTTCTTCGCCTCCATCGAGAGCGAGCTATCGGCAATGATGGTGCGACGGATGCTGGCCGTCAGCGCCAAGTCCGTCCTGTTCTCTTGCTGATCGGTCGCTTCGCGGGGGCTGTTCGCGGCCACGCGTTCTGCTTGTCGTTGTGCCTGGTCCATTTGGATGCTTGCACGATCGACTGCGTTCTCAACACGATTGCCTGCGCGCGCAGCTGCGCCTTCCACCTCGTTTACTCCCTCGCGAACGTTGTTCGTGCCTTCGCGAACAGCTTCGCTAGTGTTGTTTGCCGCTCGACGCGCAGCCTCAGCCGTATCGTTCGCAGCCTCGCGCGTTGCTTCAGCGGTGTTGTTGGCCGCCTCACGAACTTCCTGTCCAGCGGCCTGCGCGCCTTCGCGAATCTGCTGACCTGCGTTCTGTGCGGTCTCTCGGATCTCTTGACCGGCGTTCTGCGCCGACTCCTTGATCTCTTGTCCCGCGTTCTCGACGCGCTGCTCGAGCATTGCGTCGTCGCGCTTCTCACAGCCCGTCATCGCCGCAATGATGATCATCGTTCCAACCGTTAAACCGTTTCGTAGTTCCATTTTCCTCATCTGTTCTTTTCTCGGTGTCGTTCGTCTTCGTTAGTTGCGTAGCGTTGTGCATCGCAGTGGGGCGGCCTTGTGACACAGCGCCGCGCGACACCTGCTTCGCAGCGCTGAATTTCCAACGGACCGATCGTCGACTGATTGCACGATCGCAACCTCTGCAAGGGAAAGGCCATTGTCGGAGGCACGTGGCACGGTGTCTGCACCATGACCTTCCGAAGTACCGCGCGGTGTCGACGCGAACGCGCAGGCAAACAGGGAGATCAAAATGAAGAACAAAGCGGTGTTTGGAATTGTTCGCTCGCACACAGCAGCGGATGTCTTGGCGAGAGAGCTTCAGTCGGCAGGGTTCGGAATGAAGGACATCTCTGTCCTCGCGCCGAACGCGAACGGAGACATCAAGCTCGAAAAGGGCAGCAAAGCTCCCGAGGGCGCAGTTGCAGGCGCAACCGCTGGCGGCGCGCTCGGCGGAACGCTGGGCCTTCTCGCAGGCATCGGCCTCCTCGTGATCCCGGGCATCGGCCCGTTCATCGCAGCAGGTCCGATCATGGCGGCGCTCAGCGGCGCAGCGATCGGCGCAGCCGTCGGCTCGCTGACGGGTTCGCTCGTCGGCCTCGGCATCCCCGAGGTTCAGGCGAAGCTGTACGAGACGCGTTTGAACGAAGGCGGCGTGCTCGTCTCCGTCCACACACACACCCCGCAAGAGATCAGCCTCGCGAAGGCAACGTTCGAGAAGGCCGGCGCAACGGACATCTCTTCTACGACGGAAGGTTCAGCTCCGTCCCCCAACGCCCCGCCCGCGATGCTGTAGGTCGGAGAACGACAATGAAGAGCTCTACCCAATTTGGAAAGCGGCACGCGTCGGAACCTACGGGAACCGAACAGATCGAAGAGCTCTTGTACCAAGCACCGCTGCGCTGAAGGACGGAACTCCTGAAGCTGCTCAGTTGGTCGCGGCAGAGTGTGTCGTCACAGCCGAGACGAAAGACCATCAGAACTGGTCACTCGTTGGCGAGCTCGCGAAGCAAACCAAAGGCGCTGTGAAGGCCGCGTTGAAGAAGGCGCACCAGCAGGTTGAACACGAAGAGGACGAGCACCTCTACCACTCGACCGATGGGCGCGTGAGCTCTGGCTGCAATCGCTCGGACTGCCCGCAGTCTTACCGCCGCCGGAAGAGAAGAAGCACGTTACCACTGCCGAAGGAGCGGTTGAGGCTAAGAAGGAGCGCAAGGAAATGCGCCCCAAGAGGGCCAACGGACAGCACGCGCACCGCGCGTGACGCGAGAGGATCCCGCTGCGACTGCGGCGAGTTGGCCTGCGGGAGGTAGCGCTTGGCTGCTCAGGTACTGGGCGGTTCGGATCCGCGGATGACTCGATAGCCAGCGGGGATGATGGTTGGATCTCCCGAGCGTGGGCTCGCCGGATCGACGGGCGGCCAAGCGAGTGTGCCGAACCACGAAGGCTTAGCGCGCAAGTACAGGCTGTCGGGAATGGTTGCTGCGCTGCCGGACCAGTCTTGATGCTCGCTCGCAGACGTCCAATTGCCCTCGATCAACGTAGTTCCCATCGCTGCAGTCGTGCGTTCGACGAATAGGTCGCGTGGCCCCCCGTCGCTATGCGCGAGCGCAGTCGGGGGGAACGTCCCCGAGAAGCCATCGTTGCCAATGTCCGGAAATCCAAGACGATAGATCGTGCTTCCGCTCCACCCGCTTCGCGTTGCGTACTCCATCGTCACGCGCCCGGTCGAGAGCCCAAGCACGTTTCCTACGATCGAGTAGTGAAGGTTCCGCCGATCGATTTGAACCGCAGTACGGTTGGAGACGTGCTGCCACCGCGACGCTCCCGTGATCGCGTTGCGGAACACTACCGTGTGGGAACCACTCCCGTGATACGCGTCTACGCCGAACTTTCCCATGTAGTTGCCCTCGATCAGGTTGTACTGAGAATGAGGGCTGTGATTCGTGCTGATGTCGGTCGGCATTTTGCCCGCGTCAGTCGATGTAGGTGGATCCGTGTAGTACGCATCGACGCAATAGTTGTAAGCGATGACGTTTCCGAAACCGCCCGAGTAGAACGGATTCGCGCCACCGTCCCCAATGTTGATCTGGGGAAATCCCGCGGCGACGCATGCATTGTCGACGACCAGGCTCCAGTTCACGTCCGCAAACAGGTCGAGCCCTTCCGAGTTCGAGCCGCCGTTCGACTGATCGTGCAGGTAGTTGCGACGCAGCTCCACATGCCCAGACCAGCCGATCACGACCGTCTTGTCTGGCATGTCCGTGAACTCGCAGTCGCTCACCCACACGTTCCACGACGAGAAGATCTGAATGAACTGATCTGGGTTGCCCGATACGCCCACGAACTTGATGTGCTCGATGCCCGCGTCGCGGACCATGTCGGGAAAGCGCGAGAGCCGCGGAGTCCGCGAATAGGTGATCGGAAGTGCCGGCCGGAACGTCACGCTCGTCGCCGTTTTGCTCTCAACCATGTGCATCGATGCCCGATAACGACCGGGGCTGTTGTTCTTCGTCCAGACGAGATCGGGATCGTCGGTCTCATCGATCATGATCATCTTTCCGATCTCGATCTCGGAAGTATTCGCCACGTTGACGGTGGTGTTACCGCGCGTCGCTGCACCGCTCAGCGTCATGTAGTAATCGGCGTTCGCTTTGGGAGGCGGCCACGGACCGAGATTTCCAATATTGATTGCGCTGCCCGTGTTCACTTGGAAGATGGTCGTAGGGCCTGCGCCGCGCAGGGTGATCGACCTGCGGATCTGAAGCGTGGTCCCGATGCGATACGTTCCTGCTGGAACGCGAACGACCTGTCCGGTCGGGCATGCATCAAGTGCGCGCTGAATCGCGCTTGAAGCGTTGGAGCCACCCGTTCGGTCTGCGTTGTACGGCGCCTGCGTTACGTCCGCGCAAACGGTCTCGCGTACCGGAATCCCGCCTTCGACTCCCGCAGACTCCCAGGTTCCCGCAGGCGGCAATGCATCTGCTGGAAAGATCGGACCCGGGGTGATCGGTGCATCAGCTCTGCCTGCGACATCTGCGGCCGGCGCCGATGCATCGCCCTCCGTTTGCACGGGTGTATCTCTGCGTTGCGCGTCGGTTGATCCACCAGCGTCGGTGTCCGCGCGGGCATCCGCGCCGCCGCCGTCGCGAACTGGAGTCGTGCTATCCGAACAAGACAGCAGCATCAAGAACGCTACGGAACGCGACGTGGCTCGCAGGGAGAGTGGCATCGGCCGCCATGCTAACGGAGGTCACGAGACGCTCCAATCTCGAATCCAAAACTGACAACGGCCTGGAAGGACTGGGGAGGCGGGCTAGGGTCGTCCAAATGAACGAGCCCGCTCCCGTGGATCGAGCGAACGCAAAGCACGCGCTCCTGCTGTTCGCAATCCTGTGCATCGTCTTTTCCGCGGTGGCTCAGTACCTCAGCTACCTCGGCGGAGGCGTCAACAAGGCCCCGTTCACGACGATTCTTGTGATGTGGTCGCCGGGAATCGCCGCGTTGATTGCTGCTCTCGCAGCTCGGCGGACGCTGCGCGGGTTTGGCTGGCGCCTTGGTCCCACGAAGTACATCGGCATCGCGTACGCGCTTCCATTTTTGTACGCACTTCCAATGTATGTTCTGGTCTGGGCCTCAGGCATCGGAACCTTCGATGAGAGGCCTCTAGTCACAGCAGCGCGGAAGCAGCTTCCGCCTCTCCTGGGGAATCCGCTTGGCATCGCGCTTGTGCTGGGTACGGCTGGCGTTGCGATCAGCATGTTGAGCGCTCTGGGCGAAGAGATTGGTTGGCGTGGCTTCCTGACCATCGAGATTCACCAGCGATTCGACTACGTGAAGACCTCACTGCTAATCGGGATCATCTGGGCCGTCTGGCATTGGCCGCTCATTCTCTGGTGTGGATACGACGCCGGAAAAACCCCGATCTGGTTTGCACTCACGTGCTTCACGGTAGCGACCGTCGGAGAGACCTTCGCCTATACGTATCTGAGACTGCGCTCCGCGAGTCTCTGGCCCGCGGTGGTGCTTCACGGGTCACACAACCTTTTCATCCAGGCAGTGTTCGATCCGCTGACGACGGACGGTCCTAGAACGCGTTGGTTCACCACGGAGTTCGGCATTCTTGGCGCGATCAGCGGTGTCGTGCTTGCCGTTGTATTCACGTTGCTCGCAAGGCGCAACAGCGCATCCGCCACGAAGCTCGTTGGCGACTCTCTAGGAAGCGCCGAGCCCGAGAGCTTCGCGAATTGAAGCCAAGGCGCGCCGACTCACCGGAACCCGATCGCCATCTTTGAGCACGAGGGCTCCACCATCCGCCTGATCGAACGCATCGATGGCGTCGCGGCGAACCAGCGCACCGCGATTCGCTCGCAAGAATCCATACGGGGCCAGGCGCTCTTGAAGTGCGTCGAGGCTGTCTCGCAACAGCAGCTCGCGCCCTTCCCATTTGAAGCTGACGTACTTGTCGCCAGCGACGAAACAGCTGATCTCGCGCGCGTCGACGAATCGCCGCAGCGAACCCTCCGCAACCATGAGCCGCCACGGCTCTTGACCGTTCGGCGCTGCCTCCGCGGAAAGCTTGATTCGCTCGCGAACCTTGGCGAGCGCCGCCTCGAGTCGCTCGCGCACCACGGGTTTGACCAGGTAGTCGTGCGCGCCGACGTCGAAGGCCTCGAGTGCTTTGTCCGAGTGAGCGGTGACGAACACAATCGCCGGCAAGTTGGGCAGCGCCGCAAGCGACAGTCCATCCACACCAGGCATGTCGATATCCAGTAGGAGAAGGTCCGGCTTAGCGTGCTCCAACGCCGCAAGTGCTTCTTTCGCGCTCCCCGCTTGGCCAACGATCTGCACATCCTCCATCTGCGAAAGGACACGCTCGAGTCGCGAACGTGCAACGGGCTCGTCGTCGACAACCAGCACGCGCATCACGCGAACGCCTCGTTGAGCACGATCGTGCAGTTGAATCCGCCCATTGAAGATGCACCACTCTGCAAGTTGGCGCGCTCACCGTAAACGAGCTGAAGGCGCTCACGAACGTTGCGCATGCCGCTGCCGGTCCCTTTGTGCGTCGAGGCGCCCGGTCCCACTCCGTCGTCATCGATCTTGATAATGAGATTTCGGCCCTCGCGTTCCGTCGCGACACGGATCTTTCCACCTTCCTCGCGATGAAGTCCATGGAGCAACGCGTTCTCGACAAGCGGCTGGAGCAGCATGGGAGGGATCGCCACCGAGTTGGTCGAAGACCCGGAGAGCAGCTCGTACTTGAGTCGCGCACCGAATCGCTCGCGCTGAACATCGAGATACGCTTCCACGGCATCGAGCTCGTCTTTCAGTGGCACGAATCGACGTTCGGTGCTCTCAAGCGCGTATCGAAGAAAGCCCGCCAATCGATCGAGAGTCGCTTCCGCGGCATCGGGTGCTGTGTGAACCAGTCCAGCGCAGACATTCAAGCTGTTGAACAAAAAATGCGGCTGCATTTGAGCCTGCAACATCGCAAGGCGCGCCTCCAGTGCGGCCGTGCGTTCGAAGTTCGCTTGGAGGCTGTGCTGAACAGCAGTCCGCTGCAGGTGTCCGACGAAACTTGCGAGCCCTAGATAGACAAAGCTCACGAGCAAGCCGCGCCAGAGAACGCCCCAGCCGTCGTTCCCCATCTCCGGATAGATGAGCAGCAGGTACCAGAGCTGCGCCGCCGTCGCGACAGCAACGACGCAGATGTTGACGAGCGCGTGTGCCAATAACCGCGCAGCCCTGTTCCAACTCGCAAAACGCTGCGCAGCGATCTCGAACGCGTGGTGAACAGCGAATCCAGTAATGCAGGTGTAGAGGGTGATTGCAGCCAACGCGCGAAACACGTTCGAGACGTTCATCGCGCAATGCGGGTCGAAGAGAAACGCCAGCACAGGCGGCGCGGTTACGAAGAACCACATCGCTTCGCGCGGTAAGACACGACTTCGCGGAACTGACTTCACTGCTACGACCTCACTGCAACAACGGGGCAAAGCATAGCTGCGATGCGTTCGATCTCAAGGCCGCGGGAGCGCATTAAACCGTGCACGAAGCAGCTGTGTCTGTACGCACGAAGTGCAATAACGGTTGGATGCGCGGCTCCTTTCTCGCAATCATCGTGTGCATGGCGACCGTCGCCTGCGGGGGCAGCAGCTGCCCCGCGAGTGGGCCAATACCGGCGCGAGGAGCGCCGCGCTTCACCTGTTCGGAGCAGGAGCTGAACGAGTGCGTCCAAGATCGGAATCGCCAAACGCGTGCCCGCGCATTGGCGGAGCACTTCGATTCACGGTGTCCAGGCGCAGAGGAGCTCCCGCTCAACGAATTTCCGCGAGCGATGTACGAGCAACTCGTCTCGGTGACCGATGGGCGCTCGTACGGTGAGGACGCGACTGTGACCGATGGGTTCTATCACGCGACTCGTCGACCACTCACAGGATCCACAGCGCCAACCGCCGAGATCGCATATGTGCGACGCCACGACTTCGGCTGCGGAGTGGTCGCAGCGTACGAACCCATCCGCGTGCGGTGCAACGGAGGCCGCATCGGCATCGCTCGCTTACGCATCACGGACGGTGGCACGGTCACATGTCGGACGCAGCGTGAGCCTCGGCAGGAGAATCCGCCGTGTGATCCCGGCACCACTACGAGCGTCATCAACCTCGAAGTCTCGGACGCGTCCGAGGCGGTCGACCTAGGCGACATCCAGATTCCGGCAGTTGCGATCCAGCAGATCGAAATGGACTGATCGCGGTCGTCCTACGCGTCGGCGCCGGGATGTTTCTCTTTCGATTCGCCTCGCGCGCGATCGAGAGCACGGGCTTCCTTCACGCCTTGCTCGATGATCTTTGTGAGTGTTGGCTCATCGACATCCGCGAGGCTCGGAATGTAGAGACACGACTTCGCCGTCGTGTGTCGACCAAGCTTCTTGAGGAGTGGATGTAGCTTCTCGAACCCTGCCATCAGATAGAGCGTCAGCTTCTTCGAACGCGGCGCGAATCCAATCACGAACCAATCGATGACCTTCCCGTTGGGGTAGCCGTACCGAAGGTCACCGAATCCGATAATCCCCGAGCCCCACAGCTTGGGCCGCGAGTCCGTTGCCTTGGCAAGCAACTCAACAACTCGACGCGCGTCCGCCTGAAGATCTGCGTCCTTGATGGCGTCGAGGAAATCGTCGACGGACTCATCGGTCTTCTTCGTTTTGAGCTCGGCCATTGCGGTGAGCTACTGCGAGAACGAGAGAACGTCGAGGCCCACTCCGGTGCGCGCGAACCTTAATTCACGCGGGCAGACTAATTGGCCCAGACCGTTCCATGAAGTGCTCCGTCAGAGGCGGGGAATGCTGCGCAATACGTGGGTACTAGCAGTCGCGCTTTGCGGTGCGTGCGCGCCAGTTTCGATCGGCCGAACGTTGGAGGCAACTCCTCCCGACCCAGCACCCGCGGCTGATGCTACCGATTCGGTCGTCGACTACGTCGACGAGACCCCTGAGGACGAGGTTGTGGTTGCTGAGAATGGCCGCGCCTGCAGTCCCGAAACGGATGCCACCACCGATTCGGAGGTCGATGTCTCCCATGACGCCACCGACGACGAACTCGCAGAGCCGAGCCGGGAGCTCGTGCACGCGTTGTTCACGCCCGCTCAACGTCGGTCACTTGCGCGGTGCGCTACGGCCGCCATCCGGGGCATTCGAGGCGAGAGCGACCACGTCGTCGCGCTGGAGGAAATTGCCGAGTACCCGGAAATGGGACACCTCCTAAACATCAGAGTTCTGCGGCGCGGCGCGTTGGTTGGAGTCAACACGTATAGCTCGGACGGGGGAAGCATGGGCTCATGGCATGAGTCCACGGATATCTTTGATGTTCAGACGTGCCGCAGAGTAGGCTCTGCATCGCGAAGTGGTGCACACGGTTTTTATGTGCTGCCCATCTGGAACTCGGGTGCGCTCCGGGATCCATCGTCCGCCGCGTACCGACTCGCAGCAGAAACACAGGGCCACGACTCCGCGGATTTCTCGGATCCGAGCGCTGCGGTCGCGCGGAGGTTCCTCGAATCGATTGCCAGTCGCTCACGCATCGACGAGGAAATTGGTTCCGAAGAGCAAAGCGGTTCCGACGACGCAGCAAGCGAGCCGCCGGCGGAGCCCTTTTCGGTCATGCGCATCAGCACCGCGCTCGCGCCCGTTCCGCTACGTGGCCTCTCCATCAAGCCACATCTCATCACCGCGAGATCGCTACCGGCGGGACTTGGCGATCGAATCGCGCAGTCTGGACCAAACGAGACCGAGGACGCCTGCTTGACGCCAAGCTCGTCGGTTTGGATCGGAGGAGTCGAGATGCCAACCGTCTCGACAGTGGACGGAGTACGAATCTGGGAAGCGAGGCTGCGCGGAAAGAACCAAGGCGTGGTCGTCGGGTTGATCGAACGCGGCAACACCGTGCGACTCGTTCTCGAGACGCGATACGCAGTGCTCGGAACATGGATTCGTTGGCTGGGCGTACGAAGCGGTCTTCTCTTCGGCCACTACGAGAGCAACGCGAGGAGCATCGACTACCGCGGCGCAGGTTCAATCTTCGCGATACGAATGGCGGATGGCAGCGTGTTCGGATTGAACGTGGCGGGTGCGTTCGAGAATGGATCGATCGCCAACTACGAGCACCGAGAAGAGCTCCTGAGTCGCTGCGAAGACGCAACCCGCCCGGCCGAACGTCAGCGACGATGCAGTTCGCCAGGCCGACCAAACTTCGCCGGCCCCGAAACGGCCGGAGTGATCTTTGCACACTATCCCGTGCTCGCCGGCGACGTTTTGCGCGTTTGGCAACGCGAACAAGAGTGGATGGAGATTCCCGTGAGGGAGCTCGCAACGCGCATCCAGGCCCAGGACGACTAACCGAGTCTCGCTCCGTGCGCGAAACCCAGGCGGTCGATTCGCGCCGATCTAGTCACTCGCCTATTCCAACGACACCGTCGTGAAGTGTCAGCTCGACGCAACGAGCACGCATTTCCGTGTGGTGGTCGAGCATGTTAGGCCGGGACAGCACGACCGGGCGTGGCAGCTCTGATCGTGAGTAATGCACGAGGGCTCGCGAAGACCAAGGGTGTCTGTGCGATAGCAAATGAGCGATGAGTTGGGGTCTCCACACGTCCCATCGCTGCGGCACTCGCACGGATACTGAGTTCCGTTCACGCCGTAGATACCAACGGAACGGGTGCACGCCTCCGCGTCACACGGAAGAGCACAGACCGAGCCTGCTCCATCACCTGGAAACGAGGTGCTCGTCGTAAATCGCTGACACGTTTTGCCACCCGAACAAGATGCGGAGGACGTGCATCCGGCGACGCAAGCGGAGGTCGACCAACCGGCTGTTCCCGTTCCGAGGGAGAAACATCCTCGTGTCACACCGGGTTCGGATCGGCACTGGTTCTCTGCGTTCGAGCACTCCTCGCGACACTCACGAAACAACCGTCCAGCCAAGTTTACCAACGTGCAAGCTTGTCCGACCGGGCAACGTTCCGGCGTATCGCATCCATGCTCACAGAGGAAGGTCGTTGGGTTGCAGAGCATTCCACTCGGGCAGTTCTCGCCGGTCCGGCATCCAAGGCGACAAAGAGAAGTATTTCCGTCGCAGATGCGCCCAGGGTTGCAGCGTGCGTCAGTGTCGCACCCAGCAATGCAGGTTCGGGCAGGCCCGCAGACCGTTTCGATCGGGCAGCTCGAGTGGCTTCGGCATCCAGGCCGACACATCGCGGTGGTAGGTTCGCAGACCGATGATTCAGGACAGTTCGTGTCGGTCCTGCACCCGGTTCTGCAGGTGTTCGTCGCCGCGTCGCAGATATTCCCCGGGCCACAGTGGTCGTCGGACCTGCAGCCGTTTCTGCACATGCCCGCCTCGCAGATGCGGCCCGAGTTGCATCGCACGTCGCTGGTGCATCCGGCGACGCACTGAAACCCAGGACTGCACCGTTCTTCGACAGCGCAGTCGCTCTCTGCTCGACAGCCAACCCGACAGGTTCGATCTTCACAGATCAACCCCGGATCGCAGTTCGGATCCGTGAGGCATCCGGGCCTGCACGTGTTGGACGAGAGATCGCAGTACGCGCCGCGCGGACACGGACACGTGGCGGGCAGAGCGATGCACGTTCCCTCCTGGCAGATCTGAGACGCGCCACACGCCGGAGCGCACGCTACGAAAACGCGCACATCCGGAAGACGTGCCGCGTCGAGCATTCGGGCGTCGGGACGGAGGTTCGATCCGGAATCCACGGAGCCCGCACCGGGCGGGACGCCAACTTGTGCGTCGATCACGGGCGTGTTTCCTGGCGGTGCACCATCGCCGCGACGAGTCCCGCACGCCACGGTCAGGACGATCAGAAAGCAGGCGACGGACAGCCCAGCGATTCGAGTGCGGAACGGATCCGTGGGAAGCATCCGCTGCTAGTACGTCGCCGCGGTCGCAAACCTTCCTTCGCTGTCGACCAATCGAGACGTTACGCGACCGCAGCCTGGTGCCGCGATCGCGTAACTGACTCCGAACGAAGAACGGGTCGGGTTACTTCTTCGACGCCTTTTCCTTCTTCCGCTTCTGCTTCTCGGCGGTGCTCAACTTCGGCTTGTTGTCCTTCTTCTTTTTCTCGTCGCCTTTGGCCATTTGAAGCTCCTTGAGCACGGAGCATATCTCTTCGGTTCGCGCGCGAGAAAAATCTGCGGCGTGCTGCCGCGTAAACCCATGCGTCGGCCGTTTCTATTTGACCGATGACGCATCACGCAAAATAACTCCGCGCATATGAACAAGGTTGTTTGCCTCTTGGCATTGGTAGCAGTCTCCTGCAGCAACGAATCAACACCCGGCGGCTTTGCAGATGCGTCCGTGGACGCCGCGCGAGCAGCCGATACCGGCGTGGCTCGCACAGACACGAACGTTCGGACGGACACTCGCACTGACATGTGCCTCGCGACACGCGCAACGTCGGAGAGCACGGTCGGCTGCAACGGGTACGCACCTGCGCAGACACCGAACTCTGTCTGGGGTCCTTGCACTCCGGGCGACGAGAACGATCCGGCCGGCAGCTGCACCCACCCTGACGCCGAGTGCGTGGAGTTCGAGGATGTCCCGCTGGCATACTGCGTGGTCGCCTGCGATGACACGGCGTCTTACGTTTCTCTCGGTGGCTGCCCCACAGGAAACCGTTGCTTCGACGGCCGCGCCGATGACGAGCCCGGCGTCTGTTATCAAGATTGCGACGCCACGCATCGCTGTCCCAGCGGAATGGCATGCGACGGCGAAGGCTCCTGTGTGTTCGAGGAAGGGCCCCCGCCTGCAGACGCGGGCCGACCCGATGCGACGACACCCACGCAAGACGGAAGCGTAGTCACGACGGACAGCAGCGCACCCGCAGCCGACGCGGGCCCACCGCCTGCCGACACGGGAACCTCGACTTCTGACGCGGCAACCCCTGCTGACGATGTCGTCACGCCCGCCGTCGACGCAACGAGCACGGCAGATAGCGCTTCGCCGAACGGCTAGGCGCGGTCAGTCTCCCGCGGCCTTCATTTGTTCGGGCCGGGATCGACCCTCCCGTGTTTACTTGTTCGGGCCCGGATCGACCCTCCCATGTTTATTTGTTCGGGCCCGGATCGACCCTCCACACTGAGAGGATCCGGCAGATGTATCGAGCGGGTTGGTACTCCCCGCACGATGAAATGACGAGCACTCGGCTCCCGTCATCGCTCGTCTGATACGTTCGATAGACACGAAGTCCGAACTCATCGACGTAGACGCGAAAAAGCGAACCACCCACTCGAGCTCCGGATGCCGCGCTGATTTTCGCGAAGGCTTCGGGGCTCGCCTCATTCTCGAGGATCTCCATTGGATCGCGCGACAGCTCGGACATGCTCAAGCCGCGCGCAGCAGCGTCAGCAAGCGGAACGGACCAGTTCGAAGGTTCCAGGTCGTCGAAGACGTCGGTCGGAGCTCCCTCCAATTGAACGATCGTTGTCAGAGTCGTCATGTACGTAGCGTACTCGAGGAGGCGCGGGCGTGATCAACGTCCCTTACGCGGGTATCCTCGAACCAATGCCGCGCAAACTCGACCCCAAAGAGTTCGTTCGTCGTCATGAATCGTGCTCGCCTCCAGCAAGGGCCCGATTCCGAACCTGGCCGAGGCGCGAGATCTCCTCGGATCTTGGGCCAGCTGAGGTGCGCGTAACGTTCTCGCCAAAGCGTTCGCTGATCCACTCGGCTGCGAAGTTGTCGTGATGCGTGAAGTGCGACTACGCGAAGTTGTCGGCGTCCGTGAGCTCAACCAGCTCGTAGGCTGGACGCAGACGCCCGAACCGCGCACCGACATCGAGTGCGTGTGCGTTTCATGCGTTCAACCGGGCAATCGAGATCTGATGCGTCGCGTGATCGCGGATCTTCTCGGACTGTTTCGTTGGGCGGACGTGACTGAGCTGATAGACGCGCTGCTCGTCGATCCCGAGGACCTCGTGCGCGCAACCGCTGTCGATGCTCTCGTCCAGTTGATCGGACCTCGCCGCGCGTATGCATATCTTGCGACGTGCACCGACGACACGATGCTCGAGCGCCTCGTCGACCACCTCGCGTACGAACAAGATGTGCCTACCTCGACGAAACTTCTCGCGGCGATCGAGGCGCGCGCGCCTGATGAGAGACCCCGCGCCGCAGTAGCTCGAGTATCGATCTCGCTCCTTCGTGAAGACGATCTCGACTTGACGACACGGGCGGCTCTAGTTGCCCTAACCCAGGGCTAACCAAGCACGGCGAGAACCCGGTCCGCACGGACACACCTAACAGACTTTGGTCACACCTCAGGTCGTTCTTCGAACCTCCGACGTGTCGAGTAGCCACCTCCGCGTAGCGACTGCTGCAAACGAGCAAAGATCAGCGGTGCCGGCCCCCGGGCACATGTTTTGCGTCGACGGCACCGTGCACGTTCGTTTTGCAACATGCCTGCTGCTCGGGATCTCGTGTGTACTGGCCATTCCCGCGTTTGCTCGCGCTAGCGAGCCGAGCTCGCGCCTGGTCCGTCTTCAAGCAACGCTCCGTGCGCGATCGCCTGCGCGCACCAGGCGGCGTGCTTCGCTGATCGGTCGCGTTCGACCTGCTAGGCCCGCCAACGTCGGTCGCTACTTGTCGTTTGATTGGGACGACACGATTCGTTTCATGCCGACGGCTGGATACATGGTCCGGCGCGGAGCCGAGACCAACGCCGAGCTTCGTGCAGCCGCGGCGCATGCCATCGAGACCGGCGACGTCGCAGGCATTCAAGACGCGATCGCGCGCGGAGATCTCAAAGGTCCGGTCACGACCGCTCGGTTCGCCGAAATCCGAACCCAGCTCGGGGTGTCTGGCGAGTGGGCCGACTATTCGGCGCATCCGGATTTTGCGAGCCCACGATTTAGAGACAGCGAGGCGAGAAACTTCTTCGTGGAGGATCTCGAGCGCGCGCTCCTGGATCCGCGCACGGCTGCGCCCGGCTGGACGCACTTTGTCCAAGCGCTCTCTCAACGTGAATCGGCGCAAAGACTGAGCATCATCACATCGCGATTTCAGTCGCCGCGGACGATTCTCGCAGGCCTTCGGAGACTCAAGGCACGCGGACTCATCCGCTTTCTCCCGCGTCAGGCAAACATCTTTCCGGTGAATCATCCGAGCTTACAGGCACGCATCGGAGCAAGTCTCGAGAAGCCCTCGCTCGCTAAAGTCGAAATCGCAAAAGCGATCCTCGATCGAGCACAGCAAGACCCTGCGCCTGAAGGCGCGGTCTGGGAATTTCGGGAGGATGATCCCGGCACCTCGACGCTAATGGCGGAGTCCCTCGCTGCAGCGGTTCGAGAGGCACCCCAGCGATGGAATCGTGTGCGTATCCACTTGGTGCACGTAGGCCCCGCGATTCCCGGCCGGCTCGCTGACACGCTCACTATCTCCGCATCCGGCGATCTTCTCGCCGACACACAAACGAGCACACGATGACTCACCCACACACCACGAGAATCGGCCAAGTCATTGCGCTCGCCTTGATCACAACTGCAATCTCCACAACCGTGTTTGCCGAGCGCCGTCGCACGTCTCGATCCAACGCGACCACAGCACAATGGACGCAAGGATACACGTCGTTTACATCGGACTATGGGTCGGCGCTTCAACGCACGGTCTCCCAGCTGGACCCGACTGCGATTCACAAAGCCGTCATGGCGCTCGTTCGAACCCGCGGCCGCGCAAAAGTTCTCACCGCTGGGAACGGAGGCTCGGCAGCCAACGCGGAGCACATGGCGCACAACATTACTTGGGACACCTCGATGGCGAACCCGCTCGATGCCCCGAGCCGAAACCGCGACCTTCTGCGGGGCGTTGCGCTCACCTCTCTTGCTGCGGAGAACAGCGCACGCACTAACGACGCAACCGGGTCGCTCGCGATTGCCACGCTGTTGAACGATCACGCAACGCGCGGAGATGTGTTCGTTGCGTTCTCGGGCAGCGGAGAATCGCAGAATCTCATTCACGCGTTTGCGCGGGCTCATGCGCGCGGCATCAAGACCATTGCCATCGCTCGGCGCGGATCGACGCTCGCGCGCCTTGCCAACATTGCGATCGAGATCGACAGCTCGGATCAGCAGATTGCAGAGGACGTCGGCTCAAACGTCATGCATATCTTAGTGCGCGGCGCGATCGCACAGATCAGTGGCGCCGGCCCCGAGGGGCTCACAAAGGACTTCGCGCATCTGCGCACACGTTCGCAGAACGTGGAGTCGTGGGAAAGAATCCTCGCGGAGGACCGCGCGCGTCTCGACGCAGCCGTTTCTGATCGAGAAGCTCGGGCCACGCGACGAACAGCGCGCCCCCCTCGAACGCTCTCGCGTAGAGCGCCTCGCGTCGCCCTCCCGCGGATTCCGACTCGCTCAGCAATTCCGCACTGAAGACCGCAGGAACCTAGAGCGCTTGTCGCTCCTCGACGAGATCGCGCTCGCACACGGGAGCTCCGCAGCAGCAGTTTCCCTTGCCTGGTTGCGAGCACACACTGCAGTTGCTGCCCCGCTGGCAAAGCGCTCGTACCGTCGAGCAACTCGATTCGCTTTTCAAGGGAGCCCGCCTCGCGCTGACGCGGCCCGACGTCGCGGCTCTCTCTGCGCTCAGCGATCGCTGATTGAATCCGCGAAGACGATGTCGTAGCAAGGATCAATCGGAGCTGATTTGACGATGGCCAACACGAACTACCAATCCGTAGTCGAGTACATCGCCGCACAGCCGCGTGAGCGGCAGGCGGTCCTTCGAAAAGTGCGTGCGACAATCCGCAAAGCGCTTCCTCGAACCGACGAGGTCATCAGCTATCAGATCCCTGCGTACAAGATGGACGGCGCCGCAGTGATCTACTTTGCGGGGTGGAAAGAACACTTTTCGCTGTACCCAATCGGTGAGCTCGTTGCGCAAACGCTGAAACGCGAGCTCGCGGCGTACGACCTGAAGAAGGGGACGATTCGGTTTCCGCTACAAGACGGCGTGCCTGTTGCACTGATCACACGCATCGCAAAGCTGCGTGCAAAGGAAACCACAGTACGATTGAAGGCGCGGGCAAGGAAAGCGGCCAAGGCCAAGAAGAAGTAGGCGGCTACCCTCGCAGCGCCAGCCGCGCGCGAAGGTCGGGCGGTAGAGACAACACCGCGTCACCCAGATCGTGGACGCTACGTTGCTCAAGGACTCTGAGCAGCCGAAGGGTGAACTTGCTGCTCCGATCGGCGTTCCACTGATCGACAAGCAAACGTGCAATACGCGGCGTGAGTCCAACCCGCACCCCCACGGAGTACTGGACCGCGAAGAACAGTTCGTCTTCTTCCTCGCGAAGCGCGCGCACGAGAAGATCCGCCGACGCATCCGAGGTGTCGTTCGCAAGCTGTTCGTAGATGTACTCGCGCATTCCTGGGAGGGCGCGATTTGTTTCCGAGAACAGTTGCTCTGCGAGCGACTCGATCGTGTCCATCATGGTTCGAGAACAGGCCCCGATCACGAGCGAGGGTACATCATCGTTTCGATGCGAACGCGTACATCTCCATGACCGTGGGCACCGCGGTTCCGATGATGCGCAGCTGGGAATCGCTATCGCCTAAGGAAAGAACCGCTGAACGCTGGAAGAAGAAACGTCCTTGGGTGCAACTCCTGATCGCGCTCCAGGGGATGAAGATAGAAGGATGGTTGAAGCGAAAGAACAGCGTCATTCGCAAATGAAGACCGCGTTCGTCCGGAACGATGTGAACGCAATTGTTGTACGTGCCGAACAGGGACAGTCCGACCGAGTTGCGCCACACGAACGCGCGCCCGGTTGGCTCTTCGCTGCCTGGATAGCGATCTGCAAGTGACCGCCAGCCACCCGCCCAAGAGATGAGCGCGACCACACCGAGCCAGATGAGCGGAACAACCAGCAGAGCGCTGAACAGGAGAATGAGCTGGTTCACCGTGCGAAGCATTGCAGCGCTTCGCGGGATCGCAACATCGCGACGCCATGCTGTGGAGCCAAGGAGTACTTTGAGTCCACGCTTCACCCCACGTATCCGAGCATGCGGAAGTTCTGGTAGCGTGGCGCCCATGAATTGGATCGCCAATCGTGCTGCTTTCATCATCGTTCTCTTCGCTCTTTCGACCGCATGCGCAGGTTCCACGAACAATCCCGGCAACGACGCTAGCGTCGGCGCGGACACCTCGACCGGAACGGATGGGGCTGCCTCTCTGGACGGCGCGCCCAATGGGAGCGATGGCGCCGCGACAGGTCGCGACGGCTCAGTCGTAGCTGGTGACGCAGCGAGAGATGCGAGCGCGCCTACCAACGAGACGGCAGAGAACGCTATCGAGCTCAATCCTCTGGGGCAAGAAGTGATGGTCTCCGTTCCGTCTGTGCCAGGCGGCGGGCGCACGCTTTACACGCGCCACTTCAAAGTTCCCTACGTCCGCGGGCGGTGCGGATTGATCCTTACGAAGCGAAGCGGCGCGGGCGGAGGAGTGCAGGTTGCGATTCACCCCGATGCGAGAGGCGGCGCACTGGGCATCGGAATCAACGGCTGCATCGCGAACCTGGATTCTTCGTGCGGAATCGAGATCAATTTTGACTACCTTGCGGGTCCACCTCCTGCGTACGCGTATATCGAGGTCGGCCAGTACTTTGCGGCGGACTACACACTCGAGCTCGTCGCGCTGGCGCAGCTCGGTACGATCCCAACGCCTACTCCAACGGGGTACGTGCGAATCAAGACGCTCTGGGAGGCCACCCTCGAAACGCCGGGATCGCCAACCATTGCATATGGAACCCCAACGACGGTGCTTCAGGCGCAAGCAGGCCCAGTGGCTGGCGCAGGCCTCACCTATTTTCAACATCTCGGGAATCCAAATGCGATCTGTTGGATTCGCGACAACGAGGATTTCGAACACCGTGTGGACGAAGACGTGGCTCAGTTTTCATGGCTGACACCGACGCGCACCCTCGCCTTGGCGGAGCCTCCCACTCGCGGTGCCGTACTGAATCATACCTTCCCCGGTGCCGCGTGGTCGTCCGCGGAGATGGGCTCGCTCGGGCTCCGCGTCTCCCCTGCCTCGACCATCACCACGACCGAGGTGACGACGCCAACATTCACGGGCCCGCCGCGAATCAGTCTCAATGTCGGCTCCGCGATTCAGTACGACTACTCTGCGTTCAGCGGCGCCGACGAGCTGTACATGCGCTTCGATACATCGGACAGGCGCCTGGTGGAGTGCCGTCTCCCGGTTACAGGAACGCCCTCGACTGTCGACGTCCTGACACGTGCGATGGGCAAGGACTTCCAAGCTCGCGGCGTACAAACACCGGCCATCGAGGTCGGCATCTGCAGACGCCTCGCCGGAAATCTTACGCTGGCGAGCATCTACAACAGCACAGCGCTGACGTTGGTCATCGCGATGTGCCACTCGCTTCGCGTGACCGCTCCTGTGATCGAGCACGCCTTCTGACCAGGCTGTAGGACTCGCACACGACAGCATCGTTGAGACGTTCGAGTAGCGCGCCGTTCAATCTGCGCTCACGTACATTACGTGGATGGTTCTCGGGCGAACTTGGTGACAGCGTTCTTACGGAAGCACTGGGGGAAACTTCTCCTGGCAGCGCTCGTCTTCAGCGGCGGGGTCGTTGCGTTTGTCGTGTCCCGCGTCAAAGCCGTGAGCGTCATCTCCGCGACTCGTCGTGAGCTCGTTCAAACCATCGTAGCGAGCGGGCGTGTACTCCCGGCGGCGCGGATCGAGATAGCTGCTGTAGGCTTCGGGAGAGTCACGCGAGTAGCGTTTCGTGAAGGAGATCGCGTCGAGGCTGGGGCCACACTTGCGACGCTCGATGACGGGGAGGCTTCCGCACTCGTAGCCCGTGCTAAAGCAGCAGCGGCGCAGGCACGAGCACGTTATGCGCGTGTGCGCGGCCAGGGTGCAGCGAATGCCGGCGAAGTTCTTCAGCGGGCTGAAACGGACTTGGGCTCCGCTCGCCTCGCGCTCGGACGCCTTCAACAGGTTGCTCGCGTAGGTGGAGTTGCTGAAGAAGTGCTCACAGACGCGGAGAGCACGGTGGCGCGCCTCGAAAGCGTGCGTGACACGGCGCGCATCACCCTAAAGGGCGCGCGCGGACTCGATGGAGTTGAAGCCGGTGCCGCCCTCGCACAAGCAGAGGCAGACGTGGCTGTTGCGCAGTTGCGCCTGGTGAACTTGACGATCGTCGCGCCCGCGGCAGGTGTGCTCGTCGCTCGCACGATCGAAGTGGGGGACGTAGTAAACACGGCTGAGCGTTTGTTCGAGCTCGCGGTCGATGGGCCGCTGCGTGTGCGGATCGACCCCGATGAGTCCGCGCTCGCGTTGGTCGCTCTCGACCAGACCGCATTGGTGGTCGCAGAAGCATTCCCCGAGGACAAGCTGGCCGCGCGTGTCTCGTACATTGCGCCGGCCGTCGATCCTCTGCGCGGAACCATCGAGGTTAGGCTG
>CAZWQH010000026.1:0-10435 GCA_964635815.1 uncultured Sandaracinaceae bacterium
CGGCCGCGGCCTCCGGAATTCACGCTGACGGATTCGGCTATACCGCTCACTTCACGGTTGCGGCTATTGCGTGTGCCGCGGCCGTGCTGCCGATCGTCCTGCTCCCGCAGCTCGCGGCCCCAAGCGAATGAATGCATACTGCGCGCCCTAGCTCGAATGGATTCCGTCGAATACTTGGTGGTTGGCGCTGGCGTGAGTGGCTTGTCGTTCGCGAACTGGATTCGTGCTGAACGACCGAGCGCGGAAGTTCTCGTTCTGGAGAGCGACTCCGAGCCCGGGGGTTACTGCAAGACGATCAAGCAGGACGGCTTCGTCTGGGACTACAGCGGACACTTCTTTCACTTCCGCCGACCCGAGATCGAGAAGTGGCTTCGCGAACGCATGGTGGGTCAGGACATTCGCACCGTCGCCAAACGCACCCTCATCCGCTTCCGAGGGCTCGATATAGATTTCCCATTTCAAAAGAACATCCACCAACTGGATCGAGAAGACTTCATCGCCTGTCTCTACGATCTACATTTTCGTGAGCAGCAATTCGGCAAAGAGCCAGCGCACTCCTTTCAGCAAATGCTCTACCAACGACTCGGCAAGAGCATCTCGGAGTTCTTCCTCATCCCGTACAACGAGAAGCTCTACGCGTGCTCACTCGACTCACTCGACGTCGAGGCGATGGGACGCTTTTTCCCGCACGCCAACGTAGACGACATCATCCGCAACATGCGTCACGCGGACAACAGCAGCTACAACGACACGTTCACGTATCCTGTGGGCGGTGCCATCGAGTACATCTACGCGCTGCTCAAGGACCTGCCTAAATCGGTCGTGACGTACGGTGAGGCGCTGGTCTCGATCGACATCGAGAGTCGCGTCGCGACCACATCCAAGCGCAAGATCCAGTTCAATCATCTCGTCTCGAGCGCACCGTTCAATCACATGGCCGCAATGAGTGGGTACTCCCACCCTGCCGACGCGTTCACCTGGAACAAGGTGCTCGTCTTCAATCTCGGGTTCGACGCAAAGGGACCAGAGAACGTTCACTGGATGTACATCCCGGACCGCGAGCGCATCTACTATCGCCTGGGCTGGTACGACAACATCATGAACACCCCGCGCATGAGCCTGTACGTGGAAATCGGCGCCAAGCGAGACGCCACGTTCGACATCGACGCGGCTCGCGAGCGTGTGCTCGAAGATCTGAAGCGCGACGGAATCGTTACCACTCAAAAGCTCGTGTCGTCTCACAACGTTGTGCTCGACCCTGCGTACGTGCACATCACAAAACGGTCGCTGCACGAGCATGCGCGCATCTCGGCACACATGCGCGAGCATGGAGTCCACGCGGTCGGCCGCTACGGTGGATGGACCTACTGCAGCATCGAAGACAACATGATCGAGACGCAGGAGCTCGCTCGATCACTTGCAAAGGGAAACCCGAAATGACGACCCCGGAGAATACCGCACGCCTTGAGCATCTCCTCGCGACCATGTTTCAGTCGCACCCGTGGCACGGAGTACGCCCACACACCGGCCGTCCGGACGTCGCCCGCGCTTACATCGAGATCGTCCCGACCGATGCCGTGAAGTACGAGCTCGACAAAGCAAGCGGGCATCTGGCTGTAGATCGCCCGCAACGGCTCTCGAGCATGTGCCCTACGCTTTACGGCTTCATCCCCCAGACGTACTGCGGCCCGCGCGTCGGCGAGCGCTGCGCCACACGAACCGGAGCAACGCAGATCGAAGGCGACGGAGACCCACTCGATGTCTGCGTGCTCACGGAGAAACCATTCACTCACGGGAACTTCCTTGTGAACGTTCGGATGGTCGGGGGCCTTCGCATGATCGATGGCAACCAGGCGGATGACAAGATCATCGCCGTTCTCGAGAACGACGTGGTTTACGGACACGCTGAGAACCTCTCCGACTGTCCGACCGGTCTCATCGAACGCCTCCGACACTACTTCCTCAGCTACAAGCATCGGCCGGACGATTCGGAGCATCGCGTTCGAATCGCCGAGATCTACGACCGCGAAGAAGCGCGCGAAGTCCTTCAGCGCAGCTGCGTGGACTACGTCGAAAAGTTTGGCGATCCCGGAACGCGAATGGCCGAAGCCATCACGCTCGCGAGGAGCTAGATGGTTGCGCCAAAGAGGAAGAGCAAGTCGTAGCGCACCGCCGAGAAATCGCCGATGTACGCGTCGATGCCGACGAAACGAAGACCTGCATACAAGAACGGCGAGAACACGATCTTGATGTCGGTCGCAAAGCTGAGGTTGAAGAAGCCGCGCGAGGCACCGCTGTTGAGCGCGATCGCAGCTCCCAGCCCCAGCGTCGGCGTGACCAGTACCGCGACGTCGCCGTGATAGAGGAGCGCGTCATAGGCGATTCGGCCCTGAATCGTGAGAACGGTAAAGCCAGAGCCGAACGACTCGCTCAACCCCACGCCAAAGGCTAGCCCGTCAGAGCGCTTCTCATCGATGTGGTACATGAGCTCTTCGACCAGCTTGAACTGGGTGGCCGACGAATCGATGTTGATCGCGGGCCCGAGACCGAGGGTGACCGCCAACTGACGGTTCATCGGAGCGTTGTCGGCTCGCGCGACTGGAGTTACCAAACCCGCGAGAAGAATCGACGAGCCCAAGGCAACCTTGCGAAGCATCGACAATGCCGATGTGCAGACGGAAAGATTCATAGGTGCCGCCTGGATATCCGATTCGTCCGACCTTGGGAAGAAGGATTCGGAGGCCGTAGCCATGTGGTTCCTCACCGGATCGCCGCCGGGTATCGGTCTATAGTGGGAGCAATGTCGCACTCCGCGGAACAACGCATCGCCCGTGTACGTGAGCTCATGCAGGCCCAACGCCTCGATGCGATCGTGGTGCGCAGTACGGATCGATACTTGAACGAGTACGTTCCCGACGCCCTCAACAACAGGCAGTGGCTGACCGGTTTCACGGGGAGCACGGGCGATGCGATCGTGACGCGCGAGCGGGCGATGCTGTTCGTCGATGGTCGATACCATCTGCAGGCCGAGACCGAAGCTGACACGAAGGTCTGGACGATCATGAAGCAGACCTTCGCGACCGGAATCGAAGGGGCGTGGGCGGACACACTGCGCGAGCTCGCGCAAGCACCCGGATTGCGAGGAGTGCTTGCAGCCCCGAGCACATCACCTCTACGCGTGGGGTTTGAACCCGACCGCGTCTCGCTCCAGTTGCACGAGCTCATGTTGAAACGCGCGGGGACATCGATCGACTGGGTGGCGAACGATCCGTCACTCGTCGAAGTCGCTCGCGGACCCACATCTGAGCCAATCGCGGCGATTCGGAGCATCGACCCGTATCGCGGGGGAGGCTCCACCAAGGAGAAGGTCGCAGCAATCCGAGACTGGATGTCCGCCCAGTCTCTGGACGCGCTCGTGGTTCAGAAGCTCGACGAGGTCGCGTGGTTGACCAATCTGCGCGGTACGGAGCTTCCGTATCAGTCGACATTCCGTGCGACGGCGATCATCACACGTGACACGGTGCTTCTGGTTACTGACCCGTCGAGGAGCCTCCCTTCGAACGTTTCGGGCATCGACATCATCGATGAGAATTCCGAATGGACGAAGTCCATCGCACGCGGCGCGAGCCAAGCTCGCGTGGGGATCGACGCGGAGGGCGGGACCGTTGCCATGACGAAGGCGCTCGAACGAGCCGGGCTGACCGTCGTCAAGAGCCAGTCTCCGGTGGCAGCGCGCAAAGCCCAGAAAACGGAAGGCGAGCTCATCGCCATGCGCGACGCGTTTCAGCGTGCGGACGGCGTGCACGCGCGGGCGCGCGAATGGTGCTGCGCTCAGGTCCTGGGCGGGCAGCGCGTGACCGAGGCCGACCTAGCCCGAAAGGTCGAGGAGCTTTTCATCGCAAGCGGAGCCGTCGGCCTGTCGTTCCGCGTGATCGCGGGAGCGGGAGCCAACGGGGCGGTCGTTCATCATCCCTCACACGAAGACCGCGTCATTCTCCCTGGTGAGGTCGTGCTCCTCGATGCCGGTGGCTACTACGACGAGGGCTACGCGACCGACCTGACCCGGACATTCTGGATCGGCGAGAAAGGCGCAACGGCTCCAAGCGAAGCACGCCACGTGTACACGCATGTGCTCAAAGCTTCGATCGCGGGAATGGGCGCTCGCATTCCAGCGACCGCGTTCGGCGCGCAGTTGGACGGCCTGATCCGCGCACCCATCTGGGCCGCGGGATACGAGTATTCGCACGGGACCGGGCATGGAGTCGGAATCAACGTTCACGAAAGTCCGCCGCGTATCGCGTCTACCTCGATGATGCGTCTATTGCCGGGGCACGTTTTTTCGATCGAGCCAGGCGTGTACCTCACCGGCAAGCTCGGCGTGCGGATCGAGAACCTATGCACGGTCGAGGTCGACCCTGAGAACGCGGGCTTTCTCCGAGTGAAGCCGCTGACCTTCTCCCCTCTCGACGAACGTCTCATCGACGAAACTTTCCTGACCAACGAGGAACGCGCGTGGTTGGCCGCCTGGAACGCGGCGCGGGTAGCGAGCTAGCCAATCCGGTTAGTTGACCGCTCGCTCACTTGGCGCCAGGTTCCGGTGGCTCCGACACGACGAGCCTCGAGCCACACTAGACCGCGGTGTTTCGCTGCGGTGGGCCGTTGATCCACATCTCACACGACTCTGTCGTGCTTCAGCCTCGCAAGTCGGCAACGTCGTGTCGGAGCAATCAACTGCATGGGCATCTTCGATCGGATTCGTGGAGCATTACGCATCGCTCGCGAGCTGATTGAGCAAGCGAACGCGCCGACCGATCCGCGCCCAAATTCGCCTCCCGACGTTTGGCGTGACCGAGGGTCCTCGCCGCTCATTCCCGCCATCGAGCTCGCGCCCCTCAAACCCCATCACCGGCGCCGACTCATCGAGGGCGATGCGGAGCCGTCAGGCGCGGAACCGAGGCACGAGCTCGCGCGACTTCTCGCGGACGAAGCGCAGCTCGCGCGAAATGGCCTACCCGTCTGGGGCAATCGCGCAGCCGTTGCGCAAGCGCTCGGACATACCGAAGCGCAGATGTCCCAGCTCGTCATTCGCTCACGGGTAAGCACGGTGTCCCACTACGTCCGCTACGAGATTCCGAAGCGGACCTCGGGCATGCGTACGATCTACGCGCCGAAGAAACGGCTGCGCGAGCTTCAGCGAGCGATCAACCGTGAGCTCGCTTCCAAGCTGCCCGTGAGCGAGCACGCGCATGCCTTCATCAAGGGCCACTCGGTACGCACCAACGCGCAAGCGCACGTCGGTCGCAAGATCATTCTTCAGATGGATCTTGCGAACTTCTTCCACAGCATCACTGCCAAGCGCGTGAGGGGCCTGCTTATATCGCTTGGCTACAGCTTCGATGTAGCAGACTGGCTTTCGGAGCTCGTGACGGAACGCGAACGCACTGTCGAAGGCCGAGCGACAGGACCGGTGTTCGTTGCCTCGGGCCCGCGCATCTGCGTGCAGGGGGCGCCCACCAGCCCGGCCATCGCGAATGCCATCCTGCATCGCATGGATCGCCGTTTGGCGGCGCTCGCACGGTGGTTTGGATTCGCATACACCCGATACGCGGACGACATGACGTTCTCGGGAGACGATCCGAAACGGGCCTATGGACTCGCTTCGATCGCACGACAGGTGATCGAGCGTGAAGGTTTCAAGATCAACCGCGACAAGACGCGCGTGCTCCGAAGGCGCCGGCGACAGATCGTCACCGGCGTGGTCGTGAACGACAAGCCAACGCTTCCGCGCGTGGAGAAGCGTCGGCTACGCGCAGCAGTGCACCACGAGAACGCTGGAAAGCTGTCCGAGGAGCAATCGCGCAAGCTATCCGGGAAGCTCGGCTACCTCAACATGATCGACGACCAGGCTGCAAAGAAGCTCCTCGCTCGCCGCAATCGAAAGAGCTGACTGCGAGCGGAGCTCCATTCAGCTAGCACCTGCCTTACGCCTTACGGCCTTCATCTCTTCCATCTCGGCGACCGTCTTGGGCCAATCCTTCCCAAGCAACCTCGAGAGTGCTCGATCGCGCAGAAGGCTTCCTTGCGTTTGACACTCCGGGCAGTAGCAGGTCTCGTGCTCGCCCCGAACGATACGCTGGATCGGCGTGCCGCAACGCACGCATGGTTTTCCGAAACGACCGTGTACGGTCATCCCGTCCCGAAACGCGGTGACCTTCTCCGGGAACAGCTGATCGACGCCTCGCGATAGCTCATCCACCCAGTGACGAAGGACTTTGACCGTTGCGTCGTGCAACGTGCTGACTTCTTGGTTGCTTAGCTTGGACGTCTGTTTGAGCGGTGAGATTCGCGCCTCGAAAAATATCTCATCCGAGTACGCGTTCCCGATTCCGGAGAACAGGCGCGGGTCCGTCAACGAGCGCTTGAGTGTGTGATTTTCACATCGGAGCGCTTCTGCGAAATCGGCACGCGAAGCTGTGAGCGGATCGATTCCCCCCCGATCGAGAGACTCGGCGTCCGCGGCGGAAGAAAAGTAGTGCAGCGATGCCCGTCGCTTGGTTCCGGCCTCCGTAAGCACGAGGGATCCCGAAGAAAAATCCAATGCAAAGAGTCCCAAGCGCTTCGGAATCGGCGCTCCCGGCGCGAGCCACTTGAGGCGCCCCGCGATCATCAAGTGAAGAACCAAAACGCGAGCGTCATCGGTGTGGAACGCGATGCGCTTTCCCAAGGTGCTCAACCGAACGACGCGCCGACCGACAATCTCGGTCAGCGGCGGCACGGCAGTACGCAGTAGGAACGGATTCGCGACTCGAATGTTCGCAATCGGCTCGCCCATGATCCGCGTTTCGAGCGCGCGAACGTACGCGGCGATATCGGGAAGCTCGGGCATCGGTTCAGGTCGGGCGAAGTCGCAAGACCTGACCGCTCAGATACACGATGTACAGATTTCCCGCATTGTCTTCACCGAACGAAACAAGCGGTTCGGAGTGCGACCAGCCTGCAAGCAGCGCGGGCGCCGAAACCGCGTCTGGACAAATTCGCGCGACGCCAATCCAATCGACGCAATAGTCCGAGAAGAGATACACCCCCGACAGAGCAGGCATCTCGGTGCCTCGATAGACGTATCCACCCGTAATCGAGCATGCTCCCGAGAACGGAGTGGATCGGTCGCGAGGGACTTCGATGATCGGCGGAGTGTGGTTCCCCGCAAGCGGCAAGCTATCGCTATCGTATACGTACGTGCCTTCGTATGCGCGCCAACCGAAGTTCGCGCCGCCCGCTCCAAAGCCGCGATAGAGATCGATCTCTTCGCGGCGACCCTGCCCGACGTCACCGATGAGCATGTCACCCGTGGATCGATCGAACGAGAATCGCCACGGATTGCGAAGCCCATACAGCCAGATTTGCGGAGCGCTGGGCGTGCTGAAGGGATTGCCGGCAGCCGCAAACGTCGGGGCATTGTCGACATCCAGCCTTAAGATCTTGCCCAGTAAGCTCGTCGTATCGAGACCGTTCTCGTCGGGATCACCGCCGGAGCCGCCATCGCCAAGCGCCACGTACAAGAAACCATCCGGCCCGAACGCGATCATGCCGCCGTTGTGATTGTCGTAGGGGTCAACGACGTTGACGAGGCGCCGAATTTCTGTGGAGCTCGCATTCTTACTGTCGGTCGCAAGGTACTCAGCGACCACGTTGCGATCCTCGTCCACTGGGCGATACGCAACGTAGAACCGTCTGTCGGTCGGCCAATCAGGATGGAACGCGAGACCGAGGAGACCTCGCTCGTCGCCCGCTGTGAGATCGACGTCGGTACCGAGCGCGGACTCGCGAATGTCGAGAAAGAGTGAGACGACGCCCGCATCGACGACCTGGATACGACCGCCGCGCTCGACGACGTACAGGAGCGCTGTCTCGCTCGGAGGCTGGCTGACAAAGAGTGGTGATGCGAACCGGAACGGAGGTCCGGCCGTTCGCGGAACAATCGCCTCCGTGCCAAGTGTGGGGAGAGCTCCGAGCACGCACGTTGCGGCATCTGGCGAGGCGGCTTCGGCGCTCGCATCTCGTGGCGTGGTCGCAGTATCCGTCGCGACTACGACGTCCGCTGCCTGCGTCACGTCCGGTGGCAACGTCACGGCATCGAGACTTGAGCTCCCGTCGGGGGTGCGCGTGTCCGCTGCAACGTCCATCGCAACCGTCACGTCCGTCGTCACGGCGACGTCGATCCCAGGTGTGCTCGTGTCGGTCGATCCGCGCACATCGGCGGACGTGTCGCTCATCGCACGAACGTCGCGTGCTGCATCTGCGCCGGGAATCGAAGTCTCTTGCGAGCTGCCGTCGAGCCCGCTGGCGCCGGACTCGACCGCCGTGTCGAACCCGCCCGAAGCATCGAGCGGTCCGTCTCCGATCGATCCATCACAAGCGACCGCCAAACACGCTACCAACGCAACTAGGTACCGCATCAGATGGGACGCAAACGGCCGACAACTCCGCCCAGATAAACGACGTAGAGGTTGCCCGCGTTGTCCTCGCCAAACGACACGAGCGCGTCCGTGTTCTCCCAGCCCGGAATCTGAGCGGCCGAGGAGATCCTGTTTCCGCACGTCCGCAGCCCGCCAATCCACTCAGCTCCGATATCGGAGAACAGATACACGCCTTGAAGTGCAGGGATCTCGGTGCCGCGATAAACGTAGCCTCCGGTGATCGAGAAGCTATTGGGGAACGCGGTGCTGTCGCGCGGGATCTCGAAGTCCGGCGGGGTGTGATTCGCAGCTTGAGCGACACGAGCCGCGCGGAACACGCTCGTACCTTCATACGCAGACCATCCAAGGTTCACGCCCGCAGAAGTTCCCGCGCGGATGATGTCGATCTCCTCGACCTCGTTTTGCCCTACGTCTGCGATGTAAAGATCCCCATTTGCGCGGTCGAAGGAGAAGCGCCACGGGTTGCGGACGCCGTAGATCCAAATCTGCGGAAGCTCCGGTGCGGAGAATGGATTGCCCGCCGCAGCAAAGCTCGGTGAGTTGCCGACGTCGAGTCGGAGGATCTTCCCGAGCAGGCTCATCTTATTGAGCGCAGCCTGATTCGGGTCGCCCCCGGAGCCCCCGTCACCCATCGCAACATAGAGGAAGCCGTCCGGACCAAACGCGAGCATGCCGCCGTTGTGATTCTGAAAAGGATCCGTCTGATCGATCAGGCGCCGCACCTCGGTCGGATTGGCTCGATCGTTGTCGCCGTCCATTCCGTGATACTCGGCGACGACATTCGCGGCGCGATTCGCTGGCGTGTACGCCACGTAGAACCTGCGATCCGTCGGCCACCCAGGATGAAATGCGAGACCAAGCAGACCACGCTCATCCGAGCCGGTGATCTGATTGGGTGTGCCAAGCGCCGAGACCCCGATATCCAGGAACACAGAGACTGCGCCGTTGCGAACGACGCGAATGACTCCGCCTCGCTCGACCACGTAAAGCGCGTCGGGTTCGTTCGGAGGCTGTGTCACGAAAATCGGCGAGGAGAATCGGCGTGGGGAACCGGCATCGGTCGTCACGATGGGTTCGAGACGCAAACGCGGCAGGGTCCCGAGCTCGCACGGCCCCGCATCGCTTCCGGGTAGCGAGGTGTCGGTACCCACGCCGCCGTCTACGGAGGCGCGGCTGTCGATCGAAACACCCGCGTCGAGGCTCGTGCTCGAGTCTATTCCCGTTGCCGCATCCAGCGGCGTCGACGCCGACGAGCTGCACCCACTGAGCACGGCGATCGTCATCAGGAAACACGCGAAGTTCGAAGATCGAAGCATGCGAGGATGTAGCTCCAGAATGCCCGACGGTCGATGGGGCGTGCCGGAGTCCGCGTGCTAGCATGAACGCCATGTTTGAGCGCTTGGGCACACGCATCGCATCACGCGTAGACACGGCCTTCACGAGGATTGCGCTGAGCCGAAGTCAGCGGGCACGCTCGAAATCGCGCGTCGAAAGCATGACGCACGAAGAGCGGAGCGCCTCGCTCGAACGAATCGTAGGCGAGTACGCAAAGCCCGAGTTCATCAGCGATCGGGAATCGCATTTCTTGCTTCCGTCGCGCCCTCAGATCGACGCGAAGCTATCTGGAACCCGCGCTTGGACCTCGGACTCTCGCAAGGCGGCACGCGTCGAAGACCTGAGCTGGAAAAGCGCGTTCGTGCCGCGCGACGCGCTGTTCGAGCGCAAGTTCATGCATCCGTCGAATCACACCGCAGTGGCCCGTGTCTTCCTTCACGAGACCCCGAGGCCCGCTATCATTTTGATTCACGGATACCTGACTGGCGACTTCGCGATCGAGGAGCAGATTTGGCCAGTTCGATGGCTGTGGGAGCGGGGATTGGATGTCGCGCTCGCTGTCCTGCCGTTCCACGGCGCGCGCCGTATCTCGGTGAAGCCGAAGTTTCCCGCGACAGATCCCC
>CAZWQH010000026.1:10445-11560 GCA_964635815.1 uncultured Sandaracinaceae bacterium
GGCTTCCGTCAGTCGGTGATGGACATGCGTTCGTTGTCGGACTGGTTTCGAGAACGTGGGTCGAGTGATGTGGGGCTGATGGGCATGAGCCTAGGTGGATACACCTCGGCACTCTGCGCAACGGTCGACCCAAATCTCCGCTTCGTCGTACCGATCATTCCACTCGCCTCGCTCGCAGACTTTGCACTCGATGGCGGACGTCTCGTAGGGACGCCCCACGAGCAACGCATTCAGCACGAGCTCCTCGAGAGAGTGTTCGCTGCCGTCAGCCCCCTCACGCACTCATGTCGAGTCCCTGCCGATGGGCGTCTCGTAATTGCTGCGCGAGGAGATCGCGTGACGCCCACCAAACACGCAGAACGTTTGTCGCGACACTTCGAGATCGAGCCGCAGGTCGTCGCCGGAGGACATCTGCTCTGGACCGGACGCCGTGAAGGCTTCCGCTCCGTCGGGAAAATGCTCGGCGGTATGGGCCTACTCACCTCGTAGAAGCACTTCCGTCTAAAACGTTTCTTCGCCCAGCACTACGTTGTCGATGAGCCTAGTTGCTCCGATCCTCAGCGCGACCGCCACGACCGCGCTGTCGTTCACGCGCGTCACCGGCGCGAGATTCGATGGATCTGCAACCGCGACGTAGTCGATCGAGTCCGCCGCTGTCCGAAGCACGTCCGTGACGACGTTCTCGAGCTTGGCCGCGTCACGTTCGCCGGCCGCAAACGATGCAAGCGCGGCCCGCAATGCGCGAGGAACATGCGCCGCGCGAGCACGCGCATCGGAATCGAGGTAACGATTTCGAGACGACATCGCCAATCCATCGGGCTCTCGTATCGTTGGATGCCCGACGATCCGGATCGGCAACGCAAGGTCGTTCACCATTGCCGTAATCACGCGCCACTGCTGGTAGTCCTTGCGCCCGAAAACTGCGGTGCACGGCCCCGCGAGCCCGAACAATCGCGCGACCACGGTCGCGACCCCGCGAAAGTGTCCCGGACGCAGGGGTCCCTCGAGCACCTCGGTGACTCCGGTCAAATCAACGTACGTCGCAAACCCCGGCGGATACATGTCTTGCGCAGACGGCGCGAAGATCACGTCAACGCCACGTGAAGCGCAGGCCT
>CAZWQH010000026.1:11570-21871 GCA_964635815.1 uncultured Sandaracinaceae bacterium
CGCAGGTAGCGTACGCGGGTATTTGCCGAAGTCCTCGCTCGGTCCGAACTGCTTGGGGTTCACGAAGATGGAGACAGCAACGAGGTCAGCGTCTTGTCGCGCGCGGTCGACGAGCGCTAAGTGGCCTTCGTGCAGCGCACCCATGGTTGGAACGAAGCCGATCCGCTTCCCTGCGCTTCGAGCAGCGTCGCATAGGGAGCGAAACTCGGTTGCACCGTGAACGACGCGAGTCATTTCGAATCGCTCGGCCCGTACCCCGTCCGACGCTTTGGTTGTGTAGTCGGTTTCGCGCGCGTCCCAGCACGCTTCCCTTTGCTCGGAGGCAGCGCCTTCGCTTCCGCGAACGTGTGCTCGGGCCCTGGAAACGTCTTTGCGCGGACCTCGCGAATGTATGTCCGCGTGGCGTCAACTCCGCGCGCGTACCATTCGTCGTAGCGCTTTACGAACTTAGGTCGCAGGTTCGCCGTGAGTCCCAGCAAGTCGTAGGCCACCAAGACCTGGCCGTCGCATTCGACGCCAGCGCCGATTCCGATCGTGGGGACGGGAACTGTATTGGTGATCGTCGCCGCGACCGACGGTGGTACGCCTTCGATGACGATCGCGTAGGCGCCCGCAGCAGCGAGCAACAACGCCTCTTCGAGGATCATCTCTTGCGCTTGGACCGTCTTGCCCTGAACGCGGAAGCCACCCATCGCATGCACGTACTGCGGCAACAGTCCGACATGGCCCATCACGGGAATTCCTGCAGCGATGATCGCTCGCACCGCGTCGATATATTGGCGTCCGCCTTCAAGCTTTACCGCGTGAACGCCGCCTTCTTTCACCAGGCGACCCGCGGAGTGAACCGCTTGCTCGACACTGGTGTGGTAGCTCATGAACGGCATGTCGCCGACGATGTGGGCTCGCTCCGTTACGCGAGTCACGGCGCGACAGTGGTAGATGATTTCGTCGAGCGTGACGGGAAGCGTCGTTTCGTGGCCTTGAATCACCATCCCCAGCGAGTCGCCGACGAGAAGCACGTCGATACCCGCTTCCTCGAACATGCGCGCGAACGAAGCGTCGTACGCCGTAACGACGGAGATGGCTTCGCCACGCGCCTTCATGTCGATGAGCACGGGAACCGTGACTCGCGCAGTGCCGGTAGTCATCCGCCGGATTTCTCTTTCTTCTGAATGCGCTGGCCTGCAGCACTCTTCAAAGGCGCCGGGATTCCGCGACTACGCGTCAGGTCTTTCAGGTCCGTGATGTTCATGTGACCGAGGAACGTTAGCGCGATACCGAGCGGAGTCTTGGGGTTGAAGACTAGCGACTTTTTCACTTGGTAATTGCTATGCCACTGCCGGCGATTGCCGATGTATCGGAGAATGTCTTCGCTGACTTCTTTGCTCTGAGCAATGACCGCAGCCTCGGCGTCCGTCATTTTGGGAGACGAGATCGCAGCCGTGGCGACGACTTTACTCCGGTCGCGCACCAGCAGAGAGCGCGCTGCCGCGCCTCCGACCATCGTCAGTCGAATTTTTTCCGCGATGGTCATGTCTTTGACCTGCATCGCGAGCGGAAGGTTCTTCTTCTTGAGCTTCTCCGTGCCATCGACCTTGTCAGGCTCGACCGCGAGAGGATCATCGTCGTCCAGCACAACGGCCTCGACAAAGGCCTGGTCGGTCGGAAGAGGCTCCTCAGTCGGCTCGGGAATCAGCTGCCCTTCTAGCGCGGCGGCGTGATCCTTGAACGCCGGGATTCCCGGAAGCTCGACGTTGTTGCGCGCCGCAAGATCGATCATGCGATCCGCCGTCGACATGCGCGTGCTCGGATTCTTGTAGAGCGCTTCGATGATCATCGGGTGACGGAGCAACCGCTGCTCGTTCACCGCGATACGCTCGGACACTCGCTCCGTCGCGCGCTTTGCGATCATCTCCACGGAGGCAGCCGCGATGAAGGGGTGTGCGACGATGTACTCGATCGCCGGTGATTCGACCGGCAGCATCTCGCCAAGCGCGTCGAGCAACCCGGGGTGCGTTACTGCCTCGACGGCTCCGGTGAGAATCGCATCCGGGAGCTTGGCCAGCGCGGTCCGGGCATTGCTCGCGAGGTCGTGCGACGACTCCGCCGCAATCTGCGCGAGCATGAAGAGGAGATCCGCACCCTTGACCGGCACGAGCCCGCGCGAGGCCATGGTGCGCATCGGAAGCGCGGTGTCGGGATCGCAGAACTTCTGGATGCTCTCGGGTAGCTCTCGTAGCGGTCGCGGTAGCGACGGCGGGCGATCCATATGTTGAGTTGTCCTCGCTCTTACGACGTCTTACTTCGAGCGACGCTACCACTGTCCGCGCACCCTTGTCTGTTCCACCAGATCCGCAGGCGGGCGCAACGTCGTTGTGTTCCAGGCGAGGTCGTGATGTGCTCCCGAAGGCATGCGTTTTCCGTTCTTTGCGCTCGGTGCGGCGATCGTCCTGCAGCAATGCGGATCGCCAGATCGGCCTCCCTTTCTCCCAGGCACCGGACGAGACGGCGGTACGAACGGCGACAGTGGTCTTGGACCCCTTGACGGCTCCACAGCCATCAGCGACCGCGGCAATGTACCGGCGAGCGATTCGCCTTCCGGCTCGGACGGCAATCCAGTACCGGTCGACGACGGCGGACTGCGCAGTGATGTCATGCCGACGCCCGCAGACGTCACTGTCACGGGGGATGCGAGCACGAATCCGGGGGCATGGATGGGCTGGCCCCTTGGCGGGGAGCAGAACGTAGAATGGGCGATCACGAATTTCGTCGACGACGACCCCGCCCCGACACTTGTCGCTGACTATTCAGGGCGGTCCGGAGCCGATGCGAGGACATACGACGGACACACCGGTGTGGACATCGCGCTTCCGACGTTCCGTCAGCAAGACAGGGGCGTGAACGTCTACCCCGTTGCTCCAGGCGTGGTCGTCAGGTTCCAGCACTCGTTTCCGGATCGTCGAACGTCTGGCTTCGTCGCCGGATGCAACGACGTGCTCAACTACGTCCGGATCCTCCACGCAAACGGGTTCTCGACGGAGTATTTACACATTCGCGAAGCGAGTGTTCGTGTGAACGTTGGCGACAACGTCACGCCATCGACCATCATCGCCAGCGTTGGGAGCTCGGGTTGTTCGACCGGACCGCATCTGCACCTGACCGTGCTCTCGCCTAGCGGCGCAGCGGTCGACCCTTTTGCCGAGGATCTTTTCATGGACGAGCCGCTCTACGAGAGTGGGCTTCAAGCGATGGAGATCATCGTGAAGGAAACGCCCTTTGCGACCACAGCTGACTATCTGACATCGCTGCCGAACGTCAGCGCGTTCAATGCGCGCGCCACGTTGTACCTGGGAGCCGTATTCGGTGGGGGCAGAGCCGGCGATACGTTCCTCTTCCGGACCAAGAATCCGCGCGGACTCACGCATTCGGAGTTTCCAGTAACGCTGTCGCGCATTGCAGGAATGTCCTACTGGTGGACTTCGAACCGCCTAACCGACGAGGCAGGCCGCTGGAGCGTCGAGCTCCATTCCGCGGGATCAGTCATGCGTTCAGCAGTTTTCGACGTGCGGTAGCCCGCCAAAGAGAAGCTGCCATACTGCGCGCAGAGGCTCGGCTTGCTTCCATCACGACTTCTTTTGCGCGGAACCCATGTGCGGTTCGGCGAGCACCTTCAGCTAAACGTCCTGTTTTTCGGAGCAGTCCTGTCGGGTGCAATCCTGACCGGGGCGTGCAACGAGACGACATCCGGACCTGTCGACGCAAGTCGCGACGCGATTGCATCCGGAGACGCTCGTCCGGATCGCACCGCGCCAGAAGTCCGCACGCCCTGTACGACGGACACGACGTGCGACGACTCGATCGCATGCACGCGTGATCGCTGCATTGCGGGTTTCTGCGACCGCGCTCCCCTTCCCGAGATGTGCGACAACCGCGTCTTCTGCGACGGGCTCGAGGTCTGCATGCCGGGCCGCGGGTGCATACCGGGCCCCCCGACGACGTGCAGCGACGAGAACGTATGCACGCTCGATGCATGCAACGAGACGTCAGACACGTGCGAGCACCGAGCGCGTGACCTCGACAATGACGGCGAGATCGACTGGAACTGCATGAGCGGGACCGACTGCGCTGACCTCGACGAACGTCGAGGAATGCAGCGAACGGAAATCTGTGGCGACCTGGTCGACAACAACTGCGATGAGCGAATCGACGAAGCGACATGTGGAGCTGCGCCGGGTGACCGATGCGAGACGGCCATCGATGTGTCCGCAGGTGGCACGTTCAATATCGCTCTCGCGGGGACGAGTCAGCAGTACACGCTCCCGTGTTGGTCGACGCCCAACAAAGACGTGGTTGCGAAGTTCACTCTGTCCGAGGCCAAGGACGTCGACATCGTTTCGTCCGTGTCAGGCGACATCGCGATTTCTGCGATTCGTCGCGGGTGTGACGGTGCGCCTTTGCAGTGTGACGTCGGCGGAACTTCGCGCATCCGGCAGCGCGCGTTGCCGCCAGGCGAGTACTTCGTATTCGTTGCAACGACGAGCCCGCTAGCGATGTCGGTTGATCTGCTCGTAACGTTTTCGCCAGCGTCTCCTGCGCCGACGAATGAAACATGCAGCAACGCGACCGACGTTTCGGCCGGGGGCCGTTTTCCATTCTCGTTCGTGGGCGTCACCGATGACGTTCGGCTTGCGTGCGGTTTCACTGGAAGCCCGGACCTCCTCTACCGTTTCACGCTGACGGAGACGAAAGACGTCGTTCTCACTGCGACGACTGACTCGCTCGAAACCGTTCGTTTCGAGGTCCGGTCTGGCTGCGAGACGACCGCTCGTTCGCTCAAGTGCACGAGCGGGGGCATCACTGCGACTTCTCGTGTGCGCTCGCTGGGCGCTGGCACCTACTACGTCGCGGTCGAACCCGGTGCGACGCGAGCGTTCGATGGAACACTGATCGTCGCGTTCGGACCGCCCAGTGAACCGCCCATCGGCGACACGTGCGAACGCCCTGAAACACTCGCGCTGAACGCGACGGTTACCGGACGTTTTGCGGGCCGCGAAGACGATGTGCGGACCTGCTACACGGAGGCAAAGGATGTCGTTTACGCCTTCACGCTCACCGAAACGAGCGATGTGTCCGTGTCGATCAACGCCAACGGTTTCTTGGTCTCCCACATCATCACAAGCGTGTGCACGCCGATGCCCCCTCTGTTCCGTTGCGAGTTTGCGAACGACTCGATGCCCCGACGGTATCCGCAGCTGGCGGCCGGAACCTATTACCTGGTCATCGACACGAGCGGGAGCCCTGAATACACGCTTCAAGTTACGACCACGCGTTCGCGTACGCCGACGGCGGTCACGGGCAACGACACGTGCGGGGCTCAAGCTGTGGAAGTTCCCGCGACCGGCGGGGCGTTCTCCGGCACGACCGTAGGGTTCGCGAACGACGCGACGTCCAACATGTTCTGCGGAGCGGGCTCTCGTGGCCCGGACGCCACGTTCCTCGTGCGCCTAACCGCCGCGCTTCCGCACATACAAGCGACCGCGGTAGGGACGGGCTTCCCGGTCACGCTTTCGATTCGAGGCGTCGAGTGCGCGGCTGGCGCCGAGTTCTTCTGCGCGGATCAGCAGGTTCAGGGTTCAATTGCGACGTTCCTGGATTCCACCCTGCCCGCGGGCGACTACATGCTGACGGTCGACGGTCCTGAAGGGATGTCGGGATCATACCTCCTTGATATAAGCTATCGCTCGCCGTGATGCGTACCGGACGAACCACTGCAGCGGCGAGCACCTTGATGATGCTCGCGGTGGTCAATACGGCCTCGTCCTGCACGAGGTACCGCGCAATCGTCTACCCGCGCGACGCGTCGTTCACGTCCGTTCTTGACGCGCGCCTCTTCGATGTCCCGCGGGTGCCCGACGCAACTCGGGATCGTTGTCGTCCTGAAGGGACGGTCGGGCGAAGCTGCACGGCACCCATCGATTGTGACGACGGCTGCTTCTGCAACGGCATCGAAACCTGCACGTCAGGCACGTGCGTCGCAGGAGCTTCGGCGTGTCCGGCAACGGTCAGCTGCGCGGATACCGCCTGCGTCGAAGAGGTGGACAGTTGCGTCACCGTGCCCGTGCATTCTCGATGTCAGAACGCGACCGTCTGCGACGGGGTGGAGCAATGTGACCCCGCGAACCCGCTGCGAACTGCGGATGGCTGCCGAGCCGGGGTTCGCACGGCGTGCAACGACGAGAACATTTGTACGACGGATTCCTGCGATCCAGTTCGGGGATGCATCTTCGGAGTTCGTGATTTCGACAACGACGGGTTCATCGACATCCAATGCGGAGGGGAAGACTGCGACGACGATCCGGTCACAGGCTACTTCGCGAATCCGTCGCAGATCGAGGTCTGCACCAACAACGTCGACGACGACTGTGATGGCAACCGCGACCTGTACGACAGCGACTGCTCCGCTACCAACGACACGTGTGAGTCCGCCCAACAACTTCTAGGGCCGGGCACCTACACAGCCTCGACGTTAGGGCTCACTGCGGACTACGACGTGTCGTGCTCGCCAATCCGCCAACCGGACGCGGTGTTCAAGATTCATCTCGCAGAACGATCGGATCTCCGGGTCTCGCTTCCGGGAATTCCGAATGGGACAGTCGCGGTACGGAGACTTGCGCAGTGTTCGAGCGGCGGCGATATCCGATGCCGCGACGCAATGAACGCCGTCGCCTTCATGCGAAGTCTCGAGCCCGGCGATTACGCGATCATCGTTCGAAATCCAACGGCGATTCGTATTTTCGAGATCAACGTCGACATTGCCCCGCCAACTCCACCGCCGACGACCGATCGCTGCAACTCTGGCACCTTCGACATCTCGGGTGGCGGCACCGTATCCGGAACATTCGACGACCTCGAAGACGACTATCACCCTTCCTGTTCGAGCAGCGGCGCGCGCCGATTCCCCGACGCGGCCCTGCGATTGGTTCTCGCCGAGCCCAAGGACGTTACAATTCGCGCGCGTGCGGCGGACCTCGGTGGGAGCCCCGCGTACGTATCGCTTGTTGGGGATTGCAGCGCGCCAACGGGGACGGACTCCTGCGTTCTGGGGAGCCCTGGGACGCCCGCAACGATACGCCGGCGCAGCCTTCCGGCAGGCGAGTACTTCATCCTGGTCGAGCCGTCATCGATCCAGTCTCGCGACTGGAGTGTCGAGGTGACCGCTACGCCCGCGACCCCGATTCCGACCGGGGACAACTGCACGAACCCGATCACGCTCGTCGAGGGCGAGGAGCGCATGATCAGCCTCGTAGGTTTCGACCTCGATCGCGGGCACCGGTGCACACCCCTGGGTGCCCCCTACAAAGACGTATTCTTCACCTTCACACTCGCGGAGCCCCGCGACGTGGAGCTCGCAATCCGGACCGGTCCCGGCGATACGCATTTCATAACCGTGCTCCGCGATTCGTGTGCGGGCACGGAGCTACGGTGTAGCAACGCACAATCGCCGTCTACGACTCGCTTTCGCAACGCTCCAGCTGGAACGTACGTCGTGCATACCACGGCGATTACGAATGAGATTCGAGCGACTCTCCGCACCACGGCCGTGGTTCCATCTCCGACAAACGACACTTGTGCCCTCGCGACGCCCATCACGATGAACGGCGAGTTCGTAGGGTCCATCGAAGGCTTTAGCGACGACGCGCAAGGTTGCTCGATTGTGACCCGCCCCGACGCCATCTACTCGCTCAATCTTACGGGCCGCACTCGCGTCCAGGCATCCGTCGTCGCGCAGCCGGAGACAGGTTCGAGTCCGTTCCTCATCTACAGCACCACCGCGTGCAATCGATCTGGCACGCCGCTCTGCAGCTCCTCGTTCAACACCATTCTCGACCCAGGCACGCACTACTTGGTCGTCGAGGCAGCGCCTGGAGCTCCGCAGGTCGAGTTCAAAGTCTCGGTCGCCCTCTTCCCGCAGTAGCGAGCGGCTCTACAAACCCAACCACGGTCGCGGAGGAACTGAGCGTGTACCTTTTCTGATCTCGAGAAGCACGCCATCCGCGCCTGTCGAACCGACGCGCGCGGAACGAGACAGTTCGTCGCCCGGTCGAACTTCGACGGTGCCGAGACCTGCGTAGACCGTGTAGTAGCGTTGTCCGTGATCCACGATCACGACGCGACCGTACGCGGACTGTTCGCCAGCAAACACGACGCGACCCGCCGCAATAGCGCGGACGGCTCCGCCCATACGCGTGCGCACCTGCAGACCTGGGCCACCGTTGCTTTCGCGATCGACGAGCTGCACATCGCCGCTGGCAGGCAGCGGCAGGTCGCCGCGAAGCGATTCGAAGACCGGGCCATAGCCGACCGTCGCACCGTCGTCATCGAGCACGCGAATCGTGCCCCCTTCGCTCGAGACACTTCCAGACGAGCCCGCTGTGGGTTCGGTCGGGCCAAACGCCATGAGTGCACGGCGATTCGGCATCGCACCGAGCGGATCCATTCCGTACTCACCGAGAGGCGGCATGGTCGTCATCCCCGCCATACCCGGCATTGGCATTCCGAACGCCGCGTCATAACTGAGGTCCGCTTCGGCCTGAGCGAGAGTCGCGTCCTTTCGCTCCTCGAGCATGCTCACTTCTGCACGCGCAAGCACGTTCGCTTCGTGAGAGCGAACGGCGAGGGAGCGAACTTCGTCCAAGCGTCGAGCGATAGTCGAAGACGCGTCGATATCTCGCTCTACGAGCTTCTTCAGACGGAAAACGCGCGCGACGTGTCGAAGGAAAGAATCGAACCCGGCTGCGAGCGGAACACCTGGCATCCGACTGAGTCGATACAGCGCCCGGACGCGCGTGGTCAAACGCTCATTCGCGTGCGTCTTCTCTTCGCGCAACGATTCGATCTGTGCGTTCGCGGACTCCTCCTGCTGAGTCGCTGATTCGGAACGCACGAGCGCGGTAGCGATCTGCGTTTCGATTGCTTGCACTTGCTCGAGAGAGCCGGCACCGCCAGGAGCGATTGCCGCCATACCCTGTCGCGCTGCTGATGCCGCAGCGGCCGCGTACGCGGGAGGAAGCTGTCCGCCTCGCGCGCCTGGTGGAAGCTGGCCGTAACCCTGCTGCGCGTACTGCTGCTGCGCATACGCTTGCTGATCGTAGGCCGACCCGTACCCAGGCCGGTCCTGCGCGCTCGCCGTCTGGTGAGCCGGAAGCGATGCACAAAGCGCGGCTGAACCCGCAACGAACCAAGCTGATTTCCTGCTCAACACGCCGTACTTCATCCGCAGCTCCCTACACTTCGCTCGTGCACTTCCACGCCTGCGCCGCACGCACCCGATCGATCAATCAGATCGACAGGTAGCGACGAAGGGCGCCTGCGCTGCCCGCGGCACCCACGACCGCACCACCCACAAGGACCGCAAGGACCATCGTAGGATGGAGAAACGACGCACCGATCCCAGAGAACGCACGCAGCGCGGCGTCCAGACTCGACCTGAATACGAGAAAGAGCGCCCCTGAAAGGATGATCGCAATCGCCGCGGCAGTGAGGCCTTGCACAGCACCTTCCACGACGAAGGGTCGTCGGACGAACCCATCTGTTGCGCCGCAGAGTTTGAGGACTTCGACTTCCGCGCGTCGTCCGGCGACCGCGAGACGAATCGTGTTGCCCACGACCGCTAGCACCGCGAGGACGACGAGCAGCGCTACGATCCCGACGATGGAGCGCGCCGCGAGCAAGAAGCGCTCGAGTCGTTCGAAGAACGTTCGATAGCTTTCGACGTCCTCCACCGCGGGAAGGCGTTGAAGGCGCGCAGCAAGCGTATCCACAGCGTTGCGCGAGGTGCCTGCTGCGAGAGTGACTTCGAGCGAAGTTGGGAAGGCCTCAGTGGGAAGATCGTCGATCGAAGAACGAAGCTCTATGTCTCGCGCGAATCTCTCTCTGGCAAGCGATGAGGAAACAATCTCGACACCACGGACAACTGGCTGCGCTTCCAGCGTCGTTCGTACGCTCTCCACGTCAGAACCGCTGGCGCCATCTCGGATGTAGACCGTCACGCGGGATGCGGATCCCCAGTGCGTCGCCACGCGAGCCAAGTTGACCTGTGCGAGCAACGCGCCCAGCAGGCATAGGAACGCGACGCTCAAGCTCGTGAGCGCCACTAAATGAAGACGCATGTCTTCACGAAAACCTCGTTGAGCGCGTTGGATCGCGTCTCGGATAAGAACACTCGTGCTCATTAGTTTCTCCTGCTCCGACCCGCTAGCGGTCTGGACTACGTCTCTCCGGTTCCCGACCCGCTAGCGGTC
>CAZWQH010000027.1:0-12784 GCA_964635815.1 uncultured Sandaracinaceae bacterium
GTCGACGAACGCGTCGATGACGTCGATCGCGGCGTCTGGGATTCGGTCCGCGTCGGTCACTGCGGCGTCGGGTCCACCACTCTCCACGAATCGATCCATCAGCGGCGAGCCGTCGATCGCGGTCGCGTCAGTCGCGAGGCTCGCGTCTCGTCTCACGACGGGGTACCCGAGTCGTCCACATGCTGTTGCGATGAACAAGAGCACCGCAAAGTATGGACCACGCTTGGTTCCCACCGCGGGCGACTATACCTGTGTTCCAGCTCGAAAGACTCGATGGTAAAGTGCGTGCGTGCTCCGAACCGAAGACACGTACCCGCCGGATGCCACACTTCGCGAAGGACTCGCCAGATATCTTGGGGAGAACGGTTTCAGCCAATCGACCTACACTGAACGCTGGGCCAGCCTTCCGCTTCCGTTTGGATTGCACATGAAGATTCCGAGCCCACCGTCGCGAGGCAACGCGCTGCGCATGCACGACCTTCACCACGTCCTGACGGGTTACGGAACTGACCTGGCAGGTGAAGCAGAGATATCGGCGTGGGAAGTTCGAGGCGGCTTACGTGGAACGGGTCTCTACGTCGGAACGATCATTTCCTCCGCGTTGCTGCAGGGCTTTGTGTCGGCGCCCGTGCGCACCGTTCAGGCGGGGAGGCGCGCTCAAAAGCAGAGAACGCTCTTCAACCGCAGGACCGAGTACGAAGCTCTGCTCGATCGAAAGATCGGTGATGTTCGGATAGAGCTTGGGATTCCGCTCGAGGGAGCGACGCTGGAGCGTGGCCTCCACTTGGATGCTCCTCGAGCGGCGACGGCCGCTGAGTAGCTACGCGTCGTTTGCGATACAGACTTTGGTTTCCCCGCTGCAGTACCACGATCCGCGCTGCGTCGTTCCAGCCGGACAATCCGTCCCGAACACGTACATGGGCGAGCCGGCTGCGGTGTGAATACACATGTCGTCGAAGTTGGAGCAGGTCGACCGCCGGACGTAAGGCCCGTAGCAAGAGTCGCCTCCGACGGTCGGAACGCACTGTCCCTCCTGCGGATCACAGATCTGCATCGCGGGACAGTCCGAGTGTCTGGTGCAACTCGGAGCCGTGGGCGTCCCCGTCTCATCACCGCAGCAACAGCTTAGGTCGGTCCATCCATCGAGCCGCGCGACGTCGTCCTCCTCGCAGGTTGCTAAGAATCCCCACGATCCACCCGCCCTAAACGTCCCGGCCGCCGCGAGCGTGGTCCTGTCCAGCGTAAACGTGCACTGAGTGCCGCACGTTTTGCCACGGCGCCTGCAGATTTCTCCACACGTGGTCGCTCGCGTCCAGCCGTTAGCGATGGGCGCAAAGCACTTGCCGGTTTCGCAGGCTCCCGTGGTTGCGTTCGCACAGACTGCGCAGGACGTTCCGCAACTCGAGATATTCTCCGGCGTGCACGCGCCGCTGCACACGTGCGACCCGGTGGCGCAGCCCGATGCCACGCAGCGCGCACCGTCGCACGTGGTGCTGCTGGAGCCTGATGGGCACGTCGCACATGCGCCCGCGCATAGACGCGTTCCGGTGCGGCAAGTCAGAGAACAGCGCCCTCCACCGCAGCTTGCAGTCCCGTTCGCATCGGTCGCGCAGCGCTCACAACCCGCCCCGCAGCTTTCCGTGTTTTCGGCGACGCAACGCGTTCCGCATCGATGAAATGTCGCCTGACATTCGCATGCGTGGCTCGTGGGGTTGCACACTTCGTTGGCACCACAGTTGGTCGCGCGACACCCGACCCGGCATTGCCGTGCTTCGGTGTCGCAGTACTCGGTCGAGGCGCAGCTCGTATCTGAGAGGCAGCCCACGACACACGCTCCGGTAGCGGCGTTGCAATAGCTCCCCATCGAACAGCCCGTTGCGCACGTGCCAGTGGGAGCGCGGCACGTTCCCGTTTCGCAAGTCTCGGTTGCGGAACACGCGCGTCCACAGCTCCCGCAATTCATACGCGAGGAAGATGTGTCGACACACGCGCCGCTACAGAGTGTCGAGGGCGCGGTGCACTGCACGTTCGCGGTGTCTGTGCCCGGTGAGGCGTCGCGACTCGTAACGCCGGTATCCGCGCGCGGAGAAACCGTCGAGTCCATCATCTGCACACTGCTGTCCGGGTTCTCGCTGGTGACGCTGCCTCCGCTGCTTCGTGCGCAAGCCCCTAGGAGTGAGGCGAAAACGAGGAAAGCTTGGGACAGGTTAAGAAACAGTGGGTGGACGAAACACGAGCGGACCATGTCCGACTTACGCTGCGAGGAACGAAATCTTCCCTTCTGCACGTTCTGTCCGTTGGGAAGGTGGTAGCGCATGGTCCGATCGCGATAGCGTTCGCGCCCATGAACTCTCGCGTTCTCATTCGGCGTTTCGCGGTGCTCGGGATGAGCTTCGGTCTCTTGGCGTGTGGCGGCGCGCCTCCGGCATCCCGCTCGCCGTCCGAGCCCCGTGATCCACCGCCCGCTGTCGTCCAGACCCACGAGTCGGACGCGGTCTTGGCTCTCGACGAGATCCGTCACGCGCGGGTCTGCATTGCGCCGGACGTTTGCGAGGATCTTCGTGAGTGGCGGCCCGACGCGCTTCTCGTGCTTGATGGGCACCTCGCGGCAATCGACAAGCGGCACGCGTTCGTCTGGATCGAAGGTGCGTGGGTTCACTACGACGTTCCGGTTCGCGATCAAGGTGTAACGTTGACGAGCAACGGACACTCCGCGTTCTTCTGCGCGAGCGACGGCAGCATCGTCGAGCTCACGAGCGAAGGCGTTCAACTACGTGGGATGAAGTCACCCACGCATGAGTGCGCGGTCGTGCTCAGTGCGGGCCAGCAGCTGTACGTAATCGCGGGTGATGGACCGGTCCTTCGTCAGGAAGCGAACGAGTGGGCCGCGCTCGCGTTCGAGCTGCTCTACGGTGATGGCTACGGGACGGGAACCGCGGCGATGAGTGGCGCGCGCGCTTTCGTTCTCGACGAGCAATGTCAGCTGCTCGAGCTGCCGCCCACGGGTCCGAGCTACGAACCGCGCGTCATCGTCGATCCTCAGGTTGGTGAAGGGGTGTGCGAAGTTCGCCCGGTTCCCGGGACGGAGCGATTGCTGGTGAGTGGCCGCGCGCAGCTTGCGGTCATCGAAGGGAGCACGGTTCGTGGGGTTCGATGGCCGGCAGGAACCGGGCAGGACGGTGAGGACGAGGACGGGGAGGCGAGCGAAGACCCCGATGCTTCGCCGAGCAGTGAGGGCGAAACTCTTCCGCTTGGAAGAGACTTCGTCGGACTCGACCCGCTGATTCTCGCCGCGTCATCGGCCACTGTGGTTAGCCGGCATGAAGGGCGTGTCACCGTCGGTTACTACGTGCTTCGAGGCGACGCTTGGGCGCCGCTCGCAAGTGCGCCGGAGTCGTTCCCTGCTGCGTTCGGCATTCACGCATTCGAGACGACCATGCCTAAGAGATCGTTCCCAGTTGCGATTGGCGAGTCGCGGCTCGTCCTGAACACATATGAGCGAGAAGTGCGTGGCCCAGCAGTAACAATCTCGGCGCGCACCGGCGCAGACGTTCATGCGACCGCGTTTCCAGTGCCGGAGCGTCCGAGCCAAGGAGTCGATTCAACCGCACCGTGCGGTGCCACGACGGAAGGTTGCGGGAGAACTCGATCGGGTATGTGGCACATGCTCACGCTGCTTCCCACCGGCTACGCGGTGGAGCTGTTCGGAAACGATGGTGCTCGCGTAGCGAGACATGTCGGCAGCGGGTTGCTCGCAGCAGCGGTCGACGGTTCGCCGCAGAGCTTGTTCATCGTAGAGCAGGGTCGAAACAACTCTCCGCAACGCGCGGGCTACGTCGATGCGACTGGATTTCACGCAATCGTCCTTCCGCCGCGCGCGCGTGTATCGGCCGTCGTTGCGACACCACAGGGCAACGCGTACTTCGTGACCGAGGACGCTGCCTTCTATTTCGACGGCGCACGCGTTCGACGGGTTCAAGGTCCGCCGTCGCTGATCACCAATCATTGGGTGCCGGTGGGCGAAGGCTTTGTAATCGGGCTCCCAGATGTCGGCCCGGTCTATCTCCATGCCGGAACGGCGGAAGCTCTGGACCTCGGTCAGGATGTTGGCGGGATCCGGAGCGTGGAGGTCACGCAACTTTCCGGATCCAATCTCGCGCAGGTGACCGTGCCGACGGGAACGACTTGGCTAGTTTCTGAAGGGAGCGACGTCCTCGAAGTCACGGCGCCGACTCTTCCTGCTCCGTTCGCGGGCACCTGTCGATACCTGCGCGAGCGCGACAATGCCTGGGTACTTACTTGCGACGGCCGTTCCGCGCGCTTCCGCACGACTGCTGCTCCGTTGACGCGTTCGCTCGGCACGTTGGCGAGTCACCTTCGCCCGGGAGGATGGGCTCGTCCCGGACGATGACCTTTGGCCGCGAACGGATCAGAAGTTGATCCAGCCCATGCACTCGGTCTGCATCGCTGCACAGTCCGCGTTGGCAACGGCGGCGGAGCAAGCCTGAACTTTGGCGGGCGATTGGCAGTAGACCGTCGTCGCCATCGTGCAGTTGATCGAGCAGTTGCTCGCGGTGGTCGGCATGCCTGCGGGGATGTTGCATCGCGCGAACGCCGCACAAAAAGCGCTGGTAGACGAGCCGCAGATCGGGGACGCAGCCGCGTACGTGAGACATCCGCGATCGTCGAAGCCGTTGGGGTTGATACTCACATCGGCGCTGGCACGTGCGTCCACAGCTGGTGGGCTTACGTCGGTCGATGCGGGGGCGTCGATGGCGGCGACAGCCGTATCGGTCTGCGAAGTGTGCGCGTCGACCGTTCCCGAGTCTGTGGTGCCGGATGGTGTGCTGTTGCTACAGCTGGCCAGGAGGATGAAGGTAAGGATCAATCGGTTGTTCATGCGGCGAACTTGGCGCGGGGTCGCGCGCGACGCAAGAAGTCAGCGGCGATACCTCGCATGGGTTCCTCCAATGGCGCGTAGTGCCGTTCGCGTTTCACATGGCTCCAAACGCGAACCCAACGGAAAGACTCAGCCAGGTCGTGTCCGTCACGGTGGGATTCGGATTGCCGTCTCGAAATCCGAACGAGTTGCCGTCGAGCAGGAGCGAAGCGAGCTCCAGTCGTACGAACGCGTCGAGGTCACGAGACAACGTGGTCGAACCCATGAGGTGTCCTCGTATCGCTGGCACGACTTGGAACGCCCACCCGTGGGTTGCAGGTCCGCGGATGAACGTGTCCCAGTCCGCGAATCCAGATGCCGTTCCGAGACCGAATCCGAATCCGACATCGAGTCGGACCGGACCGATCGGAAACACTGCGGCCATCGATGGCATAAGCCACCAGCGGTCGTGAATAACGGGAGACGCGTCCATCAACCCGTATCCGAAATCGAAACCAAACGCTGCATGACGTCCGAGACCGATTCGCAAACCCGTCGAGACGAATGCGCCGTTTGCACCGGGGCTACCGAGATATCCAGCGGCCAGCAGAAAGCTCACGCGTTGTGGTTCGGCCGCTTGTGAAGAGGTCGGAATTTGCGCGTGGGCAGAGGATGCGCTCACGCAAACGGCGAGGGCGGACACGAAGAGAGAACCGAGCATCTGTGTCTTCATGAATGACCTAGAGAGCACGGAACGAGAATCCCACTGCGACGTTGATCCAAATCGGGTCCATGGCTGACGGCTGCGGATTCAAATCACGCAAGCCGATGGTGTTCCCTTCGAGCAACAGCGTCGCAACGTCCAGACGCAGGAACGCAGTCGTGTCGGCGTTCAAAGGAACTGAGGCGATAGCGTGTGCGCGCGCGGTCGGTGCGAGTTGAAACGCCCAATCGGGGTTGAACGGCTCGCGAGCGAACTCGCCCATGTCCGAGTACCCGGAAGACGTGCCCAGGCCTAGACCAAAACCAAGGTCGAGCTCCAGCGGTCCGATAGGAAGCACCACTGCAGCGGAGGGAATCAACCACCACCGGTCCTGCACCGTAGTGGATGAACCGATGATTCCGTATCCGATGTCGAAGCTCAGCGCGAAGTGCGGGCCGAACCGCAGACGAGTACCCGCGACAAGCGCTGACCCGTGAGCATCCGCGTTCGTCAGGAACCCGACGCTACCGAACACATCGACGCGCGGCGTACGTTGTGGTGCGAGCGAGGAAGGACTTTCGGCTTTCGCACTAGTTTGGATAACGAGGAAGAGCGTGGTGACAATCCATAAGGCGGACCGTGCTTTGTTCATCTCCTGAGACTGACCGCCCGCGAATGGAGCTTGCGTTCGCGCGCGACGAGCGGGTGTCGGCGTGCGACGGACGGCTCTCGCTCGGCGATGGGTGAGGGCGGTGTGCGTCGAAAAACGAATTAAACTCGTTTGCTTGTTTGCGATAAATGACGGGCTTTGTTTGGCAGCGTAAGCTGGACTCCATGCACGTCGTTCGGCTGTCGTTTTGTTCCGCAGCGGTTCCCGCCTTCCTTCGGCTTTTCGTCGGTTTGCTTCTCGTGGGTGCGTGCAGTGCGCGTCCGACCACTCCGGGCGGCGACAGCGACGCATCGTCGTCCATCGACGCGACGACAGCGGATCGAGTTGCGACCCCCGATCAGTTTGCGAGCAACGATTCCGCGATCACGCCGCGCGCCGACTCACCCGTCGCGAGAGATGCGGTCGCAGATACATTTCGCGCTGACACGAGCGTTGCTCCTTCGGTGGACAGCGCAGCGACGTGTGCGGAGGTCGATCAGTCCTGCTCGAGCGCGAGCGAGTGCTGCAGCGGCGAGTGTCTGCTTGCGCAGTGTGATCCGAGCGGCTGCAACGCTTCGGGCTATCGGTGCCAACAACCATCCGACTGCTGCAGCGGGAGATGTGCATCCGATGGCTTCTGCATTCCTGCGGTCTGCAAACGCGAGAACGAAGCCTGCTCACAGGGCATCGAGTGTTGCAACCGTATGTGCGACTTCAACACGAACCGCTGCGTCGGAGCGTGTCTGGCTCAGAGTGAGATCTGCGTGCGGGACGAAGAGTGTTGCGACGGCGCGTGTGTCATCGGGCGTTGTGATAACGACCCGCGAGTGATTCCGAGCGGAGTGCGCTGCGGATCGGAGCTGATGTGCTCACGCAATCAACTTTGCTGCGTGGAGCTCGAACGCGGGCTTCGCGATTGCCGCGTGCGTGACTGCCCGATCTTCACGCACGTGCCCTACGAGTGCGACGGCCCTGAGGACTGTCGTACGGGCTTGGTTTGCTGCCTCGATCACGGTTCAGCGTTCCAGCCGACTCGCTGCGCCCCGTCATGTCTTGCCGGAGTGGGTGCGCAGCGTTGTCACACGGCAGCACATTGCGGCGGCGACGCTCCGTTTTGTTGCGATTGGCCAGGCGCGACAGGCGAACCGCTCCGCAAATGCAGTGCGCGTCGACCCGATGACGGCGCCCTCTGTTATGACTGAAGGAGCATTAGATGGCGGCGCGTGGTCTACCTGCGTCGCGCCAGACCGCTTCGAGCTCGGCGGCATGCATGTACCAGAACTCCATCTTCGCGCGGACCTCTCGCTTTACGTCCGCGAGCGTCGGATCGATGCGAGCACGCGTTTCGCAGTAAGGGAACCAGTACCGAATCTGCGCAAGCTCGTATTCCTTGTAGATCGCGAGCGGTCTCGGCGGACGCATGTTGTTCAACCGCCGTTCGACTTCACGCATTTCGAGCCACTGAACTTCCGCGGCTTCCCAACCGAACGCGTGTGACCCGAAGAACATCGCGTTACGTTTCGCATTCTCCGGATCCGGTGCGGAGCTCGCGCGCGCAAGCTCCTCTCGCGCGCCCCAGGCGATCATTCGCATGTCTGTCTGGTGGCGACGATTCTCCAGATCGAATGCCAGTCGCGCGCCCTGCTCGCGTGCGGTCATCGCCCGTTCGTGAGGGATACCTTCTGCATCGAGCGCGTCCGAAACCTTCTCGTCCCACGTATCGATGATCTTGTTCTCCAGCTCGCTGAGCCGTTCGTTATACGGCATCCACGTAACACCGATCCGCGTGATGTCGCCGGTCTCCGTGTACGCCTGCCGTGCTTTCGCCGCTCCCTCGTCACAGAGACCCGTGTAGCGCGCGACAATCTGGTCCAGGAACCCCTGCCATCGAATCAATCCACTCATGGGGCGCTCCTCAGAACGAGATGTCGAGGTCTGCCTTGATGCCCGGATGCTTAGCTTTGTACTCGAGTTCCATGGCTTTCATCATCTTCGTGTACGCCTCCTGGTTGCGTCCCCACGTGCGTTGAAGGTGGTAGCCCATGAACGCGGAGAGATCGCACCAGTCCGCAACTGTGAGTCCCAGCTTCTTGAGCGTTTCGACCGGGTCCTCGCCAAGCTGAGCGCCGTAGCCCTGTTCGTGCATTGCGCGCCAGTACTCTTCGAGGGTGATGGGAGGAGCCATGGTGACGTCGCGGTTTGCATCGCGCGCCGCGGTCGCTTCTTTTGCATACGCCGCATACTTGCCCGTCGACGCTGCTTGAAACGCATCACCGTAGATCTGGGCGACCGTGAAGGTCGTGTCGCGAGCCATGCGCGCGTTCCACTCCGCGCTCACGCGTAGCCAGCGCTGCAGGTCGATTGCGGCACCGCGAAGCAGGTCTTCGGTCTTTGCGCCTTGGAAGATAGCCGCGTTCGTTGCGGCCCATTGCTCGAGCGTGATCCCCTCGACGGGCGCGAGATCCCCCGTCCGTGCTTTCGCAGCTTTGTTCGCTGCCATCCCGCGGTTGGTGAGGCCTTGCCGGAAGTTCATCTCGCGTTGATGCACCTCTCCGTCCGACCCGTACTTCCCGTACAGAACTTGATAGCAAGAGTCTCGAACGGTGCGCCAATGGCTGGAGTTGCGGACGCCGTACTTCTTCATCACCCGCTCGTGGTCTTCTTCTTTGATGTAGAAGTTCGGAGCGATCATGCCCTCGCTCTCGATGTAGAGAATTGCCTCGAAGAACGCGTCTTCATCTTGGGCAGGATTGAAGCCTGCAAGGTCGAATCCTTCGGGCTCGTGGCCTGACGACTCGCTCGAGTCCTCATCGTCCTCGTCATCATCGTTGTCGTTGCCCGCGTTGACATCGACGCGACGTGCGGATGCATCCACTGCGGCGTGAAGGCCGCTTTCGAGTGAAGGACTCTCGGAGCCGCCACCGAACAGTTTCGTGACGAGCTCGATTAGAAATTTGATGAAACCCATGATTTCTCCAGACGCCTGCGGTAGTGCAAACGCAGAGCCAACCGTTCAGCGTGCGCATTTCACGCTCGCGCTGTGAAACCGCGCTCGTTAACCGCTTTGCTTCAAACCGCGCCAGGTTGCTGCCGCGAGGGATCGAGCAGCGGCTTACTCACGACGCAAGTCGTTGCGTACTCAACTAGAACGACGTGTCAGGCGCAGTCAGAGTTGCTTGCGCTGGCCATGGGGATCGACCGTGCCGCAGCTCAGCTGCCGTGCGATAAGGTTGCAGATGAGCTTCCGATCGCGCTGCGTGCCAGCGCTCTTCGTTGCCGTGTTCACCGCAGCGTGCGGCGGGGCGGTGTTCACCGCATGCGGTGGTGCTGTGGTGCCGACGACGAACACCCGCACTCCTCGTACCGAGGCGCTCGCGCCGGAGGTTCAAGAGATGCTTGGAGCGCGCGGGCCGAATGCCTTCGTCGTGGTCGCTGTGCAGTCAAATCGATGGCAAGAGCTGTTGAGCGGGGCGCGCGGGTTGGTGCGTAGCGATTCGACTCGCGAGCTCCTGACCGATGGGCCAATCGGGACGAGCCGGACGTTCGTCGAAGCTCTCTTTCGGTTCCTCGCACCGAGCCTTTCCGCGCAGCACTTGGCTTCGATTGAGAATGACGTCTCCGTTGAGACAAAGGCGCTCTTCATTCTCGATGCGCCTCCCATCGAGCTTGCAGCTCTGCTCCGCGAGTTGCTCGAGACTAGAGCGCGTCACCCGTTCCGAGGTCGCGTACTGATTCCAAGCCCGAATCCGGAACGGTTGATCCTAGCCGTTGCCACGGCGCTCGAAGCATCGGCGTGTGTCGAACAAACCCGCTCGTCGACAACGGTTCGCGCCGCGGACGAGAGAGCGTTTCAGTGCCGGGATCTGTTTGTGGTTCTGGAACGGGGTGCTCATCACCTCCGCGTGGAGCTCTCCGGTGAAGCGATCCTCGATCCGTCCAACTCTGCCACGCAGAACGTGAGCCCCGTCTCGCCGCTCCTCGAACGTGCGGTCGCCCGCGACGAGCCTTTCGTCGCGCACGCGGTGCTATCGCGCCTGACCACCTTCGGGGCGGCGCACGGTGCATTCCTCACGAGGAGTGCGCTACCGTCGATCCCCGAGACGGACGGCGTGCGGCGCACCATGCTGGCTGCTGCCCTGAGCGAGATCCTCGCACCGCTCGGGTTTGTCCGAGAACGTGCGTTGGAGGTTGGGGAGGCGGCGCTAGTTCTTCAGCTGCCGCGCAACGGATCCGCTGCGATCAACGTTGCCTTCCATTTGACCGCGCATGGTCTCAATGCCCTGCGGCATGCTTTGACGACGCCACCACCGTCTCTGACGACGCCTCCCGTGCGTACTGGTGAAGCCCCGCTGATTTCCGTGCGCTCACGTGCGCTCAGCGGACTTCCACCCGCAGGAGGAGAACCGACCAAGCTTCTGCGTGCAATCCACGTCGGTGGACATGATTATCTTCTCGGTGTACCTGCGGCGTTTCCATTCACATCCGCGAGCGTCGCGTTGGGAATAATCGATCTCGACGCAGTCAGCGTCACGAGCCTGCCCGACGACTCGCCCGTGATTCTCGACGTTACGTCAGACTTCCGACGGGGCGACCCGGACGAGCCGTCTGGGACCTTCGATTTTGTTCGTGCGCGCGCTCGATTGAACGGTGCGGTGCTCTCCGTGCGTGTCGATCTGTCTCCGGAAGCGACTCGTGCTCCGGCAGAGTCACACGAGGCGCTGGCGATCTCACAGCCAGCGGACAGCGCCGACACGGACGGAACGCGTTGCGTCGGGCGCGCTTGGACCGAGGCGGCAGAGACATTGCAGGCTCTGGTCCAAGTTGACGACGAATCCAGAAGGACACTCTGCAGGCGCCTCGTCGAGGCGATCCCGGCAGTACCGTGCGCCGATGACGGGCCTGCCGCGCGGAGCGCTCTCGCGGATCTCCGGGCGTTTGGCGAGTTGCTCAGCACGAGCGTTTGCGCAGCAACTCCTTGGTCTCCGCCTACCGCCCCGACTGAAGCCGACCGTGAGGATGAGGCGCTTCGCGACATCGTCCTCGCGCTGCTTTCGGGTCCCGAGCAGACTCGTTTGCATGCGCCTCGGGTCGTGAACGTACTCGATGGACGGCGCTCCAATCTCCGGGGCCCAGTCTCCGAACGTCTGAGCTGGCTCCGAGACATCCCTTATCTCAGCTCGACTGAACGCGAAATGGATCCGCTCCCGCTACACGCTGAAGCTTCGCACTGGAGCTGCAACGCAGCAGAAAGTCAGTGCTCCGTCGCACAGCCTGGCGGGGTAGTGCGCTTACAGTTTCGAAAAGTCGGCACCGGCTCGAACACCCGCTGGCAGTTGATCGAAATCCACTCCGAGACTCCGTAAATCCTGGGACAGGTGTAATTTTGAACCACACCGCCAGTGTTCGCCTCCAATATTGCAGCGGATTGCGGCGGGTCGAGGTACTTCAAAGCTGAACGGTGTGGTTCAAAATTACACCTGTCCCAGGTTCGCATCCGGTTCGAACTCATCCCAGGTTCGCATCCGGTTCGAACTCAGAGTCCGTGCGCGTCGTTCACTTGTGCGCGTGACGCGAACGCACTCGATGTCTGAAAGCGGCACTGCCGCTACGTAGTCCTTCTGAAAACTCGTGGCATGCGGGTTGCGAACCTCCCACCGAGGTTAACGTGAGTTCTTTCAGTTCTGGTTTGTTCTTCACAGCTACGGTTCTAGTCACTCAAACACTTGTCTTGTCGGAGGCGCGCGCGGATCTTGGCGAGCATGGTGATGATGCCGAGCAGCTGACCGCGGTTTCCCCTTCCGATCCGCCGAGCGTGCTTCGCCCGCGACTCGGTGCAGGTGTCGGTATCGGAGGCTCCGGAGGGGGCGTCATGACCTCCGCGCACTTCGAGGGCGGCGTGCAACTTTCGCAGAATCACGGCGTTAGCCTCAAAGGCTGGTACGGAGCGTCGGCAATCGGTGCGTGCTTTCTCGTGATCTGCACTGCGTCGAGCTCAGAGCAGTTCGGCGTCTCGGCGCTCTACTCGTACTCACCCGTCCATTGGTTCGAGCTCCAGGTCGGAGCAGGCATCGACAGAATGTCGACGCACAGCTCCGGATACCTCTTGTTTCCGGTGCACTCGAAGTCGCAGTCCACGAGCCGACTCAGCCCTACACTCGATTTCAATCTCTCACTTCTGGCGGGAGGGTCTGGCTCAGGATCACGCGCAGCGTTCGAAGCAGGGCTCGCGTTCCATCTCAGCCTGGACCAAGGTAGTTCTGTGCAGCTTGTTCTTGGATTCAAGCTGCACTGAGGACGAGTGCTCGCGGGATGCGATCAGAAGCTGGCGTCGCGCGAAACGAGCGTGTTCACGATCGCGAGAAGCTCGATTGCTGCAGCAGCAGCGCGAGTCTTTGTGCGCGTGATGCGCTGGGTTCCCGCGGTCCAACGATCCTGGAATACGACGTACTGCTCGCCGTTCTCAGCGTTCACTTCGAGTGATCCGCTCGAGCTACCCAGCTGCGCTGGGCGGGTCGAAGTGATGGTCGCGTTGGTGCTGGCAATGATCTCGACC
>CAZWQH010000027.1:12794-21817 GCA_964635815.1 uncultured Sandaracinaceae bacterium
CGCGTGATTTGCTCACTCGTGAGCGCGAGGTTCCTGATGCCGGGAGGCAGAGAAGGTTGCACGCGCTCGGTGACGGTCGCTGTCCCGTCGGAGTTGAGGACGAATGAGCTGCTCGAGATCTGGTTTCCAAAGAAGTAGTGCGCCATTTCGGTGACTACGGGCGCGCACGGACCTGTGTGAAGCACCGAATCACTGCTCGCGTACGCAAAGCAGCGATTCGCTTAGGTCACGCCCGAGCAGCTACACACGGGGAAGAGCTCCTTCGTGCATACGGTTGGCGCGACCTGGCAGGTACCTGGACCATCCGCGCGTCCGCAGATCGCCGCGTCGGGGTACTGACAGTACATACCAGCGTTGCATTGCTGTTGACCGCGCCCGCCGCAAGAAGCTCCGAGCTCGCCCACCGCGATGGGTGTCTCATTGGGCTCGCACGTCATGGTTGCACATGGTGCGCGGACGCAAACGATGTGATGGTCGATGCAGCGCGAGCCCGTGGGGCATGACGCCCCGCACCCCAGCCAGCACTCGGGGCCGTTGCACGCGAGAGCAAGCGTGAAGTCCGCCGCATCGTTGTAGTACTCCTGCGCGACGATCAGGTAGGTGCCGTCCGAGGGAAGAGCGATCTCGATACGCGAGTTGGTGTTCCGCGAAGAGAGGTCGTCGTGATACGCGACCCGACGTGCAGTTGCCCATGTCGTTGCGAGCGGACCGTAGAGCGAAAGGACCGCGTCTCCTTCCGTGGACGTGAGGTCGAGCTTTACGCGCGCGCCGCGCTTGCCAACGACGGTGTACCCAACAGCGCTCGGACGTGCGGCGGTCCCGCCGGTTGCGAATGCGCCGTCCTCGGTCGCACCGAACTTGATCGCGGAGATAATCTGCGTTCCTCCGGAAACTCGGTCTGCGCGAACTGTGTCGCTCAGCGAACCCTCGGAAAGATCAGGACCCGCGGCTTCAGCTTTGTGCACGGTGTCTGCGGCGCAACCAGTCAAAGCCGCCGCGAGCACGAGCGTGAAGTTTGCGATGCGAAGTGCGCGAAGTGAAGGTTGGGTTTCCATAGGGGAAGTTCACGCCGCAAGATCTTTCGCCACGTCCTCTTGTGGGGTAACACCCCGCATGACGTCGAATGAACCGCAGTGTCGAAACCGAGCGCCGCCGTTGACGCACCTCGGGACAGCGCGCGTTGCCGGCGAGTCGATTGGCCCTCTTGAGGGCTGACCCCCGCGATACTGTGATGGGCCCAGACCATACGGTGGCGTGACGCGTCAGAGATCGCGGTGCTGTACTCTCCGGCGGTGAACCCGACGCACGCCCTGATCTCCGTCGCCGCGTTGCTTGTCGCGTTTGTCGCGCCTCGGGTCGCGAGCGCCGACCCGGATGGCATAGACCACGAGTGCATAGCGGGTGCTGCCGCGCCGCGTGGCAGCTTCCTTCAGCTGTCGGATCTGACGCTCGGCCCTCCTACTGCTTCGGTGAACTCTAGCGGGATGGGCGACGTAGATTGGGACAAGTCGGGTGGAGTGACGTTCTCGATCCCTATCTTGGAGCGCATGGCGGCTTCGCCGCCCGAAGAGAGCGTCGAGGCGCAGGCTAAGCCGTACGCCTCGGCGGTCTCCGTCTGGCTCGACTCTCTCGCTTTCGCCAATGCCGCTGTGGTCGTCCGGGTCGACGGCGTCGCAGTCGCACACGAAACGACGGTGGTCGGGTGCTCTGTTCAACTTTTCTCGCATGTGCCTGATTCCGGATTGCACGGAGTCGAGCTGGAGCTTGTATCGAACGGCGAAACGAGACCTCTCATGCTCGTGATCGTCGGCGAGCTCGTTCGTGGCGATCGGGAATGCTTGACGTTGGCGAACACCTGGTCATTGCCCGAGCGCGTGCCACCGGAGATCTTTCCAGGGGTTGCTGGGTTGTGCATGAAATGTTCCTACTGGGGACCGGCTCCGCAGAGAGTGGCTTTCCAGAGGGGCAACGACCTCGATCGTCCGGATGACTCCTCGGGATGGCTCGTCCACCGCGGATGGTTGGTGAATGTGAAGGTCTACGGCGGGCCTTCTTGGTGGATGTTCCTTCCTGCAGCGGCGCTGGTACTGCTGCTTGCCCTCGTCGCACCTCCGCATCGTTACGACCCACCGGTTCGCGCCGTAGTGATCTCGATTTGGCGCAACGCGACGATCAAGGCGCCTTTGCGGGAAGCCCAGGACTATCGTTCACCGAGCGCCGTAGATCGATCGGTGCTGCAGTGCGAGAGCGTGGTTCGCGTCGAAGGGGGCGCGATAACTCGCGTGTCGGATCAGATTCGCGCGCGCGTCACGCAGAGCGGCGTTGAGCTTCAGCTCCCGGACCCGGCATACGTCGTTACGCAGCAGGGCGGGGGCGCGGTCGGCCGAACGGCGCTTGTTCCGCTCGGGACTTGGATTCACCTGCGCGATGAATGGGTCTGGGTCGGCGAGTCGGAGCAACCGACTCCGTCGACACCGCCTGAGATCACCGTTCGCGAACCGTTCGTACTGAACGAACCACGGGTCTGGACTCGCGCCGATGCTCTCGGGGTCTTTATTTCATTGGCAATCGCATACGCAGCTCCGCTTTTCTGGACCGACGGGGATGTGGCCTACGTGATGGTCTCGACGACGGTTGCCTTGTGCTCGTGGTTGCTTCTTTACCAACTTCTTTCTCCGCTCACAGAGCCCGCTCGCTTCGCGATCGCGAAGCGCTAAACGCGGGCATGCTCTCGAGGCTTATGCTGCGAACGCGAATCATCCTCCTCACTCTTCTGGGAATAGTCGTGGCGTGCGGGAAGAGCTCCTCCTCGCCACGAACCCCTGCGGCGACAGCACCCGTCATTACAACCGAGGGCCCTGCGGCGCTTCGCTGCGACGACACCATCGACGCAGTCGACCAACTTCCGTCGACCTACTCTGAGCTTCTCGGCTTCGTCGCGCTTGCGGTGCCGCGCGACGGGAAGGGAAACCACATCGACAAGCGAGGGGAACGGTCCTTCTTCGCGAAGACCGGTCTCCTGGTGCGCGCTGGAACAACGTTCGATCTTGTGGCGCCCCCGGGATCTTCGTTGCGCTTCGAGTGGGGACATGAACACAACCGCACGAACGCACTGCACATCGAGAACTGCCCCGGAACAAAATCGTGGGTCGTGTTCGCCGGCGGATTCTGGGTCGAGGCGCCTGGCTGTTACGACATCATCGTTCGTAGTGACGGGCGAGAGCATCGCGTTAGCCTTCCGCTAGGCGCCGACTGCCGCTAGCAGCGATCGAGAGTCGGAATCTTCAGCCTCGGTCGGGTTTCTCGCGCGTGAGCCGCTCGCCGAAACACCGTACGGTGCGCGGACCAATCGTTCTTTCGGTCGTTAGTCGGGGGTCGCTAGGCTATCGACGACGTGAACTAGGCCGTTTGTCGCGACGATATCGGTTTGCACGACCGTCGCGCCTCCAAACAGAGAGCTCGCCTCGTTCGTACTGAGGCTGACAGTCCGGCCGTTGAGCGTTGTCGTGTGCGTTCAGGGGAACAAGAACCCGATCGATGATGTGGACAACCCCGTTTGTCGCTCGGAGGTCGCTCTGCGTAGTGCGCTGCCGTTGATTCGCGCTGTGTTCTGGTCGAACAACAGGGTGAGCATCATGCCGCCCGGTCCTGGGGAGAGCGACGCGCTTTGGGTCGGAATCGCGGTCAGAACGCGGGTGCCGCCAACCATGTGGTATCGCAGTACGCGGGATAGTTCGACCGACGAGGGCGCGCGCATGTAATCCGCGAACGCCTCGTTGGACGGGAGAAAGATAGTGAACGGCGGCGCGGTCCGGTTGACGAGACTGCCGAGTCCGACGCTATCAACGGCGGCGAAGAAGGCCCCGGCGCCAAAGTATCTTCCGAGCGTCGCAACGTCGGGGGGGCAGCAGTGCAGCGTTGATCCGGTGAATCACTCCACTAGCGCATGACGCAATCTCTCCGGTCACGACGGCACCGCCCGCGACGTTGCTTCCGCCGTTGACCGTGAACGCGCCGCGCACGCCGAGGTTGGCTGAGAGATTGGCGGCGGTCATCACTGGACCTGGGCGCACGTCTGCCGCCGTGAGGCGGTACGCGAGCACATGATATTGAACAAGGGCACGTAGCGACTTGATGCTCATCGAGTCGATGTCGGCCCTCGTGATCCCGAAGCGCGTAAACCCGTCGTCGTTCGGCGCGAAGAGTGTGAAGGGCTGCGTGTCGTCTAGAACGCCTGAGCGCTCAATCGCGCGCGCGAGGAGTAAGTAGGTGCCCCCAAGGCATCGGGCGACTTCGTGTGCGGTGGACGACGACGCGGTGCTGTCGCGTCGTGCATCCGAGAGTGCGCCGGCGTCTGGGTCAGTCTCGGCGCCGGTTTGTGCGTCAGCGCTTGGTTGTGCTTCATCGACGTCGGCGATGCTCGCGCCGCTATCGGTTGACCTCACGGAGTCGACGCGCGCGTGCGTCGAGTAGCAACCCGCTACAGACAGGCAGGTGAACAAGAATGCTGCAAGACCAGACGCATTCATGGGGTTGATATGAATGCGATTTAAGCCAATTCAGTGGAATACCGCCTTCGGGGCCTCAGTCAAGCGATTGGGACCCGTGACTGTCGCAAGTCCGGGGGTCCATGGCTATGGCGAGCAGCTCGTGGAACGTTTGCTCGTCGAGTTCGACGCGGGGGATCTCGGAGCACGATCATGGCCGATCAGGCGCGAGCCCGTGGTACCTCCTCCAGTGTCCCGCCTTCGCATCCCAGCGAAGATTCCTCCGAAGGGAAAAGTCACTCTACTTCCTACCGATGCAGAAGCGGACTGATGCTCTCGCTCGCCGCTAACGGATCACCGGGCGGTAGGGCGCGTCATCCACCAGCGGAGTGCACAACAGTTCATCCGTCACGCAGTAAATGCGGCATACGCGCCAAGGCGGACCTCGTCTAGCTTCTCCGTGTCTCCCCGCGAACACCCGGACTACGACGCGCTCCCGTTCGACGATCGCATGCGAGCAAACGGGCAGCTCCCCAAATGTCTTCACGTCGAGCTCTTCACTCAGCTTGCGCGCGCGCGCCTTTCGCTCGCGATCCGGTGCCGAAACGCGACGCGACAGAACAATCACCGCCAACGCGGCCGCGCTCAACATCACGGCGGACTCCGCCTGCAGGATGCGCAGCCCGCGCATCGAGAAGAACGAGCGCACTCCGATGGGAGAAACAGGAATCGGACGCCACCAAAAAAAGAGACGCTCCGTCGAGAGCGGCCAGAACAGAGCCACTCCAAGTCCTCCGTCGGTGAGCATGTCGAGGAGCGCGTGCGAGGCGCTGCTGACGAACGCAATGCTTGCGCGGGTGCGCCGATTGTCCCGGCTGGCGAATCCGATAACGGCGGCTAGCAAACTGCAGAACGTTAGCGAGTGCCACGCCCCGCGGTGCCCAAACGCGTGTTCATACGGCACGAAGAAGTGCATCAGGACGTCCGCATCTGGGAGTACCGCGCACAGCGCCCCTAGAAACGCATTTCTCCCGTGCACCTTTCGATCCGGTGAACGCGTTAGTAGCGACCCTATGCTCGCGCCGACAACTGCGTGTGCGATTGCTGACGCCATGGTTTACGAGTGCGTGGATGATGGCACCGGTCGGGGGGAGGTTGATACACACGGGCTACCGATCGACCGGGACGCGCCGCTCGCAATTCTGGGACAGGTGAATTAATGCACCACACCGTCCGACCGGCGAGGAACGGTGTGGTTCATTAATTCACCTGTCCCAGTTTTGCATCCGCACCGGTAGTTGCGTTGTTACGTAACAATTTGCTGACGCAATCTGACCGCGTTGAATTGACGATTTGCGTGACGAGAGTGGCGAGGAGCAGACAGTAGACCTCCGAAGTGGAGGACCGTAGTGAAACTCGTATCGCCGCCCGCATGCCTGAAAGAACTTCCGCAACGCATTGTTTCGCAACCTCGTGTCGCCGAGCTCGTCGCAGTCGCAAAGCTCCCCGAGCTCGCTTCGCTCGTCCCTGAATGGGTGTCGCACGACGATCCGACGGTTCGGCTTGCGGCGATGCTCTCGCCCTTCTCGAAGGTCTCGCCGACGGCCCTTGCCGAAGCGGTCGAGAACGTTCCCTCATCTGCTGGGTGGAGCTTCATCACGCTCGCGCGCTTGGTTGAAGCCGGCGAACAAGATGCTGCGCAGAAGCTTGCGGCGGCGATTCTTCCAGGCGAAGACAACTACGAAGACGACGAGGTCGACGCGCGTTCCTTTCTCGCTGCGTGCACCACGTGGGCTTCGCTCGATGCTTCTGGATTCGAGAAGTGGACGTTGACCTTCTTCCGGCAGCAGGAGGATCTCTCAGAATGTGGAAGCGATACGCATTCTCGCACAGCGTTTGTGTACGCCGCGATTGCGACGCTCCCGAAGATCTCGAAGAAGCTCATGCGCGCGTTGGAGAAAGCGGACGACGCCGAGGCGACCTTTGCGCTTGCGGCGCACGATCTGACGTTCGAACACGTCGAAGCTGTGGTGCATCGAATCGGTCTGACCGCCGCCGCGTTCGGCCCGCCTGCTGTTCCGTTCGTGGTGAAGGTCATGCAGAGCGAAGACGACATAGACGCACGCGTTGCTGCTTGGGAGGTTCTGGAGAAGCTCAACGCCGAACAGTCCGCTCGCGATGCGTTTCAGGAGGAGTTCCGGTCCACGCTCTATACCGAGGCGGGAGATCACTTGTGCAAACGCCTCTTTGCCACCGACGACTTGTTCGCGCGGGCACGAGCGTATGTCCCGAGGACGCTGACCACAGACAAGCCAAGCGTTTACTCGGAGCTCATCGTTCGCGACCGCGATGCTGCCGAAACACTCCTGTTAGAGAAGCTTCGAGACGGCGACACCCAGGCGCTTACCGTGCTGACACGATTGGACTCGGAACGCGCGCGAGCTGCAGTTGCGAACGCAATCACCGCGCGACCCTCAGGAACGCGCACCATGGCCGATGTCGCGGAGGCTCTGGTCGCGGACGCGAGCGCTGAGGCGCTGGCCCGAGAGATGATCGAAGAGCGCGATCCTCTCGATGCGATCGGGAACGTCGTTGCGAGAGGCGCAGACGGCGTAGCCGCGCTCTTTCTCGTCGCAAAGTCCGAAGCCCTCACTCGACTTAGCCCTCTCGAGGTCGTCAGCGCGCTTCGTGAGATGGCGGCGAACGACGCCGGCGCGAGAAATCGAATCGCGGACGAGACCAACAGCGATGATCCCGTGTGTTGTCTGATCGCGCGTCTTGCATTGGCGCCGGAGCTTGGAATCGAGCTCGCTCCTTTGCCGTTCACGCACAAGTGGCTAGACAACCTCATCGCGAGCGCGACGAACTCGACGAGCGCGAAGACCGCTGCAGCTCCGGCGAAGAAGAAGCGCAAGTCGCGCACTGACTCCGACGAGATCGAAATCGCCCCGGATCTACCGCGCGCGACGCTTCTTGCTGGCCGGCGCGTCCGGGACGAAACGCTCGACGCGGCGCGGCTCGGACGCATTGCGAAGATCGTGGCCTCGCAGAACCCAAAGTTGGAAGTGGCAGCGGCCGCGTGGTTCGGAAATCCATACGATCCGGGTGAGAAGCGAGCCGATGTTGTCGTGGGGACGGTGATCGCAAGAGTCGGGACGGACGACAAGCGGCCATACGCGAGTGTGTCCACGGATACGACGCGCACAGCGCTAGCCGCGCTGGCCGACCTCACTTCGGTGTGGACCGCTCTTCAAGCAGAGCTGCCTTCAATCGCGGACGGCACCGATGGCGTCTGGTTGTGCGCGGAAGGTCAGCTCGCGGGTGCCGTGCTCGTTGCGGGCGGACCGGATCGAGAGCCCGTCGCTGAGAACGGCGACGAAGTCATGAATGTTGGTAGCTGGCGCAACCAATCCACCCTGGTTGGCAAGAGAATCGGTATCTCCGAAACAAGTGCAGAGGAGGTCAGTGTGAACGTCCTCGTCGGCGAGCTTTGGATCGGCGCGTACGCCGGCTAGGTACAAGGATCCTTGCGGACGTGTGGGCGTTCGGCGAATAGTCGAGCCCGTAGGGGCGAAAATGACGAACGCGAAAAGCATCACGAAGCGATTGCGCGACGCCGCGCTGCGACTGCCCGGAGTCGAAGAGGGAATCGCATGCGAGGGCACCGTCCTCGAGAAGCGAACGCTCAAGGTCAACAAGAAGGCGTTCGTGTTCCTGGGAACCGCGGACGCGATGATGAAGGTGGATCGTTCGCTTTCGGAAGCTGCCGCGTTCGCCGCTGCGAATCCAAACGCCTGCAAAGTTGGAAAGAACGGTTGGGCGTCCGTGAAGGATGTCACCGCGCTCGATCCAAAGGTGCTCGAGCGCTGGGTGCGTGACAGCTACGACGCGGTGAGCGGCAACGGCGCGACGAACGCGAAGAACGTTACTGCGCCCAAGAAACCGAGCAAGAAAATCTCGAAGCGGTAGAGCATCCCTCGCTCGGATCGAAAGCCCATGGAGGTCTCCCCGTTCTCGATTGCCAGCTGCACGCGCAAATCGAGATGACTTCAACCGCTGTTCGAAGTCTGGAACGGCAAGCCCTTCGCACACGGGACGACTCAGTTGACTCTGAGCATCGCGAAATGCGCTGACGTCGAACTGAACCCGTACGCGAATGCAATCTGAGTGAGCATCGTTTCGTCGGTGCGACAGTAGGTACACAGCGTGCTCCTGGGGAACCCGCTTCCTTCAATCCAGGCTTGGAACAACGCCGCGCAATTGCCGGCGCAGTTCGCCGATGTTCGGGCGCGATGGACACGAACGCCTCGATGGCACCCCGCGGCGTCGACGTGCCGATCTCGGTTCACGTCAGTCGAGCCAGTGACCGCGCGCCGCAGTCATACACTGGATGTTGCCGATCCGAGTTCGGCAGACACCCGAGCAGCATGTCGAGTCCAGCAAACAGCTCCCGCCTGCCATCGTGCACAGCTCGAAATCGCTTGTCAGGGTTACGCAGTACCCCTCTTCGCTGCACGCCCGCGAAGCGCATTGACC
>CAZWQH010000028.1:0-14391 GCA_964635815.1 uncultured Sandaracinaceae bacterium
CTTGAACGGTCCAGGGGTCATGGATCGATCCACGCGCGAGTAAGCTCGCCCGTCGCTCGAACTGGGACTCGAAGATCAGCAGGCTCCAATTCGGCATCGACGTCGGCTGCACACGACAAGGCGCGCTCCAGCCGGCATGCTCCCGGGCCGAGCTTGCTCTTCGACAGAGCTCGTCGGCACTACCGGTTCGATCTGACTCCGTCGGCCATGCGACCGAAGTCGCGCCGGTTTCTTCCGACCTCCCGCGCGTTTGAGCGTACGCACCGCTCAACGGAAGTGCTGCGCTGAGAGCAAGAGTGCAGACGAGTTTGATCGAGGGACTTCATACTTCGCGTCGATCCTCAGAGCCACCTCCGGGATTTGAACCCGGGACCTACGGTTTACGAAACCGTTGCTCTACCCCTGAGCTAAGGTGGCGACTTGCTGCGATTCCACGGGAAATCCCGCGGAGCGGGAGTGGTTATCATGTTTCTCTCGCCCTCGCCACGAAAGTTCCAGCATCGCTGACCACGCCCGCGTGGCGCGCCGTTGCGACGCGCGCTCGATCGTCTGGCCCGTGGCGCTCGCTGAACAAAGACGAAACGCCCGCGCAATGTCTCGCGGACGCGTCAATCGCGATCGAACTTCGGGCTCCCCTAGTCGATCGACGGGCACTCTCCGCTGCCCTATTTGGGGGCGAGAAGCGGCAAACATTAAACGAAAGCGCCCCCGCGATTTCCCGCGGAGGCGTCTCGTTCTAGCAACCGAGCTCAGCGCTGTCCGAGACAGGCCTGAAGCTCTGGCGTCTGCGTCCAGCCGCAGGCGCCGCCGCGTTGACGCTCACAACGAGCGGAGCGGTAGCACGCGTACTGAGGACGCCACTCGCAGGTAGAGATCCCGCCCGGGCCGCCTTCTTCGTAACAGGTCTGTCCAGAGCAACCGCCGACAACGCACGCGGGTTGGCTGACGGTTTCACAGCCACATCCGCACGTGTCCGAGAAGAAGCGGCTTCCCGCTTCGCACCGAATCAACGCACGAATGCAGACGTCCTTGGGATGCCAAGAACCCACCCCAGGCGACGATGCGTTCTTACAGTTTGTGGGGCACGGGCCGTCGCTCAGAACGCTCGTACCAGCCATCGCGGCGAAGCACGAGTTGCTGTAATTCTGGCCGTCACATCCGCAAACGGGCGCGAGTTCGAGCGTACACGCGTCGAACTTGGGTGCACACGTTCCCAGACCGCCGCAACCGCGGCCTGTGTGCGCGCACATTTCGTTGGCGGCACAGTCTGAGTTGTTTGTGCAGGTGACGAGCACAGGGTCGGCCACGCATGTACCGCTTACGCACGTGGTCGCGAGTGTGAACGCGCCAGCGCTGTTTGAGTACTCGCGAGCCACGAAGAGGAACGTTCCGCTTCGGCGAACGTTCAGCGTGACCTGAGAGTTGAGGCTAGAGCCAAAATCATCGTTCGTTGCTGTCGGGCGTAGACTGGCGAACGACTGACCAACACCCACGGGACCGTAGACGTTCAGCACCGGATCTGAACCGCGATCCGCCGCGTTCAGATTGATCTGCACCACAGATCCCGCTTTGAGCGTTGTCGTGTACCCGGCGTATCGACCGCGTGGTGCGAACTCGCCCTGCGTGGTTGCGTCGATCTCGACATTGCCGCGAATCGAAAGGCGCGATGTGAACTGATCGCTCGGGTTGTCGTTTGCTTCGGCGAACGCGGGATCCTCGAGGGCAGGTTTCGTTTGAGTGGCGCAGCCGACGCTTGCGATGGCAAGTGCGAGCAGCGCCGTTAGGCGGAACTGGAAGCTGGTTGTTGTCATGAAGGGAACCTCGGGTCCCCTGAAGCAACAACCGCGCCTCGTAAAACTGCAGAATTCAGGACCAGCTAAGCAGAGTTTAAGCTTACCGCGTAACTAATGACGGATGGTTCTGTGGCCGCCTCTCTAGCCCAACTTGGGGGCCAGAAGCTGCACACATTAATAACCGTTAGCCGCTGAGCCGGGCGAATCGTGCAGAGTGAAACTCTTCGTCACCAAAGAGCACTTGAAGCGCGTTCATTCGCTTGAAGTACAAGCCCACGTCGTGCTCGTCGGTGACGCCGATGCCGCCATGAAGCTGAATGGCTTGCTGCGCGACGAACTTCCCGCCCATCGAGAGGTGCGCCTTAGCCGCGCTGATCGACGATTGACGATCCTTCGCATCGGACTCGCCAGCCTTGATCATCGCGAGCATCGCGCAGCTTTTGGCCAGCTGCGTCTCGACGAACATGTCGACCGCGCGGTGTTGCAGCGCTTGGAACGTTCCGATCTTCACGCCGAACTGTTCGCGCTGGGTGAGGTACGTCACCGTCATCCAGAGCATCGTGTTCATCAGACCCGAGCCCTCTGCACACGCGCCCGCAGCAGCCAAGTCGAGGGCTGTCTCGATTGCTGCACCACTCGCGCCGTCCGTTCCGAGGAGCTTGCCTTCAGCTCCCGTGAGCTCGACAAACGCGGCGCGGTGGCCGTCGATCGTTTTCGCGTCACGAATCGCAACGCCGCTCGCGGTGCGCGGAATCGCGAAGAGCGAAATCCCGCGAAGGTCCCCGGGAGCTCCCCCGGTACGTGCCGCGACGATCAGAGTCTCTGCCGCTTGTCCGTTGAGAACCCAAGTCTTGCGGCCTGTGAGCTTGTACGCGTTGCCGGCTTTTTCTGCGCGCATCGCCACGAACGCGGGATCGAAGCGTGTCGCGTCTTCTGACCACGCAAGCGCGAGAGATGTTTTGCCCTCGAACATCGGCCCAAGAATCTCGCTCGCTTGCTGAGGCGTTGCGCCGTGGCTAACCGCCATGCCGGCGAGGATCGCCGACTCGAGATACGGTTCGGGTACGAGCGTCGAGCCGAACTGTTCGAGCAAAAGGCCGGCCTCTACGAACGTGCCGCCAAAGCCGCCGACGCTCTCCGGGAACGGAAGCCCGAGCCAGCCGAGCTCCGCCATGGCTTTCCAGGTCGCGCTGTCCCAGCCAGTCGGCGTCTCGCGCATCTTGCGCACGCGCGAAACCGGAGACTGGTTGCGACAAAACGAGATCGCGGAGTCGACAAGAAGTTGTTGGTCGCTGCTTAGATTGAAGTCCATCGTCGTGCCCTATTTGCTCGTCAGTACTGTCGCTTCCGAGCTATTTGCTCGTCAGTATTGTCGCTACCGAGCTATTTGCTCGGCAGTCCAAGGATCATCTTTGCGATGACGTTGCGCTGAATCTCGTTCGATCCGCCGTAGATCGTCGCGGCGCGGAGGTAACAAAAGGCAGGGCCCACGGTCTCCTCGATCGCGGGAACGATACCGGCCTCGTTGAACCACGTGAGAGCGTCGGGTCCCATGACTTCGAGCGCGAGCTCGAACGCGCCCTGAAGAATCTCCGTCCCGCGAATCTTGAGAATCGAAGACTCGGGTCCTGGCGCGTGCCCGAGCTGCGCACCCGCGAGCGACCGGTAGTTCGTCGTTTGAAGCGCCTTGTGGCGGACCTCGAGCTTGGCGATCTTTTGTTTGAACACCGGATCGTCCAGGAGCGTTCGGTTGCCCTCTTTCGTCTCGGCGGCAATGCGCTTGATTCGACGGATCGCGCGCGCGGACTGACCGACCGCGGCGATGAGTGTGCGCTCATGACCAAGTAGCGCCTTGGCCAGAGTCCATCCGCCGTTGAGCGGGCCGACGAGGTTCTCTTTTGGAACGACTACGTTCTCGAACCACGTTTCGCAGAACGCCGGGGTTCCACCGAGGGTCAGGAACGGCTTGGCCACCACTCCGGGCGACTTCATGTCGACGAGAAGGAAGCTGATGCCTGCTTGCTTCTTTACGGTCTGATCGGTGCGTGCGAGCACGAAGATCCATTCCGCGTATTGCGCGTACGTGGTCCAGGTCTTTTGTCCGTTCAGGACGAAGTTGCCCTTGCCATCGTCATCCGCGCGCAGTTGAAGCGATGCGAGATCACTGCCCGCGTTCGGCTCCGAATAGCCCTGGCACCAGCGCTCGTCGCCGGAGAGAATTTTCGGAAGGAAGCGTTGTTTGTGCCAGTCGTTCCCGAACTGGATGATCAGCGGGCCGACCATCGATAGACCGAACGGCGAAAGTACCGGTGCGCCTGCGAGCTCGAGTTCTTCGCCAAAGATGAATCGTTGAGTCGCGTCCCATCCCGGCCCGCCAAACTCCTTGGGCCAGTGGGGCGCGATCCAGCCCTTCTTCGCCAGAATGCGATGCCACTCCATCGTCTGTGCGTTGTCGAAGTGTCCATCCACCTCGGCAATCGCCTTGAGGTGACTGGGCAGTGCTTGCTGGATCCACTTTCGAGCTTCCTCGCGAAACGCGAGGTGCTCGGCGGAGAAGGACATATCCATAGAGCCGGATGTCTACTAGCGACTGGCCTTCTCGTCGAGAGCAACGCGGGTCAGGCGGTGCGAATCTGCGTTCAGAACAGGATCGATTTGCAGCATCCGGTTACGCAGTAGTAGCCAGCGGCGCAATCCGACTCGCCCGGAAGTCCACACGGCGTTTCGGTCGTCGGACATCGGAGGCTAGGCGTGCTACCGGCGTCGTTTGACGCGCTCGCGTCACCGACGACCACCGCGCCGTCGTTGGAGATCACTCCCGCGTCGGACGGTGTTGAGACGCAGTCCGCAGGAAGAGACGTCTTGCCGAGGCAGAGTTCGCAGCGCTCGCATGTGTTCAGGCAGTTCGCGACAGGCGTGCATGGACGACACTTCGTGCGGTCACCGACGTCCGCTAGCGTGCACGAGCTCGTGTTCGTCGCGTCCACGACGGACCCGAGCCAGACCCACTCGCCACCGTTCGTCGGCGTGCGTCCAGCGATCGCCGGAAACGTGCAGCAGCCGAAGCAATCGCAGCCATTGGGCGTCAGCGGCTTACACAGAGATTCGCAGTTCGACGGCTGAGTCGTCGGACAGTCGCGGGTCCCGACTCGCGAAGGCTCGTATCTGCACGCGGCGCCTTCGGGATCGAATGTTGGCGAGATCGAAAGAGGGTCGCACCGATGATCCCAGGCGCAGTCGCCACCGCCGCCGCCGTTGCCGAAATCGAAGTAGCAATCCGCTCTGCATTGCCCGCCGGTCTCACCACCGACGCCAGCGAGGAGGCCCGCGCCTTCTGTGTTGTCGCACGGGCCCAGGCACTCCGGGTCGCGTGAGTCGACGCGTCCGTCCGTGTCGTTGTCGATACAGTCGGTGCACAAAGTGACGCGTCCGTTGCAGGAGCTTGGACGGCAGGTTTCGTCGATCGGAAGCAGCTCTCCGTCCGGTCCGCGCGCGAAGGGCCGGTCATTGACGAGCAGCACATCCCGTGGGCCGGAGTCGGTTGAAGACACGTCGAGCGACGAGGGTCGATCGCCCGTTACATCGTCAGAAGTTGAGCTGTCTGAGTGGATGCCGCTCGCGTCGCCTGCGCTGGCGTCGACGGTGGTGATCGGAGTCTCCGAACACGCCGAGATCAAGGAGGAGATGGTTAGAACGTAGGCGATTCGAATGCACGCGGAACGCATGTCCACATGAGTAACACGGATCGCGAAGGTCTCTCAAAAACAGAGCTCTTTCAAAGGGCACGCGGCCCGGCGCTGTTGGCGCGTCGGGTAGCCTGGCTCTGCCGGTTCTGGGGGACCATCTCCCCGACTTCGTTGCGCTCACTCCCAATTTCCAGCCTGCGTCTTTTGGCCCGGCATGTGCTTAAGGGCGGTTGAAGGATCTCAAATGAAACTTTCAATCATGCTCGTGGCCACGCTGTTCGCGCTCGGATGCGCACAGAACCAAGGACCCGCAGCCACACCCGAAGAGCTCGACTTCGACCTCTCGTCCGTCAACGTCGATTCGCCCGCGGACGTTCCAACTGGCACCGGTGTCCGTACACGAAGCTCGACTCTTCCGTTCTCTTCCTCACTCCCGATCTCTGTAGACACCCAAGCTCACGTAATCGTGGTTAGCGCCAGGTACTCGACGAGTGTCAGACTCGAAGCAAAAGCCGCGACTGGACGCGGTCTTCGAGGCCTCCTGGAAGTGTACGAGTCCGATGGACGGTCTTTCGCTCGCAACCCGATTGAGCGGGTGCGTATTACCGGTGCACGAGTGGTGAAGCTCGACGTGGAGCTCGAAGGCGGAGTCGTGGGACGCGCCGCAAAGAAGTTTGCGATAGTCATTCGCAGCGTTGGCTCATCGACGTACGCGGGGGCCTTTTCTTTGGCCGCGACGAAGCTCTCGCACTCGTGCGCCGAGTTCAGCGAGATCTTTGAGAGCCGTTGCGCAACGAACGACCCGGACTGCCTGAAGGCGGCGATAGCAACCGACGAGCACACGTTGATCGACGAGTGCTGTTCGCTCGGCCAGTTTGAGTACTGCGCGCCCACGACGTGCTCACCTGTCTTGTGCGAGATCTACTGCCCGTTCGGCTTCAAGACCAACTCCGCCGGTTGCGAGATCTGCTCGTGCGCCGAACGACCGTCCTGCAACAACGAAGTTGTTTGCGCGCTCTGGTGTCCGTACGGCTTTGCGAACGGCGCGAACGGCTGCCCGACGTGCACGTGTGCTGACCGACCGACCAACACGTGTAGTCCGGTAACGTGTGAGCTCTACTGTCCGAACGGATTCCAGCGCGGTGCGAACGGCTGTGAGGTCTGTCGCTGCCGCTGACCCACCGCTGACAACGCGACTTGAACTGCCAGCCACGGGCGCGACTCTCTGTTAGAGTTTCGTTCGTGGCTGGCTTATTTTCGTCCCACGCTTTCCGCAGATTGGCGCTGCTTGGCGTCGCTGTGCTCGCGGCGTGCGCTCAGGGCTCGAGCGCGAGCACCGCGCCGGCGGACGTGCGAGTGCCGACCGATCGCGCGACGAACAACCAGGACGGCTCTGACCAGCCGATCGATGCTCCGGCGACGCCGCTGCAGGACAGGAGCATGAGCATGCCCGACCGAGCGTGCACTCCTCCCGGGTCTGCCGAGGTCTGCGACGGGCGAGACAACGACTGCAACGGAGTGGCCGACGACGGTGCGGGATTCGTATGCATCCAGGGAACGGGAGCTTCGTGCACGACGACGTGCGGCACGACCGGATCACGCGAGTGCGCGCCGGACTGTCGCAGTCAGAGCACAAGCTGCGTTGCAACCGAGGTTTGCAATGGTTGCGACGATGACGGCGATACCGTTGCGGACGACGGCTTCGCGTGTGTGCGAGGAATGACCGCTACGTGCCGCACGGCGTGTGACACACCTGGAAATCGGGTGTGCTCGGATGCGTGCGCATTTACCGCGTGCGCGGCCGCTGCCGAAGTTTGTGGAAATGGTTGCGACGACAACGCGAACGGGACCTCAGACGAAGGGTGCCCGCCGCCGGCGCGCCCGACGAACGACGCGTGCGCGAATCCCATCATGCTTCAGCTCGACACCGAATACGCCGGAAACACCTGTATTGCGGACGACACGACCGCATCCGAGTGTGCGACGCCGGGCTCACGAGACGTGTTCTTCCGACTCCCGGCTTTCCTCGGTGGAGGAATGGAGGTTCGCGCCGGACCAGGGTGGAAATGGCAACAGGTAGACCCTGCGACGTGCATGCCCATCTCGTTTACCTGCAGCACGGAGATGGTTACCTATGGAGGGGGGATCCCGGTAGGTAACGAACCGACGTACGCGTTGGAGCAGACAGGGGCAACGTGTGCGTTCACGGTTCGCGTGACGTGGATGCGCCCTTCGTAATCGGCGGAACCTTCCTACGAGCAGGTGCAGTTGAAAGACAAACCAACGCCGCAGCAGTTGAACCGACTGCAGCACGACGTACCGACGGCGTTACAACTGTAGCCTTCGCGGCACACCGGGTCGCCTTCGCTCGTGGTTTCGCAGCGGTCTTCCAGAGTGCATCCGTTGCCGTCTTCGCACCGCTCGAAGTCGCGGTTGGTTTGCCGGCACTGGGCCGTTCCGCCGTTGTTTGTGCACGTGAGCGTCACGCATTGATGTGGGGTGAGCCCGCCGTTGCAAACAGCCACGGGGTCCTCTGTTCCGACGCATGCACCTGTCGCCGTGCATTGATCGTTGACCGTGCATCCGTTGTTGTCGTTGCAGGGCTGGAGTGAGAACGAGGTGCGGCATCCCACGCCTGCCTGGCAGGAAATGAATGTGCACGGGTCAGAGTCTTCGATGCACGCGTTCGTGCCGTGACACTGACCGTCCGCGCCGCACGTGTAGCGCATGCAGGGATTGCTGCCTGTGCACCCGACTCCTGTGGTCGCGGAGTTCACGCATGCGGACGCGGGCGCGTTGCACGAGTCTTGAGTGCAAGGGTTGCCATCGTTGCATCCGGCGACGACGCACGCGTTGCCGCAGCACATCTGTCCCGCTGTGCACAGCGGTGTTCGGACGCACATGTCGTTCACGCAGGTCTTGGTCTCACACGGAGCTGCCGTCGCGTCGCAATTGGACGTGTTGCAATTTGGATATCGGCATCCGGTGCCCGCTATACAGGTGCCGCCCGCTTCCATCGTGCAGAGCGCGTTGTTGGGCGTGTTTACGCAGCCGCAGCTCCCGGCCGCCGGTACCTCCGTGGTCGTATCGGTGGTGCACGGAATGTTGTCGTTGCAGTCTTGCGGCGTACCGGGACGACACGCCCCCCCCGCACAGGTCTCTCTCCCGTTGCACGCGAGCGTGTCGGAACACGAAGCCGTATCGTCCGCGGAGACATCGCACTCGCCGGTACTCGCGTTGCATGTATGCTTTGTGCACGGCGTACCGTCGGTCTCTGGACAGATCCTTGCTGCGCCGGGTGTGCAGCTCCCGGCATTGCACGTGTCGTTTACTGAGCAAGCGTTGCCGTCGCTGCATGGACCTGGAGTAGGCGTATTGGTACAGCCCGACGCGCCGCAGGCATCGCTGGTGCAAACGTTGCCGTCGTCGCAACCGGCGCGAACACAGGCGCCGTTGCAACACATCTCTCCGGTCATGCAACTCGAAGTTCTACGACAGACGCTGCCTTCGCAGGTTCCACGCGTGCAAGTCGCTGCGTCGGTCGCGGGGCAGTTCGTTGGCGTGCAGGTCGGGTAGCTGCATCCCATTTGAGTGCACATTCCTTCTGCCGCGCATAGCGAGTTGTCGGGTGTGAACGTGCAGCCGGTCGCGGAGCACGCATCGCGCGTACAGGGATTGGAGTCCATGCAGATGGGTGGCGTGCCCGCGATGCAACGACCTTCGAGGCACAACTCGACTCCGTTGCAAAAGTTTCCGTCGTCGCAGGGCGTTGAACACCGGCTCGCGCCACCATCCGTCGTTGCTCCTGCGTCAGATCCCGCGTCGCGAGTGCCAACGTCAGTCGCTACTACGGACGAGTCTCCAGCGCCTGTTTCGTTGCTCGTCGAAGCATCCCCGCCGTCTCTGCGTAGACCCGAGTCCGGTCTGGCGGCGTCCATCCCCGCGTCGCTTCCTCCTCCGTAGTTGGGCAGAAAGCGCGGATCGACTTCACCGGAGCGACATGTTCCGCCTATGCACGTCTCGTTCTCACGCAGGCATAGCGGTTGGTTCACACACGCGCGTTCAAGAGTGATGCGAAGCAGTTTTCGTTGTCCCGGTACGAAAGTCGTGTATGCGGCTCGGGTCAGTTGAAGATTCGCGTTTGCCCAGCCCTCGACCACGATGTCGACATCCGAGCTCGTGCTTCCGCGCGGTTCCACGGCAAACTCCAGCGGAAGCCGCCCGACCCCGTCGTCCCCCAGAAGATAGACGCGCTCCGTCGTCTCGTTCACCGTGACGAAGACGACGAGTTGATCGAGCTCCTCGGGTATCGCGAGCGAGGACTCCACTCGAACGATGATTGCGGTGGGAGCTTCCGGGGAGTTGCAAGCCGTGAAGGCGAGCGCGGCCAAGGACAGCAGAAACGACACGTGAAGAAACTGCAAGCGGCCGCGCATTGCGAGAGGCTCGCACAGAGTTGTTCCATCGTCGAAATGCTGTCGGGTCCAATGCGGCAACCAGTGCGTCCCGAGAGTCTACTCAGCGCACTGACAGTTGAACGACAGACCCGTTCCGCAGCAGAGTCCGCTCGGGCAACAGCGTTGTGGGAACGTCGGACAAACGGGGCCTGGACGGCAAATAATGCCGTCTTCAGGGTTGAACTCGCACGCGTCGCCCTGCGTGCAGGGGTTTCCGTCCTCACAAGGTTGGCCATCCCGGCGACCCCAGAGACAAGGCGTCGGGGCAGTCGGGTTGCATGTCAGTGTCTGACACTGGCTCACCGGATTTCCGAAGTTGCAGGCACCCGGAGGATCGAACGTTCCCGAGCACACGCCCGTGTTGCAGCGGTCCATGATCGTGCACGGATTGCTATCGTTGCAGTCGTTGCTGGCGTAGTGGAAATCGCAGCCGATGCCTGCACGGCAGAAGTTCACGGTGCAAACGTTGCCGTCCTCACAGTTGCGATCCGAAGCGAAGCACGTTCCGTCCGCGCCGCATGAATAGACCTTGCACGGATCCGTTCCACTGCAGGCCAGTGCGGTGTCGGGTGTGTGCGTGCAAAGACTAGTCGCGGCTGAGCACGCGTCGCGCGTGCAAGGGTTCGAATCCGTGCACCCTGCCGGCACACAAGCGCTGCCGCAGCACGTCTGTGAGCCCGTGCAGAGCGGAGTGCGGACGCACATGTCGCTCACGCACGTTTTCCGTTCACAAGGAGCCGCGGTGTTGTCGCAATTGGCCACCGTGCAATTGGGGTATCGACATCCCGTGCCTGCGACGCACGTGCCGCCGGCCTCCATGGTACAGAGGCCGTTGTTTGGGGTGTTCACGCACGTGCACGCGCCAGACGCTTCCATCATCGTGTCGGTCGTACACGGAATGTTGTCGTTACAGTTTCGCGTCGTGCCCGGCATGCAGACTCCACCGGAGCAAGTCTCTGCCCCGTTGCACGCGAGCGCGTCGGCACAAGTGGCAGAGTCGTTCGGAACGTTCTCGCAGTTGCCGGTCATCGTGTTGCAGCGCACGCCTGTGCAAGGATTGCCGTCTGTATCCATGCACGTTCGAGGAGCACCCGGCATGCATGCTCCTCCCACGCATACGTCGTTCTGCGTGCATGCGTTCCCGTCCGTGCACGACCCAGTCGCCGGCGTGTTAACGCAACCAGTGCCACCGCACGAATCCGTTGTGCAGCTGTTGTCATCGTTGCAACCCGCTCGAACGCACTCGCCTGCGCAGCACGCCTGTCCCGCCATGCACCTGGTGCTGCGCCGGCACACGTTGTCTTCGCACCGTCCCGTAGTGCAGGTCGCAGGATCCGAAGCTGGGCAATTCGTCGCATCACACATCGCGTACCGGCAACCGGCTTCCGTGCATTGCCCACCTGCCATGCACAGCGAGTTATCGGGTACGTAGGTGCAGCCGCCTGCAGTACATGAATCGCGGGTGCAAGGATTCGTATCCATGCACGTCGGTGCGGTGCCCGGAACGCAGCGACCCTCGACGCACAGCTCTGCTCCGTTGCAGAAGTTTCCGTCGTCGCAGGACGTCGCGCAGCTTGGAGGTGGCGCATCGCGGACTAGCCCGTCGGTACCGCCGTCGACTCTGCGAACATCGGCGCCGCCTTCGAGAGGCGCGCGCGCGTCCATGCCTCCATCGAGCCCGCGTGGCTCGTACGTCGGGAGCAAGTGCGGCGCAATTTCACCCGAGCGACACCTTCCACCGATGCACGTCTCGTTCTCTTGGGTGCACGTAGGCTGATCGAGGCACTCGCGCTCGAGTCGAATGCGAACGAGCTTCGTTGTTCGCGCGACGAACGTCGTGTAAACGCTGCGAAGGATTCGGGCTTCCCCTTGCGCGAGCCCTTCCACGTCGATGTCGACGTCCGACTCGAGGCTCCCGTTGGGTTCAGCGGCCACTTCGATCGGGAGCGTGGCTGTACCACCAGGGCCGAGCGTGTAGGACTTCTGCGCCGATGAGTTCACGGTGATGCGAACCACGATCTCGTCCAGCTCGTCGGGAATCGACAAGTTCGACTCCACACGAATCACAATCGCAGTCGCTGGATCTGGAGTTCCACCGCATGCAACCAACACGAACACCGCGATCGACAAGAAGTAAGAAGTCGATAAGGACGGAAAGCGGGAACAACTACGGCGGAGCATTGGGAAAACGCTCTCATGCTTGACTGTTTCTCGCCAGCTTCGGTGCTAGAGAAACACCGTGAAGTTCCAAACATATCTAACCTTCCTCACTACTGCCGCAGCGCTTGCTGCATGCTCGAGCTCGCCAGTGCCTGAAGTTCGTGACGGAGCAGTTGTTACTCCTACCGACTCCTCTCGCCGCGACGTGCGCGTGAACACAGGTCCTCCTCCAGCAGGCACTCTTCTTTGGTACGAGGACATCACGCCGATCACCTACGCCAAGTGTGGCGGCTGCCATCGTGAGGGAGGCATTGCTCCGTTCTCGATGTTCCACGAGGGCGACGTGCTCGCGTACGCAGACGAGATGAAGGGGAAGACGAGTCGCCGCGAAATGCCTCCGATGCCCGTCAACAATGACGGCTCCTGTGCGAGCTACGCGAACGCGCGTTGGTTGACCACCGACGAAATTGCCAAGATCGGTCGCTGGGTCGACATGGGCAAGTACCTCGGCAACGACCTCGCCGCTGCGCCGATGCCGCCCGCGCCGACGGGGCTTGTGGATGTCAACAAAACGTTCGACATCGGAGTCGACTATTTGCCCACGCCTCCGGCAGGCGGAACCGATGACTACCGCTGCTTCGTCGTTGACCCTGAGATCGCAACGACGGCGTACCTAACCGGCTACGAGCTGATCCCGGGTAACACAACGATGGTGCACCACGCGATCGTCTACGCGCCCAACGATGCCGGCGAAGTTGCAGCGGCCGAGGCGCTCGACGCGCGCGATGAGATTGCGGGCTACACCTGTTTTGGTGGTCCCACGATCGACGCGCTTCCGATCGCGCTATGGGCGCCAGGAGGTGCAGCCACCAACTTCCCTGCCAACACCGGTATTCAGCTGGTCGCGCGTCGTAAGCTGGTGGTGCAGATTCACTATCACATCCCCGGGCACGCAGGTCACAAGCACGCACACGGAACCGATCGCACGTCCGTGAAGTTCCTCACCGTTCCTACGGTGGCCAAGCAGGCTTACTTCTCGCCAGTCGTTAACTTGGGCCTGAGCCTGCCGCCAGGCCTGGAGTACGCAGAGTCTTCGCACACGACGGAGGTCCTTCCCGTGGGCATCACGCTCTACGGTGTCGCTCCGCACATGCATACGCTCGGCAAGACCATGCACGTGACGACTACAGTCGGAAGCAACACGCAGTGCATCGTCGATGTCGATCGGTGGAACTTCCGCTGGCAGGGCCTGTGGTGGTATTCGACGCCCATCGTCTTCGGACCGAATGCGCGGTCGATGATCACGTGTGGCTATGACACTCGCTCCCGTACGGAAACGGTGCGTTGGGGTGAGCGCACGACTGACGAGATGTGCATTGCGTATTTCTACGTGACGCTTCCATAGCGACGTCGGGCCGCGCGCCTGTCGTCAGCTAACACTTCTACCGACGTTCGTGCGTGCGCCTAGAACATGTTCGCGCGCGTATCGTCACATCTCATACCGTTGGAACGCCCCTCGGAGGAGATGAAATGAATCGGATGAATATCGTCGTGGTCGTGATCGCGTGTGCCGGCGCTTCTGGAGTGCTTGCGCAAGCGCGTCGAGGGAGAGGCCGAGCGGCTCGCGGCGCAAACGTCGTCGTAACTACCAACACGACTGCCACCAGCAATCCTACGGTCGCCGCAGCGAATCCCCCGGTTGCGCCATTTACGTGCTCCTTGGCGGCGGCCGGCGCGACGCCCGAGTGGTCGACGCAGACGTGCCAGCCAACGGGGCAATGGTCGCTTCAAGAGCGCGAGTACTGGGCGGCGCTCAACGAGGAGCTCGCGGGCTACGTCCGCGATGCGCGCACGAACTGCGGCACGAACGCCATCGTCGCGACGTACGACCACGAGACCTTCCGTGGTCGGATGACCAACGGTGGAAGCTATGGCCTCGGCATCGAGCGCAACTGCGTCAGCGTGGTGCAGGCCATTCGCGACATCTGCGTGCAAAGCCCTGCAGGCGCCGCTGCCGTGCGCGCCGCCAACGTGCACCTCCTGATTTGCAGCTTCGGTCGACCTGGCTACGCGTTCTCAGGCGGCGTCGGTCGCATGACCATGGACGGCAACTCCGTGAACGGCTCAGGTCTGCTCAACCAGTGGAGCGAGTTCGTGAAGACCAGGCTCTGAGCGACTCGAACTCGTTCGTCGTCAGAACGAAAAAGCCGGTGCTGCTTTCGAGCAGTCCGGCTTTTTCGTTTTCTAGGTCAAGAATCGGAGCGGGAAAAGGGATTTGAACCCTCGACTTCGACC
>CAZWQH010000028.1:14401-21786 GCA_964635815.1 uncultured Sandaracinaceae bacterium
TGCTGCCAAAAGGCGAACGTTGTTTAGTGGGAAGCGTCGCGAACGTCAAGTCCTCGGCGAAAAGCCGAGAATCAGCGTACACGGCGAGCGGCTGCGGCAGCGGATGCGCGTCGGGCGACTTCGCGGTTGTACGGCACCCATTGCAAGCCGCGCGTGCCGGCGGGTGCGCTCGGGTCCGCCGTACGGAAGCCCGTCACGAGCGGGCCTGAGCTTCGGACTTCGTACTGTGCGGAGTAGGGCGACGGCCGTGCATTCACGAGGACACCGCCCTGGCGCTTCAAGCGAATCGTAGTTTCACCGGGGTCCGTGAGCTGAAGTGGCAGGGAGCGCGAAATGATGATCGGAGCCATCACGAGGTAAGGGTCGGAAGCGTCGTGATTCTCCAGGTGGGCGCGGACCACCATGCACTCGGAGCGCGGTAGGCAGGTCATGAACAGTCGGTCGTTTGCGTCGACGGGTAGTGGTGCGTCCGCGTCGCCAAACCGGAAGTACGCCACTGCACCCGGGACCTGACTTAGAAGCTCTTGCACTCGATCGTCGCGCAACGGGATGTCGTCGCCGAGTGTGAGAATGAAAACGGACTCTTCTTCTGTGGGTGCGAGCGCGAGATCCGAGGTTGCAGACGGCAACGCGATGGTAGAGAGCAGCTTCGGACCCGTGGCGTCCATGGTTAGCGAGATCTCCCCGAGGACGTTACGATTCGTTAGACGCTCGAGCGAGATGGACGGGAGATACCCGGCATACAGAGAGTTCGAACCCGAGAGATCCACCGCGACCTGGGCGAAGCCTTCACTCCATCGGAAGCTTTCACTCAATTGGAGGATTGTGCGCAGAACGGTCGTTGTGAGCGCCTGCCTCTCGGATTGATCGATCAGCTCAATCTTGATGGGCAGACGGCCAGGGTCTCCGAGGGAAATCTCCGGGGCACGGATATCCGCAAAGAAGCGTAGGACCGGCACCGCGGAGCTTAGCGACGTCAGATCGGAACTACCGGCAGAAGGAGCAGGGAATTCAACGGTGCCTAGTCCACCGCGGATCTCCGTGCCCCCGGTGCTCCACTTGAACCGCGGCCGCACGAAAAAGCGAAGCTCGTCGCGCGTCGCGTGGATTAGGCTGCTCTGGAACGCGCGATCATCGAATGCGTTGTTCGGTGCCACGTCCTTGACGAACGTGCCCGACATCTCGGCCTCGCTCTCGATCGTTTCGGCGAGAGAAATAACCGTGGGTCGCAGCGCCAACGCGATGGGATCGGTGGCTGCCATCAGATGCGCATGAGCGCGGCGTGCGTACGCGTATCCGCCTACGAGGCCCGCGTTGTAACGAGTGGCAATCGGCGCGGGCAGATCGTTCGGCTCGAAGCATGCACCTTCGAGCGCTGTCGGGGGATGCGACAGCACGGGATCGGTTCGATACATCGGGTCAAGCTGCCAACGGAACGAGTCCACGTTCTCGACATCCGCGCACTCGAAAAACATGGGTGCCAGAAGCGAATCGGGTTCGTAGACCGAGCTCTGTCGGACGACGTTCAGAAACTGAGAAAGCACGCGCCACGCGGCAATCGTTTGCGCCCGTCCGGCGTTGCTCATGCCCTCGCGAACGAGGCGACGCTCTCGGGGCATCGGTTGCCGTGACTCCAGGTCGATGCCCGCGCGCTCGCGCAGAAGAACCAAGAGACTCTCTGGCGCGCCCTGCGCCCGGGCGAGTCCATAGGCAAATCGCCAGCGTCCCTCCAAGCAACGCGCTCGTTCGGACTCCGCGCTGCTGGACCCGTATTCGTTCGGAGCGCGCTCGCGCGGAGGGAGGTCGTTGCAGCCACGCGACACGTATCCGAGAAGGCGATCGATCTCGACGTCGCGCTCGGGACTCGCACCGAGCGCTGCGACCACAGCGAGGTCGACGCGGAGCGACGAGAGCTCTTGAGGCGATGCGTTGGCAAGTGCTTCACGCGGGTTGGACAGATCGGCGTGATGCGCGACGGGAGACGTTGGCGGGGTACCACTCAGTGTCTGCGGCGAGGCCCCTCCACACGCGGACGAAAGCGCGAACATCACGAAAGAAACGGAGCGACATGCAATGGGCTGGCTCACGGACGCTCCTCCTCGATCACGTCGAGTTGGAACGCTCGTCCCTCGCAGGCGAAGGGAATTGCCGCGCGACGTTCACGTGGTGAAGCCAGGGCTCGATCGATGGCAAACGCGTCGATGCGGCATTCGTGCTGAGTACCGGTCGGTGATCTCATCGCGAGCGAAGAACAGTTGACGGCGATGGGATGAAGCGATGCCCCGGACGGCCCATTCACCAGCGTTGCGATCGATGTGCACGCATCGGTGCTGCGCGCGCGGACTAGGAAGCGACGTGCACGCGGGGTCGCTGTCGCCATACGCACGCGCGGGCCGGGCGGCGTTGAGGGGACTACGGTGGGAGAAACGCCGGGAGGCACGAGTACTCCACGCATCGATAGCGAGGCGAGTCCGGTGACCATCTCGTCGCTCGTGACATCCGCACCGACACTGGTGCGCGTAAGCGCCGCCGTCGCGCCCGCCTGAGTCAGCAGCTCCCATTCACCCTCCGGATCGCTCGCTGTCTTGAGTCGAAGACGATCGCCGATCGTGATCTCCATCGCACCCGCCGGTCCGAAATGAAGGTTCGCGGCGCGCGAGGGAACGGAGATCGCGTGCAGCATCGCGACATGAGTGCCCGCGGTCAGATAGACGACGCGCGGAAAGGTGCTGCTGTTGATGCTCTTCACGATTGTCTCGAGGCCCTCGACAAGTCGTGTTGCCCGAGTCGTTTCGGCGACGACGTGGATCGCAACGGGTTGCTCGGCCCGCGCTCGAAACGGTGCGAGCTGGCTCACGTCGAACGTGCCGTCACTCGAAAGCGCGAGCGTCGCCACCCGAGGCCGTCGCAGCGGTTCGTTCGATTCCGGTCCCAAAAGGGGCAGACTTGGCCATTCGCGAACCACGATCTGATCGTCGGAAACACCAAACACGATCCCCGTGAATGGATTGCCGTGTGCCAAAGCCCATAGCGTTGGTGTGCCGAGGAGCTGGGTCTCGAGGCTGAACGTGCTCTCCCTCAGTGCACGCGCAAGTGGGTCATCCGCGACAGTGAGGTGCTCTAGACTCGCGCGAAACAGCGTGCGAAAGGATTCCGCCGCAGCGATCGCGGTGGGCGAAAGGGTCATAAGATCCCATGCGAAAGCGGAGGCCCACCTCGGTGCGCTCAGCACGCGAAATGCCGCCACTGTGCGCGCGCGCCCGCCCGCCGCGAACGCACGTTCGAGCGCGCTGCGATGGACGGCTTCATTCGCGCTGGCGATGCGAAAGAAGTCGTAGAGATTGTCCGGTTGGACCATCTCGCTTTCGCGCGCGGCTTGCAGAGCGCACTGCGCTTGTTCCGCCGCGACCAGCTCGACGAGTGCGCGCTCGACGACTGCCGGCTCGGTTCCGGAGTGTCTCGCGAGCTCTTGCGCCACAACATCCCAGGCCCCGGGTTCTCCCCCACGCCCGCAAATATCATGTGGCACATCGAGCGTGGGCTCGCACTCCTGGACGTCACCGCGCGCGAGCGTCATCAAGATGGCGATATCGGCGCGCACTTGAGGTCGCTCCGCAGCGGAGGCTGCAATCAGTGCATCGCGCGCGAACAGCAAATCGTGCGGATAGTTGTGGGCGATGGGAGGCAGTGTCTGCGCGGATTGAGCACGAGCGTTTGCCGGCATGAGAGCCAACGCGAGCAGAGATGCGCACAGCAAGACGTGAGGACGCACGGGGTGACTGTTGATCGCGCGGTGCTCCGCAGCAAACCAGAAACTGGCAGACGACTTCAGGTGTGGCGAACGCCTTGCGCCGGCGGAACGCGCGCAGCCCACAAGCTTGGAATCAGCGTCGCGAGAACCGTCACCGAAAGAGCCACGCTCGCGGTGAGCACGAACTCGGAGAGGGATACACGAACTGGAAGGTGATCGATCAAGTACACCTTGGGATCGAGCGGGAAGCGCAGATACTTCAGGTAAAACACCGCACCGCCACCGACGAGAAGTCCAAGCAGAATCCCTCGCGCTCCGATGAAGAGCCCTTGAAGCAGGAAGATCTTGAGGACGCTCCAATCGGTTGCTCCCATCGCCTTTAGGATCGCGATCGCGCGACGCTTCTCGAGCACCATCATGATGATGGTCGCTGCGACGGTGAACGCAGCGACAATGATGATTATTCCGAAGACGATGGTCAGGTAGATGCGCTGGTTTTCGAGAGCTTGGAACAAGGGCTCGTTGAGCTCGTGCCAGCCCACGATGTTGTATCCGATGAAGCGGTTGTTCTTGTCGCGAAGGGCAGCGTCGATGACGGGAAGCATCTTCGGCGCTGCTTGGTAGTCGGTGAGGCGCACTTCGATCCCAGCGACCGTGTCACCGCGGCTCGAGAGGTACTGCGCCTGCTCGAGCCCGACGTAGACGAGGCGCGAGTCGTACTCTTGAAATCCTGCGTGGAAGATTCCGGTGATCTTGAACTCGCGACTTGGAGGCGCTGCTTCGGAGGCTCCCCAGAAGCTTGGGTCGAGCCCGCTCAGCGGCGAGGTCACGCGTACGAGATCACCCACGTGAAGCTCAAGCGTCTCCGCCAGCGTGGACCCAACGATCATTCCCGGTGCGTCTTGAGCCTCGCGGTTCGTGTCGGGTGAGGGTGCCTGCTCAGGGTCATCTGACGCACTGACCAACTGCGCTTCGGTCTCGTCGCTCGGAAGCGCTGGCAGCTCGTCGAGGCTGGCGACAGCGCTCGGGTGACTCTCCGCCGTCGCTTGCTGAGGAGGCGCGTCCGGCTGGGGCTTTCCAATCGGCAGCGTTGGAGATGGCGCTGCAGTGCCATGCGAAGCGAGACTCCCGAGGTCGCCCTCGCGGAGCTGTTCTGGCAGGTCGATCACCGTGGCTGCCGCGACAGGGTCAATCCCTTTGACGAGCACACTCGCAAGATGACCACCTTTGACAAGCATCATCGTGTTCATCTCGAACGGTCCCGCGCCTGCGATTGCCGGCATGGCGCGAAGCTTTGCGAGGACGTCGCGATACTCATCGAAGCGTCCGTACTTGGAGATGATGATGTGCGCGTTGACCCCGAGAACCTTGTCCCGGAACTCGTCTTGAAAGCCCGAGCTCGTGCTCGAAACAGTCACGAGCGAGGCAACACCGAGCGCGACCCCCAAAGTTGCGACGATGCTGGTCGCGAAGACAGCCGAACGTTTTCGCGCCCTTAGGTAGCGAACACCGATCAGCGTAGATACACCCATCGGCGTGCGTATAGCGCGTTCGCGCCCGGAATAAAGCGACGGATCGACTGTCGCCTCTGGTACATTGGAACCAGTCTTTCTTTGTGAGTCCTGCCCGCTCGGTCAGATCAGAGTAATCCTTATGGCTTCACCCGTTCATACGCGCGTCGCATTGTGCGTGTTCCTTGCGTCCTGCTGGCTGCCGGCGTGTTTCTCGCAGGCGACAAAGGACGCCCTGGTGCGCGACAGCAGCGTTGCGCCGGTCGAAGAGCAGTACGTGGTCCTCCTGCGTTTCAAAGAGGCCGTCACGCTCGCGTTTGGTGAAACTCGGCGCGTCGGAGTCGAGGTTCTGGACATCCGCACCAGCTCACCGCTCGCCAATATCGAAGTCCAGTTCGCGCTCGACGGTGTCGCGCACGACTCGAGCCTGAGCACGGCGACGACCGTGTCCGACGAAGATGGAATTGCGTGGACCGTCTTGCAGGCGGGTAGATCTGCTGCTGCGTTTCGGATTCGTGCGCGTGCGACCCAAGCACAGTCCGCATACGTCGGAGCTGCCGTCGGGAGCCGCGGCTTCGGCGTCCTCGAAGTCATCCCCGAGTACACGCAGACCCGAATGCCGCGCGAGTGGCGCGTCGGAGCGATTCCAAATGTGCTTTGTCGCGATGCGCGATCTCGCGACTTGGTTTGGCGAGGTCCTCTGGGCCCTGCGCGTATCGAGCCACTGCCGGCGGCAACCCAATACGCGGTGGTCGCCGAGGGACTAGCAGCTGGTGGGAACGTCGTCGCCGCCGGTTGCGTGGAGAATGTTCGGATCGAGGCGATGCGCACGACCACCATCACGCTCACCATGGCCGACACGCGTGCGATCCCGGACGGACAGTTCGAGAGTGTGACCCTGGTCGACAGCACTGCGATCGCTCAACAGGAATCGACTCGCGTGAGGGACTCGTTGAACACCGACTTCGAGATGCGTGGCGGTCTGGCCAACTTGATCGTGGCGCGTATTCAAGGCGCGCTTCTCGAGCGCGGACAGACTGGGCTTGCGGACATGGTTGCTTCCCAGCGAGCAAGTCTGATCGCTCAGCTCGGATCACTCTCCGCACCGCCGGATGCGATGCCGTGGGTAAGCTCGGTAGCCCGCGTGGTTCATGCTCGACTCGCTTTTGTCAGCGTTCGAACGCGGACACGATTCGTCGGCGGCGATGCGACGACCGCCACGATCCTGTCGATCCAGCTCGGGGAGACGGCCCTAGAGCCATCGCTGAGCGATGCGCATCCTCGTGACGCAGGACTAGCTGATGCGCTGCCGACAGTGGACGGGGGAGCGCTAGTGGAAGCTGGGACTCGCGATGCAGGTACAACGAACACCTACGTTCTGACGGGGCCCCAGCTCACCGTTGCGTTCGATGCATTCACCAACGCTCCGACTCAGCTCGTCTACGTCGTGTCGTACTCGTTGCCTGTCGTTCGCAACGATGCGGTAGCAGTAGCGGTGAGCAGCGTAGCGACCGATCCTTCGGTTCGCGCCGCACGCGCGTCCGTTTGCGGCGCGTACGCCAACGCGATGAGCCCGCTCATGGGTGGGCAGATTTCTGCTGCGTGCGATCGAGCGTGCGTTTCCCAGGCGTGCGGCCGCGTTCTTGATTCTGTCGAAGAGCGCTTGCGGGCACGCTTTGCGCGCAACGGCGGAGCACCTGGTGGCGAAGGTATCGACCTTTCGGGTGCGCTTGAACCGCGAGACGCAGACGGCGACGGCGTAGTCGAACGACTCCGAGGAATCTTGCGGGGTCGCTGGCGTGCTGCGAGCGATGTAGCGATGGTGTCTGCCGAGTACGATGGCGCGCGATGAAGAGTACGCGCTGGCAACACTCGAGCGCGCTCGGACCGACGAGCGCGACGCGGCCCAAGTAGCGCTCGCGACAGCTATCGAAGCTTCGCAGCGTGCTCGTGACGCGTGTTTGCTTGCTCGGCAGCAGCTGGAGGCTCACGAGGCAGAGACCGCCTCGGCGCTCCGCGCGGAGCTTACCGGTGCGGAGACGAAATCTTCGTCGTTGAGTTACCTCTCCGACTATCGATCAGCGCGCGCCGTGCATCGTGACCACCTCGTGACGCTCGTGATC
>CAZWQH010000029.1:0-21647 GCA_964635815.1 uncultured Sandaracinaceae bacterium
GGCGCGCGCACGAGAGCTTCTTTCAGGCGCCGGAATTGATGCTGCTGTGATCAACGTCGCGTCGATCAAGCCGATCGATCGCGACGGGATCCGCGCGTGGGCGTCCCGCGTGCCGCTGATGGTCAGCGCAGAGGATCACAACGTTATCGGTGGAATGGGCTCGGCGATCGCCGAAGTCGTTTCCGAGCTCGGCGTGCGCACACGCCTGGTACGCCACGGAATCATGGACACGTTCGGCGAAAGTGGAACGCCCGAGGCGCTCTACGCAAAGTTCAAGCTCGACGCCGACGGCATCGCAAGCGTTGTTCGCGGCGTGCTCGAACGCTAGTTCAGAGCCATACATTCACTTCATGTCCGATTCGCCCTCGAAACGGTTGCCTTCCTTCGGCGCAAGACTCGTGATGTTTTTCGTCGTCCCGTGGCGGGTGCTGTTCGACGCTGCTTTCGCCGGAAGAATCTCGGGTGTCGGTGCCCAGTTGGCGCTACCTGAGACAACTTCGGCAGCAGCCGCCACGCCTCCGAAAGCTGTGGAGCAGCCTGCTCCAGCTCTCGCGCCGACACGGTCGCTGGTCCATGTCACAGCGCCGGAAAGCGCGCTCCAACTCCTAGCTGCGCTCCAACGCGAAGGGCGTTTGCTGGACTTTGTCAACGACGAGATCGACGGAGCCAGTGATGCGGACATCGGCGCCGCTGCACGTGCGGTTCACGCAGGTTGCCGCAAGGCTGTCCGCGAATACTTCGCGGTCGAACCCATCTCCGGTGATGCCGAAGGCGCGCGTGCGGAGCTCCCTGCTGGATTCGACGCGACGCGGTTCCGCCTCATCGGAAACGTGACCGGCACGCCGCCCTATGTCGGGGTGGTCCAGCATCGCGGATATCGCGTCTCGAAGGTCGAAATGCCGCAGGTCGTCGATGGTCACGACCTTCACGTGCTTCAACCAGCGGAGATCGACGTTCAAGCATGAGGTACTTCGTCGGGATCGACTTGGGCACGACTCACTGTGCGGTCGCAGTCGCGACGCAATCGGATGAGACGGATCCGGACAAGATAAAAGTGATTGTCCTCCCGATCTCTCAGTGGGTCTCGGCGGGCAACGTCCAGGCTCAAAGTCTCCTCCCGAGCTTTGGGTACCTTCCCCTGCCCGCGGAAGTCGGAGCGCTGAATGGCAAGCTCCCGTGGAGCACTGCGGCGAGCGCTGACGCGAAAGATCAGGACACGCCCGTGATCGTGGGGGAGTTCGCACGTGCAAACGCATCGAGCGCGCCCAACCGCGTCGTCTCCAGCGCCAAGAGCTGGCTTTCCTATGCCGGTTCGGACGCGGAAGGCACGCTACTTCCAGTCGGACGTGACGCCGATGGACCCGGAATTTCACCAGTCCGGGCCTCCGAGACATATCTCTCGCACATGCGCGCAGCGTTCGAGAGCGCGTATCCCGGCGTAAAGCTGGACGAGCAGCACGTGGTGGTAACCGTTCCGGCTTCGTTCGACCCACGCGCGCGCGAGCTCACAGCCGTGGCGATGGAACGTGCCGGTCTCGCTCACGCGACGCTTCTGGAGGAGCCCCAAGCCGCGGTGTACGCGTGGATCGCGCAGTCGGAAGGCCCAAACGACTGGCGCAAGAACGTCAAAGCCGGGGACACGATCTTGGTCGTGGACGTCGGCGGCGGGACGACCGACTTCTCACTAGTCGCTGTGCGCGACGCGAGCGGAGCGCTCGAGCTCGAGCGCTTGGCGGTGGGGGACCACATTCTTCTCGGCGGCGACAACATGGATCTCGCCATCGCGGCGGACGTGCGCGATCGCCTGGCACGCGCGGGAAAAACCCTCGATGCGTGGCAGCTGTCATCGTTGGTCCACGCATGTCGTGCCGCAAAGGAGATTTTGCTGGCAGGTGGCGATGCCGATCGATTGCCGCTCACGATTCAAAGCCGCGGAAGCAAGCTCATCGGCGGGACCATTCGCGCGGAGCTTTCCCGCGAAGACGTCTCCCGTTTAATCGTAGACGGGTTCTTTCCCGTCGTAGGTAGCGACGCCAAACCCGTTTCGCGCCCGCGGTCTGCCCTGATGACCGTTGGGCTCCCGTACGCCCAGGATGCAGCTGTTACTCGACATCTCGCTGCGTTCATCGCGCGACAAGTGGGAACCAAGGCAGCGTTTCCAACTCACATCATGTTCAACGGCGGAGTCTTTCGATCGAAGATCCTGCAGGAAGCGATTTTGAGGTCGCTCGTACGAATCGCAGAAGAGAAAGGCGCCCCTGCACCGCGCCGGATCGAAGCCGTCGATCTCGATTGCGCTGTTGCCGTCGGCGCAGCGTACTTTGCGCGCGCAAAGACAGGAGTGGGCATCCGCATTCGAGGCGGAAGCGCTCGTACATACTACGTGGGCGTCGAAGCAGCGGCACCCGCCGTCCCAGGCTTGCCGCCTCCGCTGCGCGCGCTTTGCGTGGTCCCTTTCGGTCTCGAGGAAGGAGAACGCGCGAGCAACTCCGGCACGCGGCTTGGTCTTGTGGTTGGTGAGTCCGTTCGGTTTCGCTTCTTCGGATCGACGACGAGACGAAAAGACGCAATCGGAACACATCTCGATGCGTGGCGCGAAGACGAGCTCGTCGATCTCGGAGAGATCGAGGCCTCGCTCGAGGCCGAAGGGCGCGTTCGCGGCGATGTCGTGCCGGTCTACCTCGAAGCATGCGTCACCGAGACGGGAACGCTGTTGCTCGAAGCGATTCCGGTGACACCTCAGTTCACAGCAGAGCGTTGGCGCGTTGAGCTCGCAGCACCGCAGTAGCGAGCGAGAGACTCAGCGCTGCGCAACATCGACCAAGAAGAGGCTTCCTACTTTCTCGGTCAACCACTGCTCGATCCGGGTCTCGTACGTCGCAGCGCCTCCGTGGAGCTGAGACGAAGCGATCACTTCCGTATCCGTGACGAACACGTTGACTCGAGCGTTGCCGAGGCTGTGCGCCCAGAAAGGCAGACGGTAGTCGCAATGCATCGAGCGGTCAGTCTCCCAACCCGTGCACTCGGTCACATCCTCGGATGACGTCAACCTCTCGGAAATCATCTGCATCGCGGCGTTCGCGTTCATGCCGTGAAGGAATCGCTGTGCGCTCTCGGGAATCGAGGCGGGTGTAGTCCACTGGTGCTCCTCGCCGGTCGGGAGGCCATTGGAATCCAGCGGGATGCAATCGTTACCAATCGCGACGCAATCTTCTGCCGGCCCGGAACCAGTGGATTCGACAGGGTCATCGTCCAGCTGTTCCATCTCGTCCTCGGCTCCGTGTGTCTCTGTGGACCCAGAACTCGTCGGGGGGGAAGACGCCACGTTCTCGGCGAGCGCGCATGCGTTCGTCACTCGGTTGTTCGTTGCGCTCACCGTGCAGTGAGAGCAGAAGCCGACTGAGTAGTCTTGGTCGGTGCACTCCATTCGCGCGGATACGCCCGCATCTCGGAGCGAAAGCGCAGACAGCACGTCGGCCGCAATCGCCGAGATCTCCTCGGGGTCGTCGCTCACGTTCGCGGCTGCTCGAATCATGTACTCGGGATACATCGCCGCGCGAACGCGAGACGTTCGTTCGGTGTTGGCCAGAATGACCACGTAGTCGGTGTCGTATGCGGTGCGAAGCGTGCTCATCAAGCGGCCGCCGGTCCGGGGCGCGATGAAGCCGAGATTGCCGACCGCATCGCTGGCTCCATCACCACCAAATTTCGCGATTCCCATCGCCGTTGCGCGAACGTCACGCGCGCGGATGTCGCTGATTCCGCCCTCTTCAGAATCGAGCGGAATGCGCGAAACGCGCGCTTTGGTCCCAAGTTGCTCTGCGAGCGCATCGACGAGAGTCTCGTAGTCGATCAGCTCGTCTTCGGTGAATCCTTCGGATAGCACGAGGAGCCGCGGCCCAGTTCCGTGCGAGGACACCGTGACCGGACGTAAAAGGAGCGACGCGTCTTCTTGGTCAACATCGACTGTCGAACTGCCGCCTGTCTGAGAGGCTGCGTTCACGGGCTTCACGCGCATGTTCGCGTCGAGCTTGAGTGAGAGCGTGCCAAGCACGCGCCGATCGCTTCGTGCGACCACGCGCAGCACTCCCGACGCTCGAGGAACAACGACCGTGAGAATTCCGTGCTGCTGGCTCGTTACGCGCGGGAGTTGTGGATCGCCGAAGAGGACGCGGCGCGGATCCGGAACAAGACCGAAGGCGCGAGTCTCGCCACGTCGATCCGTGTAGACGAACTCGAGGCTGGTTGCATCTGTTGCACTCGCGCGAGGTGCGGCTAGTGACCGCCCGGTTCCCACGTCGCGAACCGAGACAAGCTCGAGGCCGGTTGGACCCACTTCCACAGCCAATCGAACAGCGGCGGTCGCGGGAGCGACGCTCGGCGGAGCGCATGCCGCGAGGACGCAAACCATCGCGACGGAGGCGGAGTTTCTAGCCTTCGCAGTGCTCGTTTCTCGATAAGACATGGATACCCCCCTCTCCCGTGAACACGGCAGTCGGATTCCCGCATGCGATCGCATTCCCGCTCCGCATGTAGCAAGGCGCGTGCCCGGCCGTTGTTGAGTGATCACGCTCGACACACAGGACTGATGGCCCCATGCGCTGGGCCTCCGGTCCCCGGGTTGGAGCGGCCGCACGTGAACATTTCGCATGGGTTGCTGACAGCTTCTTCGCGGGCAACACGGTGGCCACGGTGTATGCTCCACGCGTGCGAGTGGCACTCCCTTGTTTGTTCCGCTCCCACGCGGCGAGCGTTTTCGTTCTCAGCGTGTCCGTCCTCGGAGCGACGTGCAGCGCAAAGCCCATGCGGGCGCCGTGCACGAGCTCGACAGCGTGTGCGCTCAACGAAACGTGCGTCGCGGGTATCTGCACGGCCGACGAGACTCCCGGCATGGACGCGAGCGTTAGAGACGCGGCTCGCCACGACGTACGCGCGCTCAGCGAGCGCGGCATTCCGCGACTGAGCATTCAACCCGGCACCGCCTCGATTCGCGTCGTGAACGGAGCGGCGCCCGAGGTGACGTACACGGCTCACGCGATGTTCGGTGATGGCGGACTCGAACCCGTCGCGGCGGTATGGACGGTCTCGCCAAACAGCTTTGGAACCATCGTCGCTTCTACCGGCCGTTTCGTTCCGAACGCTCGCAGCGCGGGCGACGTAACCATCACCGCGGAGACCAGCTACGGTCGCGTGAGCATCGTCATCTCGGTCATCGTCGAGGTGGACTTCCGGCATCCGGGCGCGCCGACGGATGTCGCGGCTCGTTTCGCAGGAGCGGGCGCCGCGGTCACCGACGCTGCGCGCGCAGCAAGCCTGCTGTACCCACTCAATGCCACGATGATGCCTCGCAACGTTTCCCCGCCCGACGTTCAATGGGCAGGCGGAAACATGGGCGACCTCTACCGCGTAACGTTCACGCACCCTCGCGCGACGCTGCGCGGATACATCGCGCACACCGGACCGGACTTCAAATACGACTGGCCCATCGGTCGAAGCGAATGGCGAACGCTCGCGGAGTCAACGCCACCGGCCGCGATCACGTGGACCGTCGAGAGGTTGGACTCGGCCACAGGGCAATTGATCTCGGGCGAAGTCCGCACGCTCTCGTTTGCACGCGGCGCGATTCTAGGCGCGATCTACTACTGGGAGCTGAGTCGCGGCCGCATTCATCGCCTGCGCAGCGATGGGACCGCGAACGAAGAAGTCGTCCAGAATCCCGGAAACGGTTGCATTGCGTGTCACGCAGTCCGACCGGACGGAAAACGCCTGTTCGCTACGCTCGGAGAAGCCTCGGTTTCGCGCAACGCCATGTTCGACCTCGAGGCAGACCTGAGCGCGAATCCCGCGCCAATGCTCGCCGGAAATCTGACCGGAGCGCAGCCGGCGATGATTCATTCACTCTCGTTTCATCCGGATCCGACTCGCGCGCGCGCGATCGCGGGCATCTCCAACGGAACGCTCGAGCTCATCGACACCAATACACTCAATCCTGTACCAGCAACCGGCGAGTTTCTGCCGCACCGCGGTGCGCAACCCGCTTGGTCGCCCGACGGAAACACCATCGCGTTTCTGGGGAACACGGACACGTTCAGCAACATCGATTTCAGTCAATCGGATCTGATGGTCGTCCCGAACATCGCAGGCACGGACGGGTTCGGGATGCCTCGCACTCTGATTACCACGGCGGCCGGTCCCATCTTCGCACGTCCGACTTGGTCCCCCGATTCCACATGGATCGGTGTGCAGGTGGGAAATCGTTCACGGTCCAGACGTGGCGACCTCGGACGCATCGCGCTTGTGCGCGCCGGCGACGGTCGCGTCGTCGAGCTTCAAGATCTGAATGCGAGCTTGAACGACAACTACTACCCGACCTTCTCGCCGTTCGATACCGGCGACTTCTTCTGGCTCGCGTTCCACTCGTGGCGTGAGTATGGAAACACGCAGGCCGGGTCTCGGAACAAGCGCCAGCTCTGGGTCGCCGCGATTCGCAAGGACCCGACCGTCGAACCGGCGAGCTTCGCGCCCTATTGGATACCTCTCCAATCTCGGACCGAAGACAACATGGCTGCGTACTGGGTACGCGAGCTCTGCAGGGCAGACTCCACGAGCTGCGGCGTGTCGTCGGAGTGCTGCTCTGGCTCGTGCGCGTCGATTCCTGGAGATCCCGACGGTTTCTCGCGTTGCGTATCGCCGTTGCAATGCGCCCCACTCGCAGGCGCGTGCACCTCGGATGCGGATTGCTGCGTCGAACCGGGCGTTCGTTGCGTAGCGAACTTGTGTTCGAACATCATCATCAACTAGATCCGTTACCTCATGCGTTACTGCGTAGGCATCGATCTTGGAACGACCAACACGGTCGTCGGCTACTGTTCTGTCCGCGATACCGAACCGCCGAAGGTCTTTGCCATCGCCCAGCTCGTGGGTCCGGGGCAATCGAGCAAACGTGAGCTCCTCCCATCGGTTCGCTATCAGTTATCGGACGAAGAACGAGGGTCCCAGAACGAGATGTCCGCGTCCTTCGTAGTCGGCGAGCACGCGAAGCGCCTCGGAGTCACCGCGTCGGATCGCGCGATCGTTTCCGCCAAGAGTTGGCTCTCGCACGCGCGGGTGGATCGCACTGCCGCGATCCTGCCGTGGGGAGCACCTGCGAACGTTGAGAAGATTTCACCCTTGGAAGCGAGCGCCAGCTACCTCGCTCACGTCCGTGCGATGTGGAACGACGCGCATCCGGACGCACCGCTCGAACAACAAGACGTGGTGCTCACGGTGCCTGCCTCGTTCGACGAGAGCGCTCGCACGCTGACCGTCCAGGCGGCTCAGCAGGCTGGTCTCTCCAAGCTCACGCTCATCGAAGAACCTCTCGCGGCGTTCTATGACTGGCTCGCGTTCACACCGGATCGTGACGCAAAGCTCGCAGGTGTTCGCTCTGTCGTGATTGTCGATGTGGGTGGCGGAACCACAGACTTCTCACTCGTGCGAGTCGATCCCATCGCGGATGGTCCACCTCGACTGACGCGCGTAGCCGTCGGTGATCACTTGCTCCTCGGTGGCGACAACATGGATCTCGCGCTCGCGCGGTTGTGCGAAACCCGCCTGGGGGGCGAACGCCTGGGACCGCAGCAACTCGCCCAGTTGGTGCACGCGTGCCGCGAGGCGAAGGAAAAGCTCCTCGCGTCCGCGGAGTCCACGCCCGTGCCAATCAGCGTGCTGAGCACCGGATCACGACTCGTCGGTCGAACACGCTCGACCGAGCTGACGCGCACAGATGTGTTGACGACGTTGGTGGACGGATTCTTTCCGCGTGTCGACAAAGACGAGGAAGTCGAGCAGCGACGATCGGCATTCCTCGAGTTCGGCCTCCCGTATGTCGCCGATGCTGCGATCACACGTCACCTCGGAGCGTTCCTCGGCGCGCAGAAAATGGAGAGCTCCGCGCCTGGTGGCGCATATGCGCTCCTCCTGAATGGCGGCGTGTTTCACGGTGAGCCATTTGTGCAACGGCTCCTGGAAGTTCTCGCCTCCTGGGAGGGACGCCGTGTCGAGCACCTTCAGAGTGCCTCACCGGATCTTGCGGTTGCTCGGGGCGCAGCAGCGTTCGCGCGCGCACGCCGTGGTGTCGGGGTAAAGGTCGCAAGCGGTTCGCCGCGCTCGCTCTACCTGCGCGTGGAAGGCAGCCCCGGTGAAGACGACAAGCTCATCTGCATCTTGCCGCGTGGGGTCGCCGAAGGTGACGAGCACGTTCTCGAGAGTCGCGACTTTCTTCTGACCCTCAACCGGCCCGCACGTTTTCATCTTGCTTCTACGCACCTCGATTTTGGTCACGCGGCCGGAGACGTGACGGATGGAAAGTTAGCGGGTCTTGTCGAGCTCCCTCCAATCCTCGCGGTGCTGGAAGCACTACAAGGAATAGCCCCTCGCGGTGACATCTCGGGGAAGTCCACCACAGAACGGGTGAAAATCGCGGCGACGCTGACCGAGCTCGGTACTGTAGAGCTCTCTTGCATAAGCGCGGACGATTCGTCGCGGCGCTGGAAGCTCGCGTTCGCGCTTCGGGGCGGAGCCTCCAAGAGCGCAGGGCAGGACGGACCACCCGTTGCGCGCGTAAGCGAGCTGCATCCGCGGTTTGCGGAAGCCAAAGAGCGAATCCTGGCGGCGTATGGAAAGGCCGATCGGGTCGCCGACCCAAAGGCGGTCAAAACTCTGCGCACGAGTCTGGAGAACGTTCTCGGACCACGCGAAGGTTGGGAAGCGCCGCTCTTGCGCGAGCTTTTCGACTCTCTGCTGGGAGTGGCGAAGAAACGGCGTCGCTCCGCAGATCACGAACGCACGTGGTTCAATCTCGCTGGTTTCACATTGCGACCCGGGCGCGGACATCCGCTCGACGACTGGCGCAGCAAGGAGCTTGAAGGTCTGTTCGAGCAAGGCGTTCAGTTTGCGAACGAACCACAAGTTTGGACGGAGTGGTGGATCATGTGGCGTCGCGTGAGCGGAGGGCTTTCGAGCGCAATGCAGGAGCAACTAGCGAAGACGATCGAACACGCTCTGGCGCCCGCTTCGGGTCGGCCCCGCCCGCGGCCTCCTGGACCGAAAATGCTCGGATACGAAGACATGGTCCGCCTCGCGGGATCGCTCGAGTCGCTCTCGAGCGCGCGCAAGACCGAGCTCGGCGACTGGCTCGTGAAGCGCGTTTTGGAGCAGAACGAGCCGGACCGAACTTGGTGGGCCATCGGCCGCCTCGGCGAACGGGCTCCGCTTTACGGGAGCGCGCACAACGTAGTTCCGGTAGCGGATGCGCAGCGCTGGCTCGATGTTGCGATGACTCGAAAGTGGAGCAGTGGAGATTCTGTCGTGCTCGCTGCCGCGGTGATGGCACGTGCGACGGGTGACCGCGTTCGAGACATCGATGACACTCGCCGAGCCATGGTGCTCGAACGTCTGCAGAAGGTAGACGCCCCTCGCCGATGGTACGAGTTCGTTCGAGAGCCGGTGGAGCTTGCCGACGACGACGTGCGCTTGATTGCAGGAGAGAGTCTGCCTCCTGGTCTGCGATTGGCTACATAGGCCTCAACAGCGATTAAATGCGAACGGCACGAGCAGTCGCCCGTGCCGCGAGCAATGCTCGTTGGATCGATCAGTTCATTACGGTGAGAACGGTTCCGTCGCCGGACTCTCCTCGAAGGCGACAGCCATCCGTAATGAGCTTGGTAGTAACCTTCGTGCAGTCGTCCGAGAACTGAAGCTCGTAGACGCCTTGTGTGCTTCCATGGCAAAGACCGCTGGTGTCGTCCCAACGCAGGACGCCGTTGACGATGGAGTACGTCCCACGGACCGCGCCACGAAGCGTGTAGGTTCCGTCAGCACGGAACTCGTAAACTGCACCGTTCGGGTGAACCATCTTCTTGAGCTCACACGTCGTCGCGTGTTCGACAGGTTGATGGAAGTCGACACACGTCGACCCTTCGCCATCGACGAGACCGCAGCTCATGCCGAACTCGTTGCAGTCGATATAGGAGATTGCGACCGGCCATTCGGCCGCGGGGTTGCACTGGATCGCGGTCTCGCCGTTGCACGCGCCGGCTTCCGAGACGTTCCGGCAGCGATCGCCGAGCGCACGCGTGATGAGAGTCTGAGCCTCGGACGACGCCACGAGACCGCCGTAGATACCGCCAAGCCAGATTCGGTTCGCGCCGTTGGCGAAGATTCCGCTGCTCTGAACGCCAACGACTTCGAGACGCCCTTCGCGGTACCACATGATCGGTCCACCAGAATCACCGCTGCCGGTTTGTGAGCCTCCGCCGACGTTCGAGAAGAACGCAGTGTGTCCTGGGATCACATTGCCATTCGGCGACTCGTAACCGGGCCGCCAACCTGCCGCCGTGATCGTCGGCGAGATGTTGCGACGAAGCCAATCGAGGAGTGCGTCGAGCGTCGGCCACACAGCCTGAAGGCCGTGACCTTCGATCGCCGCGAGCCAGTTGCGACCGAGTGCACGCTTGCGGTTGCGACCGATGGGATCGGTGATCGACTGTTGACCGTAGCCCGCGATCAGAAAGTTCTTTCGTAGATCAGCCGTCGTGAGGGGTGTCGTGGCGACGACCATCGGTTCGACCGCGGTGATGTCTTCCGCGAGCTGCATGATGCCGATGTCGGCGCCACGTCCGATCAACGCGCCATCGCGCACCGGGTGAACTTCTCCGCTGATGATGCGCGCTGCGTGGGTCGGGTTTGCGGAATCGACGCCGAGTCGAAACCACTGCTCGGTGTACGCGTGCGAGTTCTTGCCCTTGTACTTCTCGACACAGTGCCCCGCTGTCAGGATCGTGTGCGGCCCGATGAGGGTCGCGGTGCACTTCTGCTGAATGTCTCCGCCGTTCGCATTCGAGATCAGCTCTACGATCGAGCCGACTGGCGAAAGGCTCCGAACGTCGCCGCCCGTAAACCCGCCGATGATCTCCTGCTCCTGCCGAAGAATCGCTTCGTCGCTTGTCGATGCGTCTCCTGCACACCCGGCGACCGCGAAGATTCCGCCGACCGCGCTAAGAACAACCCAATTAGTCCAATCGTTGTATCTACTCATAAACACCTCACGCTGGCGAAAAGCCAACCGGAAGGCGTCGTAGCAAACAAAGGTCCTTCAGCTACGCCATTCTAATTTGTTGCTTAATCACTACTTAAAATGCGTCGAAAGTAGGGTCCGCTCCTACAGACGCGCACACAAGAACTGTCAGAGCCTGTCAGAAAGTGCCACTCACGACCGCACCCGCACCGTGGCGAATCGGAGCAACGCCGAGCAGGACAACCGGCTCGGATGAGCGTGCGGGTGATGAAGTGCTCGTACTCTCACCCGATGAGTGCGTGATCACGAGAACGACTCCGGTCGCGATGAGCGCAGCGCTGGCGATAAAAGCGATGTCCGTGACGAGTGAGAGCGTCGCGTCCCGTTGCACCGACGGAGCCGCGCCGTCTAGACAGAGACCACTCGCTCCGCAGCTTGCACGCGCCTGCGTTCGCGCGTCACTGGTGAGCACGGAGAGCACGATGCCCGCGCCAACCCCAAGCGTTCCTGCACCGACCAACGTCCAACCCAAGATCGGCGGATTCGATGCGGGAGCCTCGGGCGTACCAGGTTGATGCTCCCGATCGCGCGCCTGCGCCCGGAGCTGCTCCAGTTCGCGCTCATGTTCCAAGCGCAACCGCTGACGCTCGCGCTCTTCGGCTTCGCGTGCGAGTCGAAGCTGACGCATAGCGTCCGCCTGGCGATTGGCTTCAGCTGTTTCGATTTCGGCGGCCCGCGTCTCCAGATTTCGGATTCGGCTGTCGAGTTGCCCGCGCTCTCCTGCGGGAGCGGCCTCTGCGTAGCGTCGCAAGTGCGTCGCCGCGTCGCGATACAAACCCGCGCGCTCGCATGCGTTCGCCAAGTTGAACAAGAGCAAGAAGCGACCCGAAAGGTCATACGCATCGCGGAACGCGCGGATCGCATCGTTGTAACGGCCTTCTGCGTACGCGCGATCGCCTTGCGAGTAGAGCTCGCGCGCACGTGCGTCGCGCTCAGCTTGCGTTGCAGGAACTACGGGAGCTGGCGCTTCTCGCGAAGGCGAGGGCCGGCGTCGCTGCGCGGTCGCAATGGTCGCACCGCTCGAGCAAACCATGACCGTGAGCGCAGCGAGTATCGAAGTTCGCATCACGGTCCCCCTCCCCACGGGTCACGATTGTCCGTCCGTGTCCCACCGCCACGCGGACGCGTGTGACCACCGCTACTTCGAGGCAACCGAACTCGAACGATATCTTGCCCTGCAGTGAGGTGAATCGTCCGCGTCGCGTAGCCGCGCATACTGACTTCCACCGTCCAAGATTCTCCGACAGGCACGGGTAGCACGAGCGGGGCATCGCCGAGATCCCGTCCGTCGTGCCGAACGCGCGCACCGCGCGGCTCCGACTCAAGGCGAACCGGGACTAGCGTGCCGTTCGCAGCAACTAGCGGGGTCGCTGAATCGCGCGCTGCCGGCTGCTCGCCGCCGACTTGAACAACGCGAATCCCGGTGTTCTCGGAGGGCACATTCTCCGGAGCCGTGTGCTGCACCTCCAAAGGTTGTTGGATAACCGGGCGTGGGGGCCGAGAGGAGCCGATGATCTCGGATCCCGTCCCGCGGCCAGACTGCGGTTTGAACGCAAACCACGCACCAACCGCGGCAGGAACGAGGCCGACCACAATGAGCGCGATGCCAAATCCGCGCGTGAATACCGGCGCGGGAGAGACATACGGCGCTGGTGCGAGATCATCCAAACCCCGCGCGGCGCGCACGTCACTGTCGCGCGAGATGGGCGTCGCTCTCGGGGGAGGAGTTGATGTGCGAAAGCTATCGCTGCTCGGCCGACCGGCAGGTCCGCGCGCGTAGCTGTCGTCTGGTAGGGCTAACCCACCACTACCCAGATACGGCGACTGCGGAGAATCGCGATGCGCACCACTCGCGGAATCGTTGAGCTCCACGAGCATGCTGTCTGTCACGGGAGGCGGACGTGAGGAGCGCATCCGTTCTGGCGGACTCGACGGCGCTTCTCGCTCTTTCGACGAAACGCGAGCGCTCGGTGCGACGCTGTGATCGAAGGCGCTCTCCTCCGTGACCGGAGCCAGCGAACCGCGAGGGTCGCTCGCAGGCCCAAGCGGATAGGCATTCTCCATGAACGGCGTTGCCGTTACGACCGTTGCTGGCGCGGCGGCCACCGCTGCCTCGAGCTCCTCTGCGGAGTTGAGCAGTCGCTCGGATTCCGTCGACCCGCGTTGAACCGGGTCCACGTTTCGCAGCGCAATGGCCAAGTCTTCCATCGACGCGAATCGCGCACTTGGCGCCTTCGCAAGACACTGCATGACGATGGCCTCGAGCGCGGTCGACGCCGTGCACGAGGGCTCGATCTCGCGAAACGGGGTTGGAATCGCACGCACGTGTTGCTCGAGAATGTCGAACTTGGTCTCGCCTTCGAACGGAGGACGTCCAACGAGCGCGTGATAGAGCAGCGCGCCAAGCGAATAGATGTCGCTCTCTTTGGTCACGTCACGTGCGTTGATCTGCTCCGGCGACATGTACTTTGGAGTGCCCATCATCACGCCGCTTTGCGTGAAGTCATCGGCAGTGTCGTCGCTCAGTACCTTCACGAGACCGAAGTCGAGCACCTTTACGAAGTCCGGATCCGAGCCGCGTGTCGTGAGTAGAACGTTCGACGGTTTGAGATCGCGATGCACGATTCCCTGCGCGTGCGCTTCGCCTAGAGACCCTGCGATCTGCATGGCCACATGCACGGAGCGTGCGGGATCGACGGGTCCCGCAGCCTTCAAGAGCTGGGAGAGTGTCTGTCCGACGATGTACTCCATCGCGATGAAGTAGACCTGGTCCTCGGTCATCCCGTAGTCGTAGATGACCACCGTGTTCGGATGCGTGAGGCGCGCCGCAGTAGCGGCCTCGAGAAAGAAGCGGCGGTGGAAGTCCGAATGCGGCTCGGTTACTCCACGCACGTCGAGCACCTTGAGCGCGACCGTGCGCCCAAGTGGGTGCTGAATGGCCTGGTACACGCGACCCATTCCGCCGCGCGCGATCGGCGCGACAACCTCGAACCGACCCGAGAGTGTGACTCCAACGAGCGGATCCGCGTCACTTTTTCTTTTTGCTTCCGCAGACATTGAACAGGATCGAGATCTCAGCCGGCGAATCGCTCCGCAGCATGATCAGACGTGATGCAACGCCGAAAGTGTTTCATTTCATTGCAGCTTCGGTCAAGCTACGCGGTCAAACCGGTTTTCACTACCGAATATCTGTTCGCTATGGAGGGCACGTGCTACATCGGCGTGCGCCGTAAGCACAGTCGGAACCTTGGAGCGAGACAGCTAGATGTTCGCGTTGGTCATTACGGAAAAAGGCGGTTCACAGCGCCGTCTCGAGTTCGACAAGCCCGAGGTCACAATTGGCCGCGTTCAGGGCAACGATATCGTTTTGCCGAAAGGCAACGTTTCGAAGCGTCACTCGCGCATCGTCCTCAAAGACGGCCGCTTCATCGTCGTTGATCTCAAGAGCACCAACGGAACGTACGTAAACGGTCGAAAGATTACCTCGCCGCTCGTCGTTCGTTCCGGCGACAAGGTGTACATCGGCGACTTCATCATCACCGTGGATGAAGGCGTTGGAGGCGTGAGCCCTACCGGACCCGCCCCTCCTCCGGGACCCGAAGACATGCTTCCGTCCGCACCGGGGTCCTTCTCGATGGCAACCGCGCCACCGTCGTTGGTCCCGACACCCGGGTCCATGACGGCCGGTCCGTCGGTCCCAGCTGGGCCTCCTCCGCGAGCGCAAGACGCTCCTAGCGCACCTCCTCCTGCGTTTGCGGATCCGCCGCCACCGCGCGGGAGCTCCATCTCGCAAGGGCCGTCCGAAGGTCGCCCGAGCGGCGTTGGCCCGAGCTTGGGATTGGGCGCTCCTGCGGCGTCACGCTCCGTTCCGCCGCCGCCTCGTCCGATCGTGCCGACGCAGCGTGGATTTGACGGTGCTCCTCCTGCGGGCCCGGCCCCGATCGCGATTCCTGCACCTGCGCCAGCACGAGCGCCACTCCCGCCTCCCGGCCCGGCACTTCCCGCAGCCGCGCAAACGCGTCAGCTGGACGACGAAGGTCCGACAAGACTCCGCGACAACGACACGCGCAATCGCCCCAAGGGCGGACGAACGGGACTGTCCGCCTCGCTACGCGCGGTGATGAGTCGCGTTTGGCAGAGCGTGGCTACCGACGCAGATCGATCGAGACTCGAAGCCGCGGTGAACGCTGCTCTCGAAGCACTCGGTCGCGAAGGCGCTCTGGATCCAACGGTCAACCGAGAGATCCTCTCGGGCGCAGCAGTGCGTGAGGCGCTCGGTCTTGGAGCGCTCGAAGCTCTTCTTGGCGATCCCGCCGTGCAGGAAATCATCGTCGAGCGCCCAGACCGCATCGTCATCGACACGGGCGACGGAATCGAGCTCGCTCACGTAGTCTTCTCGAGTGAGCAAGCGGTGCGCGTGGCTGCTGCGCGACTTCTTGCGCAGGTCAGCATCGCACTGGACACCTCGCGTCCCGTTCAACACGCACGCATCAGCGAAGCGTGGGCCGTCACGATCATTCACAACGCGGGCTCGCCACAACCGATCCTCGCGCTCGAGCGCCTCGAACGACGCGCACCGACGTTCGATTCGCTGGTCAAAGACGGCCTGATTCCCGCCGCCGCCGCAACGACGCTTCGCGAAGCGGTCCAGGGACGCAGGACCATCCTCGTGTCGGGTCCCGAAGGCAGCGGCGTTACGACGCTGATCACAGCGCTCCTCGACATCACGGATTCGCGCGAGCGAGTTGGCGCGATCACCAATCCTCCAGGTCTCGTTACGGACCGCGACACGGTGATTTCTCTCGTTCGCGAGAGCGGCGCGGCCACCGCGTCTCTTGTTCGCGAGATGGCGCGCCTGCGCGTAGCTCGTATCGCTGTCGACGACGTTGCGGGTGCAGAAGCCTACGACGTTCTCGTCGCGGTCGCGACGCGATATCCAGGTGCTTTGCTCGGCATTCACGCGCGCAGCTCGCGCGATGCGCTTCGCTTGCTCGAAACGTTCACGCAGCTCGACGCACGCTGCACGAACCCAGCAGCGGCATCCGCTCTTCTTGGAGAGTCCGTACAGCTCGTCGTTCAAGTGAGCACGGGCAGCGATGGTCGCCCACGCGTGACGCAGGTGAACGACGTTCAGCGCACCGCATCGGGCGTCAGCCTCACCGGATAGCATCCCGGTCGATTGCAACAGCGCATGCGCGTACTGGTCCAACATCGCTACGGCGACGAAAGCGACCTGAGCGTCGAAGAGGTCGCGGTGCCCGAGCCCAATGCCGGCGAGGTCCGCGTGCGCGTTGAGGCTTGCGGAGCCAACGCGAGTGACTGGGAGTTCGTGACAGGACGCCCAGCGTACGCGCGCGCTGTCGCCGGTCTCTTTCGACCGAAGGCTCGAACCCTAGGTTCGGACGTCGCTGGGATCGTCGAGTCGGTCGGCCACGGCGTAACGGGCCTAGCGCCCGGCGATGCTGTCCTCGGCGACATCTTTGAGACGTTCGGCGGCTTTGCGGACCAAGTCTGCGCGCCAGCCAAGCTCTGGGTTAAGCGGACCGCAGGGCTGGACGCAGTCCGCGCCGCGACGCTCCCACAGTCCGGGACGATCGCACTGACCGGAATGGGCGACCGCGTCCGAGCTGGGATGCGCGTGTTGATCAACGGCGCGGGGGGTGGCAGCGGCCCGCTCGCGCTACAGATGGCGAAGGCCAAAGGAGCCGAGGTCTGGGCTGTGGACAACGCCGCCAAGCTAGATTTCTTGCGCCAGTGCGGCGCGGACCGAGTGCTCGATTACCGCACCGAGGATTTTACGCTGCTGCCGGAGCGCTTCGATCTCGTGCTCGACCTCTTCGGCACACGGAACGCTCCCAGAGTTCGCCGCGTGCTCGCTCCCAATGGCCGCTACATGTTCGTCGGCGGCCCAGTGCCGCAGCTTCTGAATCTTGCGATCGTAGGCTCGCTCCTCTCGGTGGGCTCGGACCGTAAGGCGGGAGTCTTGGTCGTGCACCAAGGACCCAAACGACTGACCGAGCTCATGGAAATGGTCGTGAGCGGAAGGCTCAAGCCAGTAGTCGGCGAAGTGGTTCCGCTCGCCGAAGCGGCGAACGCACTCGGTCGGATGGGGCGGGGAGAGATTGCGGGCAAGCTCGTGGTTGCGCCCTCAGTCAGTTAGGCGGTTGCTCGATCATCGCGAAACCAAGCACGCCCCGCGAACCTGTAACACACGCGCTCACCGAACCGGCGTGATCACGAAATCCTCGTCGAGCACCCAGATCTCCGTGGCTGACGAAGTCTCCATCGTCGCGGGGTCGTAGTTGAGCTCGCCGGATGCGCCGATCACATCGACCGCTCCGCCTTGCTCGAGAGGTTCGACGAGATTTGCCCAGTTCGATGTTCGAAGCGATAGACGCGTGCCGGCGCTGATACGTCGCATGACATTCAACACGGACGAACCCTTCACGCCGCCTTGAACGTTTCGTGCTGCGGTCGCACCGAGAAACCCGAGCCACGCCGCATCATATGAGTACGGTCCAAAGGGCGACGACGTGACCTCCGGCTTGTTCGCGATGTCGAGGGCGGCATACGCGCTCCGGAATGCGTCGTAGTCCGTCCCGCTCGGAGACGCAGGGCGGGAACCGCGTATGCGGTCACGCAGGCTCGGTAGAGTCTCGACCGCATCGACGAGCCCGTCGTTCGCGCATCCATCGGTAAAGAACATTCGACGATTGCCGATCGCGGCGGTCGCAGCGATCCCGCGCAGAAGTGCGTCGCATTCGCGTTCGTTTGACGTGACTAGCAGAAGCTCCTCGTTGGAGGTGTTCGCCGCGTTCTGAATCGCGTCGTTTCGCTCGTTGACCGATCCCGCCGTGAACTGGAACGCGTCGACATGGAGTCGATCGTCAGCTGCACGACGAACCTCGTCCGCAAATCCGTCGCCGTACGCACCACTCTCATGGACGACCGAAAGCGATCGGACCCCGCGGTCGAGAATATCCGCCACCGCGGCAGACGCTTGAATACGATCCGATGCGATCGTTCGTATCATCAGTCGCGAACCGCCGTTCCCCAGAGCCGTGAGCTGCGGACTCGTCGCGGCGTACGCGATGATGAGCGCCTCGTTGAGCGTTGCGGTGTCGTAGACTTTCTCAACCTGACGTGACGAACGCGGCCCGAGGACGACAGGAACACCGAGGCGCCCGGTCAAGTACAGCATGGTGTCGATCGCGGCCTCTTCGACGCCTTGGTTGTCGAAGTTTCGATCCACCTGAGTTTCGCAGATCACCAATCCGTACTCTGCTTCCGGTCGTCGCCGACGCTCTTCCTCGAGCACTTGTTCGCGCACGAGCGCGAACGTGGCCGCGGCCAAGCTGTCCGTCTTGGTCTCACCATCGAGCTGGAGAATCGCGCCGAGCACGATCTCTTGCTTGAACGCGCTTCGACGCTGGAAGAGATCTTCCGGATACGTCTTGGTGCACCGCGGGGCGATCGCTACGGGTTGGCAATAGCCATCCGCTCTGCACTCGTGAGCGAAGCCGAACTGCTCACGACACTGGAGATTACTCGCGCACCGCTGGGGTTCGAACTTCGAAAACGTGCACGTCGCGAGCATTAAGCACGCGATGGCTTGCAGCCCTGAGCTCAGCAAAACGTCCCGCACACGCAACACGGCAGGACTATACGCCGGTGTGGCGTGGAACGAGAACTCTGACACAATCGCCGCGTCTTTCGGAGCCTCACCCATGACCGCTGCATCAGAGCCCCGCCCTACCCATACCGACGCTCGCAATCGGGACCAGATCGGTTGGACGCTCGATCGGCAAATGATGATGCGTCAGCGCATGCATCCGCAGGCCACAGGAGATTTTACGGTTCTGTTTCAACAGATTGCGCTCGCGGGGAAGATGATCGCGAGTCGCGTGAATCAGGCCGGTCTCGCGGGCGAGCTCGGGCTCACCGGAGAGGTCAACGTTCAGGGTGAAGAGGTCCAGAAGCTGGACGATTTCGCGAACCGCACGATGATTCGTGTGCTCGAAGACGGTGGCCAGTGCTGCGTCCTTGCGAGTGAAGAGCTCGACGAGCACGTGCCCGTACCGCCCGAGCACGCCGGCAAGTACGTTGTGCTGTTCGATCCGCTCGACGGGTCTTCGAACATCGACGTCAACATCTCGATCGGGACCATCTTCTCGATTCACCGCCGCGTGACTCCCAGCGGAAGCGGAACCGTCGCGGACTGTCTGCAGCCGGGTCGGCAACAAGTAGCGGCCGGTTACATCGTGTACGGATCATCCACGATGCTCGTCTACACCACCGGAGATGGGGTACACGGATTCTCGCTCGATCCGAGCGTGGGCGAGTTCTTCCTCTCCCACGAGAACATCCGCATCCCCGCTAGGGGCAAGACGTACTCGGTGAACGAAGGGAACACCCACAACTGGGAAACCCCGATGCGCAGCTGGGTCGATTGGCTCAAGACTCCCGACAAAGCCGAAGGCCGTCCCTACGGAGCGCGCTATGTCGGAACTCTCGTCGCAGACTTCCACCGGACGCTCCTGCGCGGTGGTGTTTTCGCGTACCCGGGAGACAAGAAGAACCCCGCAGGAAAGCTGCGTCTCCTGTACGAAGCATCTCCGCTCGCGTTCATCGTTGAAGCCGCGGGCGGCGCTGCGTCAACGGGCGCTGTCCGCGTGCTCGATGTCGTGCCCACGGGACTCCACCAACGAGTCCCTCTCTTCATCGGAAGTCGCGACGATGTTGCGGACGCCGAACGCTTCCTAAAGTAACGCTAGTGACAGGCCAGAGTTCCGGACGCTCGGCTTGTGTAGTGCCCACCAGGACAACCCGTCGGTGTGCTGGAGTTCGATGCGCAAATTTGGCCAGGAGCGGTGATCGAAGCCGAGCTCGGACAGCTAGCGGTCGTCATGCGTCCACCGCACGATGGCCGCGTCGTCCCGATCCATCCGGTAACCGTCGTGGTTCGGGCGTCTCCTAGCGGGCTGGCGCAGCAGGCAGGTGTCGAGCCTGTGGAGCACAAGATCGCGCCGATACGGCAGCTTGTGAACGTCCCACACTGGAGTGCAACGGTCTTGGGCTCCTCGCCTCCTGCGCAGTTGTAGTCGAAGCTGCCATCGCCGCGTTCGTCCGTGAACCAATCGCTCTGGCCAGGATACGCGAACGCATTGCTGTCGTAGCAATCGCCGCCGCGCGTCACCCAGTTGACGTCCGTGCTGGGAGGCCGGCACGCCAATACTCCAGTATCGTTGCGTCCGTATCCGTCGCGATCGACATCCTTGTAGTACGTCTGCATCGCCACATTGTCGTCGACGAGGCGGTTGCAATCGTTGTCCTTGCTGTCGCAAGCCTCTGGGCGACCCGGATGGATTTCGCCGTCATTGTCGTCGCAGTCATCGCCACCACACGAAACGGGCGCGTGCGAGTCCCCATCGGCATCAGTTCGGATTGTGCTGATCCAGCCCTGCACGGCATCACAACGCTGGTCCGAGCACGGAGGAGCGACCGGCATCGGCGGCGCGGTTCCGTTTGAACAACGGTGGTTTTCCGTGTTGCACGTCTCGACGCCGTCGCAGACGTTGTTGTTTGTGCACTCTGCGTCACTTTCACACGAGTACGTGCAGTCGGGCTCACATCCATCGCCCGCCGTCGTGTTGTTGTCGTCGCATTGCTCGCCAGGATCGACGACGTTGTTCGGGCAGTTTGGCGGCGAGCACACGCCACCACGGCACGTACCCATGATCGCAGCGGTGACCGAACACGCTCCGGTCTGCTGAAGGCCAGCCACGCACCGATGAGTCTCGGCGCTGCACGTTTCAGTGCCATTGCAAAAGATGCCGTCATCGCAAGTCGCACTGCTCTCGCAAGAGAAGCGACACGAGTCGCAGCCATCGCCCAGGACCGTGCTGCTGTCGTCGCATTGTTCGTTGCGACGCGCGTCGACGATCTGATCACCGCAGCTCGACGATACGCACGAGCCGGTACGACACAGCTCGTTCGTCGCAGGATCTCCATCGCCTTCACACGCTACGAATCCGTCCGCGACAGGAGTCGAGACGCACATGCCTTCGACACATCGCTCCACGCCATTGCAAACGTTGGTGTCGCGACAGTCCATATCGACGCTGCAAATGATACGGACGTCTACGAGCGGTTGGATGTCCGCCACGATGACGTCGAAGCGTTGTACGTCCGGAGCAGCTCCATCGACACTCACCGCATCGGGACGGGCGCCGTCACCGACGACGTTCGCATCCATAGAAACGGACGAGTCACCCCCGCCCGTACTCCCGCCATCGCGGCCGCTCTTTGCTTTGAGCGCGTCGTCGACAATCGTCGAACACCCAGACACTGAGAGGGCACCAACCAACACGAGCAACGCACAACGCAAGCAAGCAAACGACCTTGTCATGTGACTCCTTCGAAATCCAAGCGGTAGAAGAGACATCCCGAGCTTACTAGAACGTGCCGCTCGCCCCGAGACCAAAGACCGTTGGGGAGACGATTGGGGCTACGACGAACGTAGACCCTGGTC
>CAZWQH010000030.1:0-21531 GCA_964635815.1 uncultured Sandaracinaceae bacterium
GCGTACAAGCTCACAGATGCGCTCGTGCAACTGAACGCGGCGCTCGCGACCGCGAACGTTCCCTACTATGTCGACACGCTACTTCGCACCACGAATACTGAAACGGGTGGAGTCCGAGTTCTCACCTCGACCTATCGCGTGAGGAAACGCCGAGCTCTGGCAAGCGGCGAACGCCGCATTGCTTCGCTGGACCTCGATCGATTGGACACTCTCAACTTTGGACACTCGTTCCTCGGATTCACGCGCCCGGAGATTCGCTACGCACTCGTCCTTACGGAGGCGGTGGAAGATTTCCTCGTTACCGATGTGCTTCCGTCGATCCACGCGCCCGAATCGACGGCGATCGTCAAAGACTACGGCGACGAACCGAACACGGAGTGGGTGACGACGCTGGAAAAAGCATTTCACGAAGACCTTCGCGCGGAAGCAATTCAAGTCGCCGGACGAAACCAAGTGCTGGAGCTCGCAGCTGCGGTGACGAGACGGCGCAATGCATTCGAACGATACGGGACGGCGCTGCAGAACGGCGGTATCGGTATCCCGCTTCCCGACGGATACGAATACGACCTGAGCATCCTCGCTCCACTCGGTGGAACGGGCTCCCGACTTCTAGGGGAGGCGCGCGCATCGCATCAGGCGTTGCACGAAGCGTCGCTGAAAACCACCTATTTTCTTCTTCTGGAGGCACACATCTCGTCGATCACCAATCACGAAGCTCAGCATCGACTCGACTACGATGATGGTCGCCTCACTCAAGTGCCGAGCGTGCTCGCCGAGTACACGGGCGGCGCGGAATTCTTCGACGCGTCGTCACGACGTGCCGAGAGCGCGAACGCGGAGCTGTCGGCGTACCTCTCCCAGGTCGCGCGAGAGCCACGGCGCGCGCTGACGAACTTGGTGTACGTAATCCGATTCGTGATGAACAAGAGCGAGTGGGGTCGCGCCGAGAGCTACGTCGCCCTCGTCGTGTTCGAAGAGCTTGCGAAGAAGCTCAGCGTGCAGCACGAATCGTTCATCATGGGCCGCAGCGTGGTGCGGAGCGAAGTCGCCCGCGTGTACATGGAAGCTCGCAAGCATGGCGGTCCGGCTATTTCCGCGGCTGCGCGGGCGATCTGGGAAGAGTTGTACAAGACAGCACTCCCTCCGATTACAGCCGCTTCACCTGCGCCATAGATTTGCGCCACGCGGGCGCTCGTTCACTGGCAGCGCGCGTCACCCGTCACGGTCCGACGCGTCGTTTCGCCGGGGCATTGCAAGGTACAGGTTGCACCGGCCCCGCAGGTGAGCCCCGATCCCGCGGACTCAGACACGACGTTGCAAGTAGACGCCTGACACGAAACCGTGCTCGATGCGCCGGTTATTCGAACGTTGCACGTCGACGAGTTGCGGCAGGTGACACTCGCGCTCGCTCCAACCGTAAGCGTGCAGTTCGAAGCATCGCAGACCGGGCTCGAACTGGACCCCGCGATGACCTCGCACGTTGAGCCGGCCACACAGGTCGCGTTGCAGGAGTTCGAACACGTTCCCGAGCAGCTCTTCCCTGCTGAGCACTGCAAGTTGCACGACGAGCCGTTCGCGTTGCAACTGGCAACCGATGTCCAACCACAGGACGCAGCGCTGCCCCCCGTCGCACAAGTGCACGCAGACCCGCTGCACGCACACTGCGCTGCCGGGCAAGTCGCGGGTGGGCTGCTCGCGCAACCCGTGGCACCCAGCATGCACGAACCCAAGATCCAGAAGACTCCCGCAACCCGAAAAGACGTCGTCATGGACCGAAGGTTCCACCGGGGACCGGGAACCGTCAATCTTTGCGGGCGACGCTTGTCGCAGGCAGTGCGCAAGCGCGCACATGGACGCGCCCACTTGCGCGAGATCCGATTCTCCCCAGGGTCTGCGTCTGTTATCTTCGCAGCACTTCATGCGCGTCGTAGAAGCGCTCGGCGTGGGCGATGTAATTGCTGACCGGTACGTGATCGAGACCCTCATCGGTCGCGGCGGGATGGGCGTTGTCTATCGCGCGCGCCACCGCGGGACTGATCGCTGCGTCGCGATCAAGCGGATGCTGATGAGCGCGGACGGTCCACCGGATCTCGTGGACCGGTTCCTACGCGAGGCGCGCGTGATGGGGCGAATCGATCATCAAAGCGTGGTTGGCGTACTCGATGTTGGCGTGGAGCACGGTAGTGCGTACATAGTCATGGAGCTGCTCCAGGGCGCATCGCTCGCAAAGATAATCAAAAAGGAGGCACCGCTCGACGTGACGCGTGCGATCGCACTTCTGATGCCCGCACTCGAGGGCGTCCACGCTGCGCATATCGCGGGAGTCGTTCATCGCGACATCAAGCCCGAGAACCTGTTCGTCGTTCTCGGGCCGCGCAACGAACCCATCAACACAAAGGTCCTCGATTTCGGCATCTCGAAGTTTCTAGCGGGCTCTCCCGAAGAAAACACGTCATCCATCGAAACGCTGACGCGAAGCGGAATCATAATGGGCACTCCTCGCTACATGGCGCCCGAGCAAGTGCTCGGAGATCGCCCGATCGATGCTCACACGGACGTGTGGGCACTCGGCGCGGTGTTGTATGAAATGCTCTCAGGCCGAGTACCGTACGCAGTCGAGGGAGGGATCGGTGCGCTTGGCGCGGCGATGGCGACGCAGAGTGTGCCGCGACTCGACACACTTCGAAGCAACCTCCCTCCAGAACTCGTTGCTGCGATTCATCGCGCGATCGAACGGGAGCCCTCGAAGCGCCATCATGACGTTGCTTCGTTCGCGCGTTCGCTCGAGCCATTCTCGCGCGTTGCCTTTCGCGATCCCGGCATCGGGCGTGAGAACGACACGAGACCGGAACCTGTAGAAGATATCCCCGTCTTCGTGACCGGAATGGTCCCAACCCGGCACTTCGAATACGGGAGCGGTTCATACAAGTCCGATTCGACCGGAGCATCCCAAGCGCACACGGATTACACGAACGCGGCTACGTCGGTTCTGTGGGAAGACCTCACTTCCGAGCCTTTAGAGAACCGAACATCTTCTCGCTCGATCGCGGGAACCGATGCGCCGATCCACGCCACTCTCCGAGTCGACCGACGCAAGAAGTTCGCATCGCGCGCATTGATTGCTGCTTTTTCGTTTGTGGCGATAATTGGCGCCGTGTTTGGAAAACAACTCAGCCAATCGGGAACAAAGGACTCCGACCGTCCGCCGAGCACAACGGCTACCCGCTCGCGAACTGAACCGATTCCGGTGCACTCCGTGGGCGAGAGGTCTGAACCGGTCGCCTCCAAAGAAGTCGCCGTCGCCACCGCGACGATGGATACACCGCTGTTGGAGCCTGTGCCGGCTGTGGTCGCGTCGAGTCCACCTTCGACGAGTCCTGCCCGACCGGAACGGCACCTGCGAACACATGCGCTCCCGCCCCGCGCCGCTGCCCGGCCGCGCAGTCGCTCAGGAACGGTTAGCCCAAGACCCCAAGTCACCCCGCGCGCGGGACCGTTGTCTCGGGACGATTTCTAATGAGCCGCGCCAAACGAGCGATGTTGCGATTCGTTGCAATCGCAAGCGCGAGCATCTTGCTTTTCGGATCCTCGATGACATCCGCGCAGCGACGGACCGCTGCTCGCATCCCAGGCGCGCGCCTGAGTGATGCGCCACCGCCTGAGTACGATGCGTCGATCGACGAGGCCCTGGCGGCGTACGCGGCCGGACAGTTCGACGAAGCGCTCGTTGCGTTTAGGCACGCAAACAACATCTACCCGAATGCGCGCGCACTGCGTGGCATCGGCATGGCGGCGTTCGAGCTGCGCGACTACATCACGGCCGGAGAAGCGCTCGAGCAAGCGCTCGCGCACCAGACGCGACCGCTCACCGAAGACCAAGAGAGCCAGGTGCGCGACCTCTACACGCGCGCGCTCTCGTTTGTCGGACGCTTTTCCATCGCACCTCGCGCGGGTGCTTCGCTCTCGATAGACGGCCGTGACGCGGATGTTCCGGGATGGCCAGCCGCAGCGGGAGTGCTTTGGCTCGTCGCAGGTGAGCATCAACTTCGTGTCCGAGACCCGAACGGTCGTATCGCGCAGCTTCCCGTCAACGTCCGCGCGGGCGATCGCGCAGACCTCGATCTAGCGCAAGCCCGCCCCGTCGAAACCGCTGCGCAGCTGACACCGGTTGAAACACCGCCACCGATCGAGGCGCTGCCCACACGCGATCGAGCCGCGTCACCGGACTTGACAGTGCCATGGGTGATGTTCGCGTCTGGCGCGGTTGCTTCGATCGTGGGTGGCATTCTGCTGGTAAGCGGAATGAGTGACGCGGATAGCGTAACCAACGCACCCCGCGGAACCGAGTGGGCTGCCCTCGAAGGAGCATACGATCGCGCGCCTGTTCTCTCGGGTTTGGGAATAGGGTTGGTCGCAGTGGGTGTAGTCGCAATGGGTGCGGGTCTCGTTTGGGTTCTTACGTCGAAAACGTCCGAGCCTGTTCAGGTGGCCGTGGGGCCACTCGCAATGCAACTGAGGATGTACTGGTGAACGCGCATATGCGACCTTCCAGCGGTCGAGCTCGTTCATCCTCGATCCTTGCCCAGCTCTCACTCGCGTGGCTCACGGCCTGCTCTCCGGCACTTCGCGATGGGTGGTACAGCTGTGACAAAGGCCGCTGCCCGGCCTCGCTTCCGTTCTGTCATTCCGACGGGATCTGCCGCGCGACCGCGAACGAGACCCCACGCATGGATGCATCGATCGATGCGGGCGAAGACAGCGCCGTAAGCCTGATCGATGTGCGAAGTGGAACCGATCTCGGATTCAATCGAGACTCGGAGATCTCGCGCGACACGCTGGTCACGGCCGATGCAGCAACGGACAGGAGTGCGCAGCCTGAGATTGACGCGACTGTGTCGATCATCGATTCGGGCACGCCCGCGGCAGATGTTTCGACGCCGATGGACGTTGCTCCGTCTCTTCAGGACGTGGCACCACCTCCCCCCGACGTCGCGCAATTGGATGCCATCGCTCCAAGCACCGGCACGCGCGTCTTCGCATTTCCGCGTGGAGTCTTCATGTCCTCACTCGCGACAGGACCCGGCGCAAGCGTGTGGGCGACAGGCTCGATCACCTCGGCGGTGACTTTGGGCACTACTCGTTTGACGCCCGCGGGTCGAAGCGATGGTTTTGTGCTTCGGTACACGCCGCCAGGAATCGAGGCGTTTCGGATTGGTGGTCCTGGTGACGAGCGACCGACGTCCATGGAACTAGGCGACGATGGACTGGGTAGCTCGAACGTTTACCTCACGGGAACAGTCGACAACCCGGGTGACCTCGGCTGCGGTGGCACGCCTCCAGCTCCCACAGGCGGACCTGGTGCGTTCTATGGAATCTTTTCTTCCTCGGGGACGTGTAGAGCACAAACGTTCATCCAGGCGGACGAGCTCGGCGCACCGTCGCTTGCGCTCAACGCCACGGGGACTTCGTGGATCGGCGCGTCCATCTCTGGCACGGTCACGTGGAGCGGCACCACCGTCATGTACGCCACCTCGACCGATCTAGGCTGGGCGCGGTACGAATCGAACGGGGCAGCCGGAACCGTGCGCCGCGGCGGCGGGAACGGCACCCAGATGATTGTCGACGTCATCGACGACGGAGCCGGCGGAATGTGGATTGCCGGCAACTTTGATGTGCAGTTGTTCCTGATCGGTGCCGCGGTGCTGAGCAGCATTGGAAGCTGGGACGTATTCCTTCTGCATGTGGGTCCGAGCGGCGATCCGATCGACACCTTCCATTTCGCAGGGCCCAATGCGGACTACGCGGTGGCGTTGGCCAAACGTGCGGGGGGCGGCGTTTGGCTCTTGGGCAACTACAGCGCGAGAGCCGATCTCACTCGCACTGTGGCGCGCAGCATGGGCAGTTCCGATTTCTTCGTCGTGGGCGTCGACGGACCGCGCGTCGAAAGCGCTACGTATGGGGGTGCAGAGTTTCGAGCAGAGGGGCGCGCCCTCGCGACGGACGCAGTTGGGAACCTGTGGGTCACGGGCGTCTTCGAGGAACGAATCAATCTGGCCGGCTCGACGCACGCGTCTGCCGGAGAGGAAGACATATTCGTGCTGAGCATGACCCCCACGCTCGTGCACCGGAGCGCGTTTCGACTCGGTGGCATCCGCTCCGACGTGCCTGTCGCGATCGTTTCAAGTCTTCAAGATGGCAACGTGTGGCTCGCGGGAGAGCTTGGCCCGGTCCCGGTCGATTTCGGTCTCGAGACGGTGAACGGGCTTTTCACTCCGGCATTCTTGTTCGCCGTCCGTAACTGAGAAGGCCAAGCGACCGATTGGCGCTCAAAGCGCTTCGGTCATGGCAGCAAACATCCGCTGACCGAGCTCAGGGTCTGCTGTGGTCTTCGCGTTCCAGTAGGACGACGTCTGCAAGTACTCGGGCATCGACAAACCAAGTTTTCCAAGCGCGGTTGGAAAGTCGCCACCCGCACCCATGGTCTTTTGGACAATGGCCATCGCTCGTCCCCAGTCTTCGACCGTCGCGATTTTTCCGGGATCGTTAGCGACCGGCGCCGCGGCAACCGTAGGTTGCGGTGCTGCGGCTGGATAGGCGGGCATCGGAGGTGGCGAGGCTTCGAAGGCTCTGCGGAGCTCGCCGAACCGAACGGCAAGCGAGGGTTCCTCCATCTTGGCTGACCAGAATGTCTGCGCGTTCATCCACTTTGCCGCATCGAGCTTGTGGAACTCGAGAGCAGCGGCGTGGCTCACGCCAGCGTCCTGAGCACGACGAAGCTCGAGAGCTAGACGCACATACGTATCGAAGTCCCGAATGCCACCATCGGGACCCGCTTTCGCGGCTTCAGTCATACGGGGGTCTTCGCGCAGGGCACCCAGCTTTTTGCTTTTCAGCATTGCGACGTACGCCTGCTCGCCGCCGTAGGCGCTCGCTACCGCCTCAGGGTCCGGGCTGAGTGCGAAGAACGTTCTCACGTGTTGAAGCGGGTCGTTACCGAGCAGGCATGTGCATTCCGCCATGGGTTGCGCAGCAACGTAGATTGCACTGTCCACGAAGCTCAGGTGCGGCTGCTTGAGGGGCCAGAGGTCATCCCAGTGCGCGGTGGCAGCACGAGTGACGAGAGCCTCGAAAACAGCAAGCGCCTGCTTGTACTGTTTCTGACGACGGTGCTCATCGGCCAGAAGGAACTGGTATCGGAAGTCATCTGGGAAATGCGCGTGTGCCGAAGTCAACGTCGCCAGAGCGTCCGCGTCGCGACCGTTCTCCCGATGCTCGGCCAGGAGGATAGTCGTTGCCTCATTGCTGTACGGAGCGAGCTCCCACGCTCGATTCGCGTACGCGGCTGCTGCATCTCGGTCCGCTGTCGCGCGCGCGAGCCGAACCGCAGCCATCGCGAGCTCCGGACTGTTGGGCAGCTGAGGTGCCAGCGCGGCAAGTGCCCGCGCAGCATGCTCGGACTGGCCCGAATCACACGCTGCAATGACAAACGCAGCGAGCACTTCGGGGTCGTCGGGATCTAAGCGATATGCGCGAGCTACGATTTCGGACTGTTCGTCCGCGTCCGGACGTCTACCGGAGAAGCCTCGCTCCACATTCGACCATCGTGCGAGGTGGATGTATCCGCGCGCGAACCCCGCGTCGCCCGCCGCTTCCGCGGCACGTAGAGGACTAACGCCAGGCTTTCCCCAAATGGCCGCGAAATACTCCGCCAGCTCCACTACGCCTCCGGATAGTCGAATCGTTTCGACCGCGGAGACATCCTCGCGAAGCTCCATCAAATGCAACGCCTCGCGTGCCAACTCGCGGACGGTCCGTGCGACGTCCGCCATCGCGCATTCTCGAGCAAGCATCTTGCGTGCGTTTCGCGCGCGCACTTCTGCGGCAATCCTGAGCGCACCGCGATGGAGCGCCGTGGTGAGCACGATCTCGTAGGTGCCGTGAAACCGATCGAAGTAGTCGACGTCACCGTGGATCGTCGGCAACGTTTGGGAGACTGCGACGGACCTGTGCCGGGAGAGAACGGAGCTGAGTGCTTCTCTCAATGCCATTCCGATGGCTGCGTCCTGCGCGGCAGGACTCCATGCGCCTCCGGTGGGTCGAAGTGCCTTTTCGATTGACGGAGCGACGATGCGGATGCGTGCTTGAAGTTGTGACATGCGTTCCTCTGTGCGAATCCATCGGACCGGGCCCGATTTCCTGGAACGTTCGCAAGAGGCACGCCGCGAGTTTCACGAGTCTTTCTGTCGACGCAAGATCTCTCGCAGTGCAACGGCTTGCCCAGATCTAGGCAAGCCCACAGACGCCCAACCGCATGGTTACCTTCGCGTATCCGTAGATGTAGATGTCGCCGTGGACGATCCACCGCGCGTTGCGACGGGCCACCGCACCGCGACGAGATCCTGCGCCTCAGCGATTCGCTGTAGCTCACGGATAGTCATTCGGTGGCGACGCCTGTGAACTGGAAAGACAGAGATGACGTCGTCATCGTTCCGACGTGCATTAGCCCGGAGACGGCGACCCGAAATGGTACTGTCACGAGGAAATGGAAAAGAAGCGCTTCCTCTTCGTCTCGCTCTCCGGGTTGATTGGCGACATCGCGTGGCAAGTTCTCAAAGAAGGCCATGAGGTTCGCTACTACATTGAAGCGCAGAAAGAACGCGACATCGCGGACGGCTTCGTTCCAAAGGTGACAGACTGGCGCGCGGAAGTTCCTTGGGCGGATGTGATCGTGTTCGACGATACCCTTGGCCAAGGCAAGGTCGCAGCGGAGCTGCGCCAACAAGGAAAGCTCGTTGTCGGAGGAACGGAGTACACCGATCGCCTCGAAGACGATCGCTCTTTCGGCCAGGAGGAGCTCAAGCGCGCAGGCGTTAACATTATCCCGTATCGCGAGTTCACCGACTTCGGCGAAGCCATCGCGTACGTTAAGGCGAATCCGTCGCGCTACGTGCTCAAACCGAGCGGCGAAGCACAGAACGTGAAGCGCCGGTTGTTCGTCGGCGAAGACGAAGACGGCGGCGATGTGGTTCGTGTGATGGAGGCTTACTCGCGCGTTCTCGCAAACGAGATCCCGGTCTTCCAACTCCAGAAGCGAGTCGCAGGCGTCGAGGTGGCGTGTGGCGCCTTCTTCAACGGACACCGATTCGTGGAGCCCATCAACGTAAACTTCGAGCACAAGAAGCTCTTCCCCGGAAACATCGGACCCTCCACCGGCGAAATGGGAACGAGCATGTTCTGGAGCGCGCCCAATCGCCTCTACAACCACACGCTCAAGAAGATGGAGCAGGTCCTCGCGCGTGAGCGTTACGTTGGGTACGTCGATCTCAACTGCATCGTAAACGCAGGTGGAATCTATCCACTCGAGTTCACGTCGCGATTCGGGTACCCGACGATCTTCATTCAGCAGGAAGGAATGACGACGCCAATTGGCGAGCTACTCGAAGGGATTGCCGCCGGCACGCTCTCCAAATTCAAAACCAAGTCCGGTTTCCAAGTTGGCGTGCGGGTGGCGATGCCGCCCTACCCATTCGACGACGACCAAGCCTTCGACGAGATCTCCAAAGAGGCGGTCATTGTCTTCAAGAAGGGCACGCCCGAAGAAGTTCACATCGAAGACGTGAAGCTCGTGAACGGACAATGGCTGGTCGCAGGTACCAGCGGCGTCGTTCTCACGGTAGTGGGCATCGCGTCTACGATGAAGCAGGCCAAAGCCGCCGCGTACGCTCGGCTGCGGAACATCGCGATTCCGAACATGTACTACCGAGACGACATCAGCGATCGGTGGGAAGAGGATAGCGATCGGCTGCACACGTGGGGATACCTCCGCGAGCTGTAGATCCTGGGACAGGTGTAATTTTGAACCAGACCGTCACGACTTTGACGGGGTGGTTCAAAATTACACCTGTCCCAGGTTTGTCAGCGCTACGGACGATCACCACCACGATCCCAATCGCGAGCGTAGTCGGCTGCCGCAGCGATGTCAGCCAAATGACCGAGGGCGTCGCCTCCGCGCGAGGTTGCTGCGCGACCGAGCGTTGCGTTCAGGAACCGATCGTACTGATGTTGAAACGCCTGCGAAACGGCAGCCAAACCGCGAGTTGCTTGCATGCTCGGGTTGTTCTCGAACACGTACCGAGCGCGTTCCACGTTGTCTTGGGCGTTCAAGAGGTCGGTCATCGCGGCCACTTCCCGTTGCGTCACAGCTGTACCTGCACGGAGACCGCGCAGAGCGTGACCCAGCCGGGACGGCGACATCCTGCGGAGCGAACGCAGTGCACCATGGAAGGATCGAGCACCGCTAAACTCTCCCACCAGCGCCCGTGGGGTCGTCGCCGGATTGGCTTCCTCGATCTCGTTCACGCGCGCAAGAATCTCGGTGCGCGTCTGATGGCGTGCCGCACGGAACGCGGCAACGGCGTCCTCACTTGGCAGTGTCGCTTCGTTCGCGACATTTGCGGTCGTCGCGCTGTCGATTGCCGTCTGCAGCGACTGAAGCAGCGCAACGGACGCAGGCAACACGGAACGCCCTTGAGCAAGGAGGTGTTGATTCAAAGTAGCGTGAACTCGCTGAGCTCGACGCACGATCGAACGCTGAGCGCGCACGAGCGCGGGTCGCTCTGCAGGGGTCGCTTGACGCAGCCCATCCGAAAGATCCTGCACTGCCAGAGAGATGCGATGAACGGCGTCACGAACCGCATCGTTCTGACGGTATGTATTTCCCGTCTCGCCAAAGTCTCTCGCGGCTTGCTCGGCCTGCGTCATGACAGACCGCGCCGCCAAGATCTGATGTGCGACCTGGTGCCGAACCGGGTTCGTGTGCAGTCGCTGACGAAACGTGCGCATAGGGTACGCACGCTGACGGTCCCGCCCCTGTCGGTAGACGAAGCGAGAAGCAGCCGCACCTCCGGTATCCGCTTGGGCATTGGAGACGAAGAACAGGGTTGGCGCCGATGCGAGCAAGAGAGCTCCAGCAGCCAGACGAGTGCGAGCGATGATCGAGGGGACGATGAGGTCTTTCATGAGAGGTGCTCGCTACATCGCAAACATCGATCTCGAGCGGTGGCGAGAGAAAACCCTTTGATCGCATTGATTGAAGAGGGCAGAGGTGGATACGCCAGCTAGCTCGCGCAGTTTAAGTGGCCCTTAGCGATCCCTCTCGTCATGTTCGCGCTCGCTCAGCACGAGATCGCGCGCACGCGCGGTGTCGATCGCGGCACTTCGAGCTCCTGGAAGGACATTGCGTACTCGCTGGATCGAACGACAACGTGTTCTCCGGCGTCGCTCGTGACGTCTCCTCCGGACAGTCCGAGAGTTTCGGCTCCTTTCGCCGCAAGCCCGCGGCGTTCCGAACGCCTCCCGGCTACAACAACACTTGCGCCGAGTGGAAACGCGACGAGCGAGCGCTGCTTATGCCCCGGTCGCCTGCGTCGGGGGTTCTCCACTCGGGCCGATCAGATCGAATCGATTGCCGTACAGGTCTTCGAATACTGCGACCGTTCCGTACGGTGCTTTCATCGGCGCGCGCACGAATCTAACGCCGCGCGCACGCAGCTGCTGATACTCCCGCGAAAAATCATCCGTCTGGATAAAGAGAAACACACGCCCTCCGGCCTGGTTGCCCACGGCGGCGCGTTGCGCGTCGTCAACCGCGCGAGCGAGCAGCAAGGCCATCCCACCACTTGGATGTCCAACACGAACCCAACGTTTTGAGTCGTCGAGTTTGGTGTCCTCGAGCAACTCGAAACCAAGCGATCGGACGTAGAACTCTATTGCTTCGTCGTAATCCCTCACGACGACCGTGACTAGGAAGACTCCGGAGGCCATCTCCCAACCTTGACCGCATTCTTCCGCTCGCGCCGGTTGAGGCGGCGTCGCACTCGGCCTTCTCGCTCGCGACCAGGAGCGCTTCGCGAATATCGTGATCGCCTTCGGCGAGGAGAATCTGTCGGCCAACAACCATTTCGAAGCGCCTAGGGACGGCGGACGGCTCTCGCTAAAGCACGAAGCGAAACGCCACATGAGATAACGACGGTAGCCGCACGCCACGAACGGAGGCGATCCCACTAGTCCCTGAGCGGACTGCGCCGTGATATCACCTCGCACATGAACGCGTCCCACTTCGACGAGCCGCGTTTTCGAGCTCATTCCCTCGACGGGGCGATGCTGTATTTCGACCCGCGCACGGGAACGAACGTGCGAGTGGAGACGAACCGAACGCGAGAGCTGAGACGTGTCGCCCCGCGCGTCGTGATGTTCGGCATCACGAACGCGTGCAATCTGGACTGCGCCTTCTGTTCGCGCGATTCATCACACAAGAGTCTCTGGACGTTGGATGCCGCGACCCGCGTGCTCTCTGATCTCGCCAGAGCGGGGACGCTCGAAGTTGCGTTTGGTGGTGGCGAACCATTTGTATTTCGACACTTCGAAACGCTGCTCCTCACGTTGCGAGATGAAACGTCACTTGCGCTGAATGTGACGACCAATGGAACTTTGCTGACGCGAGAGAAGCTCGCGCGGTTGCGTGGAGTGCTCGGGCAAGTTCGCGTGTCGATTTACGACGACGTTTCGTGGCGAGACGCCGCGGTCGCGCTGTCCACAAGCGGTCAACGTTGGGGCGCAAACCTCTTGGTGAATCGCACTTCCCTTCGTTCTCTGGACGCAAGGCTGGGTGAGCTCGCCGCATTTGGTGCTCGCGACGTTTCGATCCTCTCCTACGTCGGCCCCGAAGCGAGCATGCATCTAACGTCTGCCGACGATGTCGTGCTCTCGGAGATGATCGCCGCGAGTCCCTTGCCCACACGCGTATCGGTGTGTTTCGGTCGGCGCCTTGGGCTGCCAGTGCTGTTCGACGGCGCCGACGGAACGGGCGATTGCGGTGCGGGTCGCGATTTCATCTCGATCACTTCGAACAAAGAAGCTCACTCGTGCTCGTTTCACGACACACGCTTTCCGATCGAGACCGCCGAAGACGTGCTTCGCGTGTGGCGCTCTCACGCCGCGGCGCTTGCGACTCCATCCTTGCGAAACGGGTGTGCGCGCAATGGCCTGCGCATTGCGTCGGAGCCTGGGGAACGTCCGCGACTGCAGCTGTGGCAAGCGTTCTCAGGGAACAACAGCGGCGAATGCGTCATGGTCGCAAAGTTCGAAACAGTGCAGAGCGCGGAGGCGTACCTGGCGGAGCTGCTTCCTGGATATGTTCCATCGTCGCCCCATTCTGCTCCTTGGCTTGAGCTGTTTCGTCAGGAGCACCTGGTGCTCGAGCAACCTGCGGAAGACGAGGACATCGAAACGCCGGATGAGCTTGTGCAAGTTGGCACGTCCGTGCTTGCCCACACCAGGATGGCGCTACTAGATTCTTTCGCGGAGATTCGCGCGCTCGCTTGGAAACGCGGAGCGCAGGTTCTTCCGGGCGGCGTGCATCTACACAGCGATACCGGGGTGCTGTTCGCCATTCGCGCCGTGAGCAGCGCAGATGCTCAGGCGATCGCGCGAACTCCCGTTACGCCGACGGCGATCCAACAAGCGCACGGCGGCATCGTCGTGGGATTCGATGCACTTCACGCGTTTGCGGACCCGAAAGTCAGAGACTTCAGATACTGGCGAGATGTCGCGCACGCGAGCGAGTTGCTCAGAACGTTTGCTGGAACCCGCCCTCTTAGTCTCGAGCTCTACTACGAAGGTCGCGGCTGGTTCGGAAATGAGCAATTGCCTCTCGTGGTTGCGGAGGATCTCCGAGAAGTTCTTAAGCGGTTGGGAACCGACATCGAAAAGACGCCTCGCCTCACAGCTCAGTTCTATGGCCACCCAATAGACAGCGCAGTGCGCCGCGCAGTCACGTTTGCCGAGTCCGTCGATTCGACGCAAGGCCACGCGAGTGTGATCGCCTCAAGACAAGTTCTCGTCGACCCGGTCCACGCGAAGAAGCGTCTCGCCGTGATTGGACTGCGACAAGGCGCCGTCGTGAACGCCCTGACTTCGTCTCGTGTTCGGATTGAAGTGACCGTTTCAATCACGCGGGCAAGGCGTGCGAACGCGCCAGAGGTAGTCGCTGAGCGAGCGGCGAGCGTGAATCACATCGCTGAGCTTGTTAGGTCGACCAACGTAGGCACCGTGATCGAAGCCGCGAACCCCGAGTCTGGCTCCATCACGCTGACGAGCGCTGAGCCATCAGAGGTACTTGGAGAGATCTACAAGTACGCGTGCGGCGACCCTACAAAAGCCGAGGACGCAGGAGTCCCGCACATTTGGTGCCAGCTCAGCGACGTCGATCCACTGGGCCTGGCGGTGCGCAGACTCATCGAAGAAGTCTCCGCGAGATAGTGCGCGTTCGTGTTAGCGTAGGCCCTCGATGCGCTTGTCCCCGGGCATTTGGTCGTTCGCACTATTGGCGTTGGTTTTGGGGAGGTGCTCCGGACAGATCGGTTCGACCGATGATGCCGGACCATCCAGTGACGCGCGCACACAAGCGAGCGACGCGCGAGTCGACACTCCGCTTACGCCGCAGCTCGATTCATCAAGCGTCGTCGATGCGCGTGTACCGCCCGGCGTCGACAGCGCGACTCGCGATATCAGCGTCACGACGGTTCAGGACACGTCGACCCCGATAGGCCCGCTTCCTCCATCGACGCCTCCGTATGGAGGTTCGTCGAGTGGCACAGGGGGAACCGTCCCGCTCAGTGGTCAGATGCAGACCGTCGATGCGAGCACAACGTATTGGTTGGTCGTACCGTCCTCGTATCGCGGTGGGGCAACGCCGCTTCTTCTGTTCATCACCGGTAACGGGATCGATCCCGGTCCGTTCATGGCGGAGACCCTCTACAACGCGGGACCGATCACGGGAACCGACGACATGATTCGCGCAGTGATCGACGGGCGAGTTGGTGATGGCCACTACTGTGAGCGCGTGCTGGACCACGTGAGGAGTCGCTACAACGTGGACAACGACCGCACGTATCTGATCAGCAACTCTGCGGGCACTCCAGAGGGCCAAGAGCTCGGTTTCATTCTCCGGCCCGCGTGGTTTGCAGCGTACTGGGTCAACGATCTGACGTCGGTGTTCGATGCGCCGCGGACGAACGCGTCCGCGCTCGGATTTGCGCCGTGGGGAAATGCTGGGCCGGGCGGCAACGTCGGCTCCGCAAACGAAGTCGTGGCTGCCATGCGCGCTCACGGATATCGCCTCCCCGCTCAAGCACCGTATATGGGTCCAGGATACGAGCGGCACGGAAGTGCGGAACAAGGGCTCGCCTCGATCAGCTTCATGGCGGGCAAGTCTCGGCGCTGATCAGAGTCCGGTGATACGGTCGGCCATGGCCCGAGAACCGATCATCCTGAAGCCTGGCGCTGGGCGGAATGGTTCACGACTTCGAGAACCGAAGCGACAAGCGAGCGGGCGTACTGAATTTTTCGCCGACCGTTTTCGAGCCGGATATGCCGTCCATCGCGGAGTGGTTTCGGGAGAATCCTCCTCCGAATGCAGTGACGAAACCGAAGAGCACCAAGCGTCGCTAGCGCCTCCGGGCTCCCGCGTTAGAACACGGCAATGCCGAGTTACGTAGCGTTCCTGCGCGGAGTGAGTCCCATGAACGCGAAAATGCCCGAGGTGAAGAAGGCCTTCGAGACTGCGGGCTTCACCGAAGTGAGAACATTGCTCTCGAGCGGAAACGTCGTGTTTGACGCCCGCGCGGCGAGCAACAAGACGCTCGAGAGCCGCGCAGAGAAGGCGATGCAAGCGCACCTGGGCCGCACGTTCATGACGCTCGTGCGACCTGTGGACGCGCTTCGCAAAATGATCGAGGCCGACCCGTACGCGTCGTTCGATCTTCCGAAAGAGTCGAAGCGCGTCGTGACGTTTCTGCTCGAAGCTCCAAAGACGACGATCAAGCTTCCTCCAGAGCTCGACGGAGCGCGCGTCCTCGCAATCCAAGGAAGCGAAGTGTTCAGCTCGTACGTCCCCAGCCCTCGCGGACCTGCCTTCATGGTTCTGATCGAGAAGACGTACGGCAAAGACGTCACGACCCGCACGTGGGACACGGTGAAGAAGTGCGTCGCAGCCAAGACGCCCAAATAGCGTCTAGCGTTGTTCGGCCTGCATCGCTGCCATCTTGGCGTCCGAGAGAACCCGGTAGCACTCGTGCTGGTACTCAGAGATGCGGTGGGCCTTCGGATCACGGCCGCGAACGGGCAGAGCGGCCCACGCAGTCTTGTACCGGCTTTCCTCCGCTTCGCACGCGCGGTTCATCTGAGCGAACGGGAGCTTCGTGGCAGGAGCAACGCAGGCGCAGTACGCGTCAGCAGCGCGCTGGGCGCTCGCATTCTGTTCCTCCGAGTTCGACTCGCCACATTGCATGAGCGCGAGCGCGGATACGACGGCAACCAGGTGAGCATGTCGATGAATGGGGTTCATACGCGAACTCAGAACTCGCTTCCTGATCGTGTCTTACGTCCAAAGTTCTTAAAGCTTCCCTTGCTCACTCGATTAGAATCGAACAGCTCATGTACGACAGCCAGGCACACTATCGCGCCCTGTACGAGGAGGGCTTGTCTGGTTACCGCGGGAAGCACGTGTTCACAGATATTCTGCAACCGTGGCTAGACGCGCACGACTCCGAAGTAGATTTCCTGAAAGACCTGTCAACCCGCCGAGGCAATCCGATTCCTGACATGACCGGCGAGGAGCTCTGCAGGCTCTATGCACTGTCTCGCGTCAACGAGTTGCTCCTTTTGAGATTTCAGCCCTGGGCAGTCGGGACGCACTATGAGGGTCCACCGATAACGTATGCGGACTACTTGCGATTCATGGAGCTCCTGGGCTTTCACCTCGTCGAACGCGCGGGGTTCCATCCCTTTTTCCACGAGATCGTAACGGTCGAAGCCGCCGAGACCGCGGGCGGCTCCATCGAGATCCTCGAAGAATACTGGCCGACCATGTTTCTCGGCGACATGCTCTTCTCGCGCGCAGGATGCGCGGTGCGTGCGCCGTCTCGTCTTCTCGATGCACACGTCGCCACCACGTCGAGACTTCAATGGGCACACCGGCGAAGAAATCGCCCAACGGACGATCTCTCCGACGGGTGGGGAGGCAACTCTCAGTGGAGAACGTGTTTCAGGCGCGACTATCGGATCGCAGGACATCTCTACTTCAATGTCGATGGAGCGCGCGATATTCCGAACGACGATGTCGCCGCTGCACAGAAGGGAGAGACGGACTTGACGGTCGCGCAGCGGATCGAGCACCTAACACATCGCTGCTACGTGCTCGAAGACAAGCACGACGAGTACTGGCATTGGGGCGACCGCTACACGATGTCGGACGTAGAGCATCGCTAGATGCGACGCTCGTCGAGCGCTCGGTCGACGGCGCGCATGAGAGCCACGAAGCGCGGATCCGTCTGCACAGCTTCGAAGAGAGGTCCCCCGTTTTGCGTAGCTTCCACGGCGGCAAAGAGCTGGTTCAACTCCATCTCCGAGAGATCGAGATGACGCCCGTTCGCGAGCACGCTTCGCATCGTGCGGGTCTGCTCGAGTGCTCGTCCATACGCACCGTTCGGATACGCCGAGTGACCGGTCAGTGGTCCCGCCAACGCATTCTCCACCAGGCGTGCGTTCATGCGTCTGAACAGGCGCTCCTTCGCATTGAGCACTGACTGCGAACGACGAATCGCGCCACGAATCCGGTTCGCCAGTCGAGGCGTCCAGCGTGAGGTTGAAGGCGCGGAATCCGCTCTGAGGTTTTCTGTCGCGCGATTCGCGAGTCGCAGAGCAAAGCGATGCTCGGTTAGATCACGCTCGAGAGATTCGAAAGATTCGTAGCTCGGGAGGCTGTCGGAAAGCTGCTCATACGAGCTCAGCGCTTTGACTGTTCCAAGTCGACTGATCATCTCCGCAGCGTGAAGGATCTGGCGCTCGCTCGGTGGCATCGCGACGACTGCTGAAGCGTTACTTGCCTCGGATTGAACGCGAAACGCGCTCAGCGGCATCTGCACATTCGAGAGGTGAATCGCTTGGGTCAGAAGACGGCCGTGTGAAGAGGCGCGAAACTGACCGATGCGCGCTCGCGCCGCCGGACGGATGACTCGTCGCAGGGCGGTTTGGGCACGTGAGAACAAAGTTGGAGTGCCCGCTCGCGTGACGTCGGCGAGAGCCGTCGGTGCGACAACGACCGCGAACGCGAGATGCATCCAGAACAAGCTCCTACCAACGCTACCAATCGCGATCCTCATAACGCCCTCTCGGTTCACCTTTGCAAGGGCCGATCCACGCTCTCGCCGCAGCGAATATTGGCGAAACCAACCATGACACGCCGTGTTTAGGTTCGTCTAAGTGACGCCGTCGCGAGCAGCGGAGCCACTACTACCTACCGGCCTCGAGCACTTGTCGACCGTGCGTAACGATACGAGCCGCGACATCTTCGTGCAGGCGCGTCTGATGGACGGCTCGCCGTCGACAAAGATACACAGGCGTCTCTAGCGCACGATGCCCGGGAACCTTTCGAACGCGAGGAAACTCCCGAAGCAAATGTTCCGAGACGACGGCCATTCCCCAGCCACGAGAAACCCCGTCGAGAATTCCGTAGATGTCATCCAGGTAGCTCCGCGCGACAACCTTTCCGTCCTTCAGATGTTCACGCGCGAAACGGTCCGTGATCGTGTCGTCAGGATCGTGGTCGAGGAAACGCCGAAACATGACGGAAGCGCGTTTCGCAGCGCGCGCGCGCGCTGCGCACTCGACCAAGACGTTTCGCTCCTTACCGACGAGTCGACTCTCGATATCTCGCCCCGACAGAGATCGATCGAGCAGCACGAAGTCGGCCTCGCCGCTGCGAAGCAAGCGGGAGAGATCGTGCATCTCTCGAGCAAAGACATGCACCACGACTTCCGGGAATGCGCTGACGATAGGAGTGAGCGCGGGAACTACGAGCGAGCGAACCACCGAGGAGAAACCTGCGACGCGAATTACACCGCTGAGACCGCTGGTAGCTGTGCGTATTCCCTTGATGACGTCCGTCTCGAGATCCGCGATCGCCCGGGCGTAGCGGAGCAGTGCTTCACCCTCCGCAGTTAGGGAAGCCGCATCCCGGCGGCGCAGGAACAACGTCGCTCCGATCTCCGCTTCGAGCTTGGCAATTCGCTGCGAGACGGCAGATTGCGTGACGTGGCATTGCCGGGCGGCCCTGGTGAAGCTGGACGTGGTCGCAACAGCAACGAAGGCCTCCAACCGATCGGAAGTAATCGGCGTTCTGGCGGGATCCGACATTTGCGCATTAGAGCATCTAATCTATGCATTCGAAGCATTAACTTCCGTGCTGAGGTGCACAAGGACACGATTGCGTATGTCTCGAAGTCTCCTTTTCACCCGCACCCTTCTTGTTTGCATCACGTTCGCCGCATGCGAGGCCGCCGCCGCCGCGCGCGAAGATTCATCGTTCCCGGACGCCTCGGGCCCAAGCCCGAGCGACTCGGCATTCATGTCGGCGAGCGACGGCGGACGACCAGACGTCTCCCTCGAAGCGGCGGATGCTCGACCCGCATCGCCCGATGCACCCCCCCTGGCGGACGCGAGGACGAACGACGCATCTGACGCGTCCGCGACGTTGATTCCCGACGCGCCCTCTGTCGCGAGCTGCGTGACTGGCCCGGTCGAGATCGCGAACTTTCCCGCCCGGACCCGTGTCGGGCAGAACGCTGCGGCATTGTTCTGGCGCACGAACCACTGGCTCGCGGTCATCGAGCGGACGAACGAGACGCGCTTCTACGTCATCGCAGCAGACGGCCGCGTGCTGCACCAAAGCGTCGGCCCGCACATCGATGAGTACAGTCGGTACTTCATGCTCGGGGACGACCTCGTCGTGTTTAGTCGAATCTTCGTGCAGCGGTTGCGCGTTACCCCGAACGGAGTCGTCACCGCCTACGACCAAGTCAGACTCGCGGACTTCATTGACCCGACCGCGGTGCAGGAAACTCCGGGGGTCGCTCCAACGTGGGACGCAGTTTCGACGTCCGTCTCGAGCGACGCCGAGGATGACGGTTCCAGCGTGATTCGCGTGGCACTCGACGATCGTGCGCGAACAGGCCTGCTTGTTTCTACTCTCGTTGCCAATGGACTTGCGGAAGCGTTCGGCGGTTTGCAACCAGGGGAGTCGCATTGGTTCACCACTAAGGGGAACCAGTTCTTCGGACTGGAGACGATTTATGGGACGGACGAACCCCTAGAGTGGCGAGTGATCGAAGGAACGTTCACCCCGCGCGGCGGTCAGCTGGATTTCACAGCGTCTCGCACCCGCAGCTGGACCGAGTCCGTCCTCGAGCGGGCGTACGCCTTCCACTTCGAGACGCAGTCGCTTGTCGGGGCAGTTTGGGTAGGCGGCGAGCTCATCGCACGCGTGATTAAGGTTGCGAACGATCCTTCGGCACTCGCGTCGTTTAGCGATCACAAGGTTCAGGCCTTGGACGTCTCGGGATCGCAGATCGTATTCGCGACCCAATCTGGGATGGGCCGCGTAGCGCTGGGCGTCGACCACGCGACCCCGTTGGCTTCATCGCCGGTAACCCAGATTCGACTCGACGCAGATTTGAACGCAAGCATCGCGATCGCGAGCGATTCTGCTCACCCCGCGGCAATGTACGCGGACGAAGACGACGCTGGTCTGTTCCCAACAGTCGAGACGTTCTACCTACGCTGCGCCCCCGCGAGTCCGCCCGATCGCTGACGCAGGCGCAACTGGTTGGCGCAAACTGCCAATCGTTTGGCGCGTCGCCACAATGCAGCGTGCACGAGCATCGTCAGACTTACTCCTCGATCATCTGATCAGGGAGAGTTCAAATGCGCATCTCGATTCTCAATCTTCTTGTTGCCGTGCTCGGCAACGCAGCCTCTTTGGGCTGCGCAAACCCAGTCACAAACGTTCCACCGGTCACGAACATTGCCGCCCCGGTCCAGCAACGATCGGTCGCCGCAAACGGCGTTTCGATCGCCTACCTCGAGCGCGCCGGCACTGGCTCACCGGTCGTGTTGCTCCATGGATTTCCAGACAACGCGCATACCTGGGACGCAGTGAGCGCGAGCTTGAACCAACGCGGTCATCGCACAATCGCGCCCTTTCTTCGTGGGTATGCTCCGAGCACCGTCGGTAGTGCCGACACAACAATGATCGACCTAGGGCGAGACGTAGTCGCGCTTCTCGATTCGCTCAACATCGAGCGTGCGACGCTCATCGGACACGACTGGGGCGCGACCGCCGCATACGCAGCCGCTAACCTTGCTCCTAACCGCGTTCTCGGGTTGGTGACGATCGCGATTCCACACCCCTTGGTCGTCGCGTCTCATCCTGAGATTCTCGCCGGAGCACCACATTTCAGAACATTCGCGCAGCCGGACGCGGCGATGCGGTTCAGAGAGAATGACTTTGCAGAATTGCGGTCAACGATTCAGCTGTGGTCGCCGCAATGGTCGATGCCCGCGAGCGAGATCGCCGGAATCAAGTCCATGCTCTCGATGCCCGGAGTTCTCGATGCGACGTTGGGCTACTACCGT
>CAZWQH010000031.1:0-9318 GCA_964635815.1 uncultured Sandaracinaceae bacterium
GGCGCGGACGTTGCGGAGGCCGTCGTACGCCGTGGCGCACACCTCTCGGTGCAAGTCCGCAAGCTTGAGCCCGAGCTTGTCGAGGAAGCGGGGTCGCGTGGGCTCGGGCTCCGTGTGATGCGTGACAATCGCGTAGCTGCGACGTACACGAGCGACCTCTCGCCGATCGGTATCGAACGAGCCGTACAGGACGCAATGGAGCTCGTTAGACTGTCCGAGCCGGACGAGTTTGCTGCTCCCCCAGACCCCAAGCTCCTATCGAAACGCGAAGAGCATCGCGATCTCGATCTCGTGGACCCTGACATGGGACGAATCGGGGCCGGCGAAGCGCTCGCCACGTGTTTGGCCGCCGAGAAGGCCGCCTACGATTTCGACAAGCGGGTGCAGAACAGTGAGGGAGCGAGTTTTTCTCGCACCGCCGGTGGCGGCGCGCTCGTGACCAGCGGCGGTTTCGTCGGCGCTTCCGATGGAACGTACGCTTCACTCACCGTTAGCCCGGTGGTCGAAGACGAAGGCGCAAAGAAACGCACGGGCTACTACTATTCCGCGAAGCGAAAGCTGGCGGCGCTCGATGCACCAAAGTTCGTTGGAGAAGAAGCCGCGCGTCGCACGCTCGCGAAGCTCGGTGCGCGAAAGATACCAACGCAGCAGGTTCCGGTTATCTTCGATCCGGATTCCGGCCGCGCGATGCTCGGGCTCCTGGCGAGTGTGATCAGTGGTGGGTCGATTTGGCGTAAGTCGAGCTACCTCGTGGGCCGTGAAGGAACGCAGGTCGCAAGCGATCTGGTCACCGTGATCGATGACCCGTTTCTCCCGTCTGGTCCTGGCTCTCGCGCGTACGACGGTGAAGGCCTGCTCTCGCGCAAGAACCTCATCGTGGAGAAGGGCGTCTTGAAGACGTACCTGCTCGATACGTACAGCGCACGGAAGCTCGGCAAAGAGAGCACTGCGTCAGCATCTCGTGGTGGCAGCGGCGGCGTTGGAATCTCGACCACCAACTTCATGCTCATGCCCGGCACGATGTCGCGCGACGAGCTGCTCAAGTCGACCGACAAGGCGCTCTACGTTACGGACACCATGGGGTTCGGGTTCAATGCGGTGACCGGTGACTTCAGCCGCGGAGCATCCGGATTCTGGATGGAGAAGGGCGAGTTCAAGTTCCCGGTTTCCGAGATAACCATCTCGCTCAACCTGGACGAGATCTTGAAGGGGATCGACGCGGTTGCCGACGATCTCGATCTCCGTAGCTCGATCGCGACGCCGACGTTTCGCGTGAGATCTATGATGGTCGGCGGTCAGTAGCCGATCGGTGCTCCCCGACCGACGACTTGCATCGTTGCCGGAGACTCGCTGGCCAACGCGAGAAGAAGCCGCGGCAGCGCGTCTGTTCTCCCCGATCGCATACAAGAACCTCGCGCTCGAAGCGCGCACGTGGGTGCCCGCCATGGTTCCCTGGCGCGCGAGCGAGCAGGGTGACGTTACGCCGCAGGTTCTCGCTTGGTACGAGCGCTTTGCGAAAGGCCAACCTGCCGCGATTGTCGTCGAGGCTACTGGCATTCGCGATGTTGCGAGCGGGCCGCTCCTGCGCATCGGCGACGATCGCTACAACGCCGGGCTGGCAAGGCTCGTCGAGACCGTGCGTCGCGCCAGCGGTGGCAGAACGAAGCTCTTCATCCAGCTCATCGATTTTCTCGGAATTCGACGGCGCCCAGAGAAGGCGACGTTCATGCGGCGATTCGCCGTCGTGGATGACGCGTTGCGCGAACGGCTCGCGCTCTATTCAGGTGACCCGGTGCTCGCACTCGCAGACGAGAACGCTATCCGCGAATCACTCATCGAGCTTTCCGACGATGCGCTCCGCGATGTGCTCAGCGAACGCGAGTACGAGAGCTACTCCGTCGGCTTCCGAGAGCGCGTAACAGACGAGCATGTCGAGGCTATACGAGAGCTTCCGCGACGATTGCCAGCGCTCTTCGCGGGTGCCGCGGTGCGAGCACGCGCCGTGGGCTTCGATGGCGTGGAGCTGCACTATGCGCACGCCTACACGATGGCGAGCTTTCTCTCCGCGCGGAACACGCGAACGGATGGATACGGCGGCGCGATCGAGAATCGCGCGCGACTTCCACTCGAGGTCTATAGCGCGGTGCGTGCCCGAGTTGGAGACGACTACGTCGTCGGGGTTCGGTTCCTGGGTGATGAGGTCATCGCCGGAGGCAATCGGGTTGCAGAGGCTGCGGCGTTCGCTGTGCTGTTCGCCGGTGCCGGGTTCGATTTCTTGAGCATCTCAAAAGGGGGAAAGTTCGAGGACGCGAAGCAGCCCAAAGTCGGCCACGCAGCTTATCCGTACACAGGTGAGAGCGGACACGAGTGCATGCCCACTGTGAGCATCGCGCGCGGGCCGTGGTCGCGGAACGTGGGACTGGCGCGCGCCGTTCGCGATGCCGTTCGACACAGAGGGTTCGAGACTCCCGTGGTAGGGGCTGGCGGTATCGCTACATTCCACGATGCTGAGCGTGCTTTGCAAAACCAGGACGCAGACATCATCGCAGCAGCCAGGCAATCACTCGCGGATCCAGATTGGTTCGTTAAGACTCGTGAAGGGCGTGGCGCGGAGATACGCCGATGCTTCTTCACGAACTACTGCGAAGGCCTCGACCAGCATCATAAGGAAGTGACCTGTCAGCGCTGGGATCGATGGGATATTTCGAGCGTCTCTCCATCTCAACGCAGTCGCGACGGGAAGCGCCGTCTGATCGCGCCGTAGAGCGTTATTGACACATGAACCCCGAGGACCCAGTTTGGCCATGCGCGTGCACGGCACGCGTCCTTGCGAGGCGACCGCCCGTGAGGTTACCCGCCGGGCGCTTCGGCCTCGGCAGAAAGGTCACATAGTATGCATCCAGGTTTCTTTCATCATTGGCGTCAACGCGCGTCCTCATGCGAGCCGTCCGAGTACGCATCCGCCCACGGATCGTGCGGACCGGGAGAATTGCGTGGAGGTTGCGGAGCGCAAGGCCGACACGGACACCACGAGCATCGCGCTGGAGGTTTCGATGAGGACGGCGGTGGAGGGTTTGGTGTTCGACGCCCCCTTCGCTTTCTTGCGCAACGGCTCGAGCTCGACGACGACCAAGTCACGAAGGTCGCTACGATTTTGAGCACGCTCAAGACCGAGCGCGCGCAAGCGGCTGTCGACGGCCGGAGACGAATCACGACCATCGCAGACGTCATCGAAGCTGCTGCATTCGACAACGCGAAGGCGGAGTCCGCGGCGACGGAGCAGGTGAAGATCGCTGAAAGACTGCGGGACGCAGTTACGGCCGCGCTGCGAGATATGCACGCAGCGCTCACGGACGAGCAGCGAAAGCGCCTCGCGTATCTACTTCGCACCGGCGCGCTGACGATCTGAGGATTCGCGTATGAACGAGAATCCGGTACTCGATGACTCACAGCTACTCGATGCGTACTCGGTCGCGGTCGCATCTGTAGCGGAACGCGTCGGCCCCGCCGTCGTAAAGGTGGAGGCAGGACGCGGTCGAAAGAGTGGTCACGGGTCCGGATTCTTTTTCGCTCCCGACGGTTTGGTGATCACGAATAGTCACGTCGTTCACAAGCAGAAGCACCTCGCTGTGTCGACCCCGACAGGGGAGCGCTACGGCGCCGAGCTCATCGGTGATGATCCGCACAGCGATCTTGCGGTGCTCAAGACGGGTGCGCGTGCGGACTCTTTCGCGCAGCTAAGTGATCGATCGGTGCTCCGCCCCGGACAGGTCGTGATCGCCATCGGGAATCCGCTCGGCTTCGATTGGACGGTGACCGCGGGCGTGGTTAGCGCGATTGGCCGGTCCCTGCGTTCGCGCACGGGACGACTCATCGATGATGTCGTTCAGACAGACACCGCGCTGAATCCAGGCAACTCGGGTGGACCGCTCGTGGATACGCGCGGGCACGTAGTCGGCGTGAACACGGCGATGATTCCGTCCGCGCAAGGAATCTGTTTTGCGATTGGTGCCGGCACCGTCACGTTTGTCGTCAGTGCGCTCGTGCAGAAGGGGCGTGTTCGCCGCGCAATGCTGGGGATATCCGGGCAAGGTGTCACGCTGCCAACGAAGCTCGTGCGCGGCCTTGGTCTCGACAATGAGCGCGGCATCTTCGTGACGCGCGTCGAACCCTCGAGCGCAGGCGCGAAAGGCGGCCTTCGTGAAGGAGACTTCGTCACGCATTTCGATGGCAACGTCGTCACTGGCGTGGACGACCTTCAGCGCTTGTTGCGAGAAGAAACGATCGGCGCTTCGGTTTCGTTAGCGATCGTGCGCGGACAAAAGACGGACAAAATTACTGTCCGTCCCGTCGAAGCCGCGTAGCGAAGTAGCTACTGAACGCCTTGGCTTTGAAGCTCCATCATGTTGGCGCGGAGCTCTTCGATGCGCTGTTGCTCTTCGATCATCGCGTCGTCGTTTGGCTTCAACGCCATCGCTTGCTGTAGAACGGATTGGGCTGCGTCGAAGTCTCCCGAGAACTCGTGAGCGCGGGCGAGATTGAAGAGCACGCTGGCTTGGTCTTCCGGAGCCAGGTTCGATTGCGTGCCCGCATTCACGGCCTGTTGGAACTGAGCAACGGCACCGGCGAAGTCGCCTGAGTCCATGAGCGCCCAACCGTTCTCGCAGAACTCCTTCGTGGCGTCCTTGCAATCCGTGAGGCGAACTCGGATGGTTTCGTTCCAAGGAAGGATCACACGGCTAAAGTCCTCGGTCAGGTTCACTCGCATGCGAGCGAGCATCCCGTCGCCGTCGATGAACGGAGGCTCGGCGTTTGTAGCGTAGGTCGAGTCGGAGGCTTGGTCGGAGTACGTGCGCGCGAATACGCTTCGCCCGTCCGCGAGCGTTACTGTGAAGGTGATCGCGACACGGGCCTGTCCGTCGCGGCGATTCTGGTAGCAGGTGTACGGAACACGCGTGCTCGATCCGCCCGAAGACACATAGCGGTAGCAGGTGTCCGCGGTCTGCGAGCGGTTTTCCATGTACGAGTAGTCCGCAACAGTGCCGTGGACGATGACCGCGCCGTTGCCTTCTACGAGTTGGATCGGTGCGGTGGTTTCGAGGATTCGCTGACGAAGCTCTTGCTGAACGAGCGCAGCCGCGCCGATCCATCCGGGATTTGCGGCAGCGAAGGGAGCGACAGTCAATGTTCCGCCGTGCTCCCGCACGTTGAACGCGGCCGGCCGAGGAACTTCGACCTGGAGGGCTCGACCTCCGCACGCACTAAAGACGGTGGTGTAAAGAACGGCGATGATCAGTGCTGCAGCGAGTCGAAGAAATGAGGCTTGCATGGTTTTGAGGTGTTTCCTGAACCACTCATAGCAACGTTTATGCCGCAGCGCTGTTCTCACACGGACACTCGGCCGTCGACTGCGGCGTCGGTTTTGCGCAATGATCGTCTCACACACCCGCACGCGAATCGACCGACGTTGAGATTCGAGTGTGACGCGAGGTTGGAGTGTAGCCCGCCGTTCACGGGGGTGTTAGCGACCCCAGTTGTCCCAGCGCTCTTCGCTCGCCATCCCGCCGCGAAGTGGTCCTGTCGCGTTGAGGATGCGCTCCGTGTACTCGGGTGAGTCCGTTTGTGTGAGCGATTCCATCAGGCTCAGGTTGCCGGCGAGGATGGCATCGAGCGCGAGTCGAGCGCGATCGCTCGCGCGTTTTGAGCTCCACCGGTGGATGACCCGCTGCGTGGTGGCGGCGTTCGCGGCGCGTCGCGCGGCGCGGCTGCGAGCGTCCGTGCCAATCAACTGGCCGTCTTCCTGGCGCTCGAGCTCGGATCGCGCGGTGTCCATCACGGTCATTTCGTCGCGCGACCCACGCGCAAACTGAAGCTCGATCGCGTCCACCCCGCGGGCTGCTGCGGCGCGTCGGTCCGCTTGTCGTCGACCTCTGCGTGTGAGAACCGCTGCGCGACGCCACTGGTACCCGCGCGCGCTGTCCGATTGCGCGCGTGCCTCCGCGATCGCGTAGTCCTCGCCTCGGCGTGTTTCATCCAGGCTCACATCTCGATGCGTGGTCGCCCAAGACTCCGCGGATCCGAACGCCGCTCGTCCAAAGGTTCGGATGGAGAACTCTCGAGACGCGAACATGTCTCGCACGGAGGCGAGTCGATCGCGGACGCGTCTGCTGCCAGCACGGATGCGATCGCCGTCGCGTCGATTTGCGGCCATCGTCGCCACGGAGCCGGCGCGTGCTCCCCAAACCAGTTTGTCTCGAAGACCGCGTCCCAATCGAATCACCGTGTTCGAGAGCCCGAAACGTGCGCGTTGTAGGAATCGCTGAGGCGGGCGCCGATCGCGCACGCTGGTGCGTCCGTAGTTGCGCGAAGGTGTCCCCGACGCGGGATTGGCACTCGCGGTCGGAGCCATCACAGCCAGCGTCAACACGAGCAGCACCGCGCTTGCGGACGCGATCGACCTTCTCACTTGGCTCGAACCGGGCATCGAGCTGGGTGATGCAAACGACGTTCCAGCAGAAAACGCGCCAAGTCCGCGATTAAACCTCGGTTTTCACGCTCTCGACGAGGCAAGCGGCTCCTGCAGGCGTCACTTAGGGAAGCGCAGAGATGCGTTCGCGGTTAGCCGTCGTCACATCAGCGCATCGTGCGGCTCGCGCTGGCCCTGTTCGTCGCTTCGTCGGCGTGACTGCTGGGTGGCGACGTACTTTGCGATGCGCGCACCGTACGAATCGAAATCAGGGCAACGAATCCCAGCAGGTTTGAGGATCTCGTCCGCGTTGCGCGCGTCGTAGACGACCTCGGTCCCAAGCTGCTCGACGAGCGTGCGGGGGGCGACTGCGAAACGATCCAAAATGGGTGCCCGCATGATCGCGGCTGCGATTCCGGTTGTTGCAAAATGGCGCGGGACTGGCTTACCGAGTGCGTTCGCGATGACCTCGAACACGTGCCGTGTGTTGCTCGGCTTCGGGTCGACGATGTGAAACGTGCGACCGGTGGAGCTCTTCGCGAGCGAGATCGCGACGCCGGCTTTTGCGACGTAGTCCACCGGAACCAAGTTCCAGGGAATTGCTCCTTTGGAAGGGAGCGGCACGCGCAGATCGACCGGGGAGTTCAAGAGGAGGAGCGCGATGAAGTACGGTCCCTCGAACCGATCGATCTCACCCGTTCGAGAATCTCCGACGACGATACCTGGGCGAAGGATAACGCTCGGGACACGGTCGCCTTCGCGACGCACGAGCCGCTCAGAGATGAAGCGAGTTTCCTCGGCGGTATTGGTAAACTCTGCCGTCGCGAGCTCTTCCTCGAGCACGAATCCGCGTCGAGTCCCGGACACGAGAGCCGAAGACCAATGAACGAGTCGATCGAGGGCGGTTGCTTCTCGCGCGAGCTCGATCACCTCACGCGTGCCTTCGACGTTTACTTCGTGGGCGCGCGCGCGCTCGACGTTTGTGTGGGCGATGAAGGCGCAGTGATGGATCGTGGAGACGCGTTTCGCGAGTTGGATGAACTCGCGCCCCGAGAGGCCTAGGTCCATCGAGGAGGTGTCGCCCTCGAGAATCGTGATCCGCTCGAGGTCCTTTATGCCGTCTCTCTCCCAGTCACCAAGAATCGCCGTTGCCCGCGCCCGAAATTTGTCCGAGACCAGGCACGTCACGGTGCTGGTTGTCTGGTCGAGCAACTCCCGCACGACGTATCCTGCAAGGAAGTTCGCAGCGAATCCCGTTACGAGCGTAGTCATATCGATTCGTTCCCCTTGGCGCGGAGCTCGCCATCCACACGTGCGACTTGCGTCTCCAAGTCCTCCTCGGAGCCGTCGTTTTGTATCACGAACGTCGCGACGCGTACCTTGTCTTCGATCGGGAGCTGCGCATCGATTCGCGCGTTTGCATCGGTCTGTGTGGTCGCGTCACGCTTCATCAAGCGGGCGAGCTGATTCGCACGCGACGTGGTGACCACGATGATCTCAGGAAACTTCTTGTACGAGCCGTTTTCCACAAGCAACGCCGCATCGTAGATGACGTAGGGCGGGCGTTCTGAGGTGGGCAGCAATGCGAAAGCCGCGATGCGATTCATTGTGATTGCCGCAATTCGCGGATGGGTGATCTGCTCGAGTCGTTTTCGCGCAGTTGGATCGCCAAACACGAGCGCACCAAGCTTCTTGCGGTCGAGAGCTCCGCTGGATTCGAGGACCTCAGGACCAAACGTCGCGACGACTTCGGCCAACCCGTCCGTTCCGACTTCGACGACTTCGCGAGCGATCATATCCGCATCGAGAATCGGAATGCCTCGCGCGGCGAACATGCGGCTGACTGTCGTTTTGCCGCTAGCGATTCCACCCGTCAGTCCGACTACAAGCACACGCTTCTGCTACCAGCTCGAGCGCGCTAGTTCAATGTTCATGACTAGGATGCTGCGGGTGAAATGGACCTGCGGGGCAGCATTCCGGGCTTCCAGACCACGATTACGACAGCGACCAGAATGAGCGCGCTTCCGGCGATTAGCGTCAGACCGATGGATTCCCCGCCAGCGACGGCACCGAGGATCAACGCGAGCGCTGGATTGACGTATGCGTAGCTCGTCGCCAACGCGGGCCGTACGCGCTCGAGAAGGTACTGATAGGCGAGGAACCCGACCATCGCGCCAAACACCACCAGATACGCGAAGGCTATCCACGCAGCGAGCGAGGGTCGACCAACTCGCTCACCCGACGCAACGGCCCCGACGCCGAGCCAAACGGCTCCGCTGAGCATCTGAATGCCGCTTGAGAGGACCGTGTCGGGCAACGTGCGCGGCTTCGAGGACTGCGGTCGTTTGCGTACGATTAGAGATCCGATCGCCCATGCCATCGGTGAGACGACGATTGCGATGTGACTCCACTTCGTCAGGGAAATCTGTCCTCCGATATTCAGCACCGCGACACCGGCCAGGCCGACCGCGATTCCGATCCATTCGTTGCGACTTGCCTTGAGTCCGACGAACGAACCAAAAAAAGCCATCCACAACGGCATCGTCGCGACCACGACGGCGATGAGCCCGGATGGGACGGTCGCGGACGAGTACGCGATAAATCCGTTTCCGATCCCGAACAAGAGCGCTCCTACTGGAATCGCGCGCAGCCACTCGTCACGCGACGGCCAGGAAGCGCCGCGGCTGCGCGCCAAAAGTACTAGACCTGCTCCAGCGATGCCGTAGCGGATGCTCGACAGCGAAAACGGGGGAAACGTCTTCACCGCGACCGCGAGCGCGAAGTACGTCGAGCTCCAAAGGATGTAGAGCGAGAACAGAGCCAGATACGTTCCGTGTTTACTGCTCACGACC
>CAZWQH010000031.1:9418-21366 GCA_964635815.1 uncultured Sandaracinaceae bacterium
GTGCCCGTCGCCAATCGACCGCAAATCTTTAGTGCGAAGAGAGGGACTTGAACCCCGTTGTGCGCCCGATAGGGAACGCACAGCGTACGAGACGTGCCCGTCGCCAATCGACCGCAAATCTTTAGTGCGAAGAGAGGGACTTGAACCCTCACGCCTTGCGGCACTGGATCCTAAGTCCAGCGCGTCTGCCAATTCCGCCATCCTCGCGTGGGCGAACGGATAGCACGAAACCAAAAACGCTACAGGCCGATCATGTTGGCGGTGCGCGCGAGCTGCTCTTGCGTTGGGCGGTGCGCGTGGCTCGCGCCGGCGAATGCCGCCTCGGCGAGGAGAAAGATGCCCGCCTCGAGGATCAAAGCATGGCCTCCGCTTGCGAGAATCACTCCTACGTGCGCTGCGGTCGTCACAGCGTGATAGACCTTTTCCTTTCGTGCTTCCCACTGGATGTGCTTCCAGACCATCGAGTCCTGGCTCGCGCTTTGCGAACCGAGCTCACGTAGTGCGGCGTCCAGTGCGCGAGGAAATTCCGATGGGATCCACGAGTTACCATCCAGCCGGCCGCTTACCGCACGTACGTTGCGCTCCAACGCGTCCAGCCGCGTGGAAATCTGCTCGGTAGTGATGCTCCCGGGCTGGAGTCCCGCTGCGACGAGGGCGACGCCGTGCGCGCTTTGGGGCAGTACCGTGTTCAACTGACAGACGACCGCGTCGATACTTGCGCGTGCGTGCTCGATGGACTCAAGCGACTGCGCGCAAGCGACTTGTCCTCGTTCGCGAATGTTGTTGTGTACAAACGAAGCCATGCACTCCTCAGCGATGCCGTGGATGATTGCTGGCGTCGAATCGAAGACCGAGTCGGTGCCCTCCCGCTCCATCTGAGCTTGGATGAGCTCGTCCAATTCCGCGCCCGTCATTTGAGCGATTTCCGCCAGATACTCGGGACGCGCATGCAGCATGGTGCGCAGCGAGCGCGTATCGCCGTCCGCACCGTATACGTCTAGCATCGCACTCGCTGCGTGCTGTCTGCGTACGTCCTCTGGGAGATCCAAGAATCGCTGCCCCGTGTGGATATCACGAGCGCGATCGACGACGCCGTCACGACGGAGCTCGATATCCTCGTTCTGTTGGCTGTAGATCTCGCCCAGTGCGCCCGAACCGATTCCGCAAACGCCGCTCATAACTCTCCTTCACGGGACATCCCGTTTCTCGATGGAAGGTTATCGGGCGCTGGCGCGCGAAGTTGCCTACGGAAAGATCGAGTCGATCTTCTTCGCGAGCTTCACGTCCAACGCAGTAACGCGATCCCCAGCGTCATGCGTGCGCAGCGTGAGCGTGACCTTGGAGTAAACGTTGTGAATCTCCGCGTGGTGCCCGAGCTGTTCGCATGCGTACGAAACGCGAAGAATGAACGCCATCGCCTCACGATGGCTTCCGAACGTATACGTCGAGCGCAGGGCGTTGTTCTTTAACTGCCAAGCGCCCAAGTCCTTGGAGAGCGACTTGAGCGCAGTGGCACTGAGGGGCTTCGGTTTCGCCGTTGGCATGGCCGCCATCGTGGGCGACACAACGCATTCAGTCTACTGCTCCGGGTCGATCACGAGCTCGACGTCGTTGGTCACGAAGCCCGCATCGTGCGTCACGAGCCCGGCGTCGTTGGTCACGGTCACGGTTCCTGCGTCGCGCCACGTCGGCGCTCCCGAGTCTGGCGAAGGAGGGATTCCTGCGTCGACGCTCGCACGTCCAGCATCGATGAGCGTCGATACCCCTGCGTCGGGCGCTGCACCGGGACCGGCGTCCGTAGTGGGAGCGCCAGCATCGGATTGCTCCCGAGACAAGCGGATAAGCGTCTGGATCTGAGCGAAGTTCACGTGAGGGTTCGAGCGCGAGTAACCGGTCTTCGCGCTTGCTTCGATCGGAAGCCACAAGAAATCTGGGTGCGTGTTGCGCGAGTAACCAATCCACTCACCGCCGATGATCTTCCCGTCCGGGTTGAGCTCAAGAATGTAGTGATAGTGGTCGTGTCGGATGTAGCCGTTGCTGCCGAGTGGATATCGCGAGGCCGCGCCTTCGACGAGGTAGTCGGTCGTCATTTCGATCTCGACGAATCGCGTTGCTCGAGCGTTGTACGCGTACGCTTGTCGCGCGCCGAATCCACCATCGACGGCGACGCCTGCGTCCGCAGCCGGAACCTGGAGGAGGCGATTGGCGTCTTCGACGCTGATCTCTTCTTGCTTCGTGATGTGGTAGCCGACGAGCGGTTGATTCCAAACCTGTGCGCCCGCAGTGCGGTCTTCGACGAAGCCTTGTTGGTTCTTGCCGAGGAGGTTTGCAACGACCACGTGCCATGCGCCGGCGTTCGTGTCCCGACACTCGCTCGCGATCACGCGTCCCGTGTCGTCGTGCTTCACTTCTTTGGCGTTGCACCGACCGCCGAGCATGATCGCCTTCGTATCGTCATACGCGGTGATGATGAGTGCCTTGATGTCGCCAACTTCGAAGCGTTGACCGTTGAGCTCGACAGCGTGCAGCGGCTCCGGCTCGAGGATGGCTGCGGGTGCCCATGCGTGACAGAGACCCCACCAGCCCTCGACGATCTCGCGGCACTCGTCGATCTGTTGGTCCTCGCTCGCGTCATCATTGATGCCGTTGAACATTGCGGGTCGGTTCTGAGCGTTCGATTGCCAACGAGCTGCTGGGCCCAACCAGGACTGGTACGAGCCGTACTCGGTCTTTGCGTTCTCGCCGCAGTCGCTCGGAACCGACGTTTCGTACTGAGACGGAGTCGTGGGCTTCCAATTGTTGAACGCCTTGTCGTACTTCTCGAGGGGCGAGAGGGTTTCTTCTCCTTGCCAGCGTGCGTTGGTCGAGCCTTCCGCCGTCGGCCAGTACGTGTCCGCCCAAACCTCGTTCTTGGCTTTGCCTTCGCCCGGAAGCTTGTCGACTCGATACTCGAGCATCTGCGCAAAACGAGTGGGGCTATTCGTCGAGTTCCATTCGTCCGTTTTGCCCATCGCCCGTGCGCAATCGATGTCGCCGGGTAGCTCGCACGCTGTGGCAGCGTTCGTGCTCGGAGCACTCGTACACGCGGCAGCAAACATCAAGGAGCAGAGGCAGCTGAGGAGAGATCTGGTTCGCATATGTTGGTTCGACCGCGCGCTGGGCGCCTTCGTTCACTTTCGCCACACCCACACGCAAGAACCGATCCCCCGGTTCGCGCACCATATTTCTCAGTGGATCCTAGGGTGCGAGGGGAAATCGCCGCGAAGCGCACTTCATGACTAGCCACTTGTCGCGCGCCGGCAGCGGGTGCGGCCGCCAGCGCTTGTCAGTCTTGTCGGTCGCTGCGAATGTCGCGAGGAGGAAATCGAGGATGCTTGGTCTGGACGTCGTGGTCGACGCGTCGCGCGAGATCGCAGCGTCGCGTTCCCGCAAGGAGAAGCACCGCGTCTTGGTCGATGTGCTCCGGCGCGCGCGACCCGAGAGCATCGTTGGCGCATGCGTGCTCCTCTCGGGCGGAGACGAACTCGGACGCGTGGGAGTTGGCTATCGCACGGTCTTCGACACGAACGCTGCGCCCGCCGACGTGAGCTCGCTCAGTGTGGCCGATGTGATGCGGGCGATCGAGAACATCGCGGGAGTCTCAGGAAAAGGAGCCAACAAGGCTCGCGCCGATGCGTTGAGTCGCCTTCTCGGTACGGCGACTGCGCCGGAGCAAGAGTTCCTGAAGAAGCTCCTCGTCGGTGAGCTCAGGCAAGGTGGGCTGGAGGACACGTTGGTGCTTGCGCTGACCGATGTATACGAGGTTGCGCTCGCGAAGCTTCGGTCCGCGTTGATGTTGGGCGGATCGCTACGCCTTGTGGTCGAATCGCTCGAGGCACGAGGACCGGAAGCGCTCGGCGAGTTTCGCCTCCAACATTTTCGCGCGGTGCGTCCCATGCTCGCGTCCCCGTGCGAGAGCATCGAAGCAGCCTTCGCGGTAGCTGGCTCCGAGCCCGCGTCACTTCGTGCGGAGTGGAAGCTCGATGGCGTTCGTGTGCAGGTTCACAAGCTCGCCGATGAAGTGCGCGTTTACTCGCGAAACCTGAACGACGTCACGGAGCAACTGCCGGATGTACGCGCGCTAGCTCTGTCGTTGCCCGCCAGGTCTTGCGTGCTGGATGGTGAGGCGCTTCTCGTTGGTGCGAACGGTCGCGCGGCACCTTTTCAAGAGAGCATGGCGCGCTTTGCAACGCGTGTCGGCGCCGATGCAGCATCAGCGGAGAATCCGCTCCGGGTCTATTTCTTCGACTGCCTCGAGCACGATGGCGAAACGCTGATCGGTGCGCCGCTGAGCGAACGCCTGACGCACCTTGTCGAGTGCGTTCCAGACGAGCGTCGAGTCCCGTCTTTGACCACCGCCGATTCCGCGGAGATGGATGCGTTCGTTCAGGAGTCGATGGCTGTGGGTCATGAAGGTGCCGTCATCAAATCGCTGACCTCTCTCTACGAAGCTGGCAAGCGCGGTGACGCGTGGCTCAAGATCAAACGCTTACACACTGCGGATCTTGTCGTGCTGGCGGCGGAGTGGGGAAGCGGCCGGCGCAAAGGATGGTTGAGCAACTTGCACCTTGGTGCCCGTAGCGAAGAGCGCGAAGTGTTGCGTCATCTCGATAGAGAGAACGGCCAGAGCGCAGGATACCCAGAAGAGCTGCGGTGTCTCGATAAACAGCACGGAAAAAGCGCAGGCTACCCAGAAGGATTCGTCATGCTTGGCAAGACCTTCAAGGGTCTGACCGATGCGATGCTCGAGCATCAAACCCGCGTGTTGCTTGAGCACGAGAGCAGTCGCTATGGGCACGTCGTGTACGTGCGCCCGTGCATGGTGCTCGAGATCGCTTACATGGAGCTGCAAGACAGCTCTCGGTATCCCGCGGGAGTCGCGTTGCGGCTGGCGCGAGTGAAGCGCGTGCGCAACGACAAGAGAGTGGAGGACGCAACGACCCTGCAGGAGATGCTCGCGGTGCGGTGATCTACTCGGCTGCGTTTGGAGGCGCGCACGCGTCTGTCGCGGTGCCTTCGATGTTTGAAAGTCCCGGCGTAGGACTGCTCAGCACCTTCGCCTCGAACAGCCTGCCGTATAGCCAGTTGCCGAGAAGGACTCCGCCGAGCGATAGCAGTGCGAACACCTTGCCTTCGCCAAGTTGCGCGAGGACTACGCCCGGACATCCGCCGGAGAGCGCCCATCCAACTCCGAAGAGCACACCACCCGCAATCGTTCCGCGGTGAATGTCCTTGGTCGGCCACGCGGGTGAGGTTCGTGTCTTGAGTGCGTAGAACGCGCCGCCGAGCAACGTGACCGCTCCCATGAACGTGAGGAAGAGTCTGAGGTCGGCGAACGTGAACATGCGATGGACTTCGTCCCAAGACGTGAATCCAATTCTCGAGAGCGAGAATCCGAGCAGCGTGCCCATCGCTGCGAGTGCCGCGATCCGACTTGGCGATTGATTCTTCGTGTTGCTCATGAGAGGGCCCCAAGCGCGAAGGATGTGAGCACACCGGCGCCGAAGAACGCGGCGGTCGCGACGAGGCTTCCCTTCTGCACTCGCGCGACTCCGCAGAGGCCGTGGCCCGATGTGCAGCCTTGGGCCATTCGTGTGCCCGCTCCAACGAGCACCCCGCCGATCAAGATCACTGCGCCCGCGACCCACGGTGACGATCCGAACGTTTGTTGAAAGAGCACTCCCGGATTCCAGGCGATTGCAAATCGCGCTGGCGCCATCGCGACCGAGAGCGCGCCGCCCAGCGCAATGCTGATCAGAAAGGCCAGCGGCGGCACGGCACTCTCTCGCCCTCCGCGGAAACGAGACGTGATCGATGTGAATCGACCCGACACGGACATGAGCTCGCCGACGAAAACCCAATGAAGGGTCGCGACTGTCGCGAGGGCCAAAGCGCCCGCCCAAAACGGCCAGTGAGACATGCGCCAAATCTACCTCAAATGAGCGGAATCGGTTCCGCTATAACAGACACCAGCGCTGAATTCGCCATCTTTGGTGGCGGCATCGCACGCGCTCGCCAGAAATCCGACGTTTATTCGTAGCAGCGACGCTGGTCTGGAGCTTTGGACATGCGGTCCGCACCCTAGGCAACATCCGCGGAGCGCTCTCGTGCGGCTTTTAGCGCATCGTTAGTTACTGGCAGATTCCGGCCGTGCACGTGAGCGTGTGACCGACGCCGCAACTGAGCCCTTCGTTTCCGAGGCAACTAATGCATGCGGTCGGCCGGACTTGGCACCCGATCCGCGGAGCGCAGTACGTGCAGCGATCCGAACATGGATCGCCGGTGGCAGTGCCTTGGCAGATGCCACTGTTGCAGCGATCCGGGTCCGAACAAACATCGCCGTCGTCACAAGGCGCGGTGTTGGGCACGTGCACGCACGCTCCAGCGCCGTCGCAGTGATCGTCGGTGCACATGTTCGGTTCATCCGCGCACGCAACCGCCGTCGACGCAAACGACTGCGGACAACGTCGACTCAGTCCGTCGCATCGATCCGCGGGATCGCACACGCCTCGGGCCGGATCGCACATCGTGCCAGCCACGACCAGTTGATCGAAGCAAAGCAGGCTGCTGCCATCACACGCGTCGTCGAGGTCGCAGTCGCCCGCCCGTACACGACACGCCGTGCCGTTGGGGCGCGGACCCGTGATCTGACAGACGCATGCACCATCGAGAGTTCCCTGCCCGCACTCGATCGTGCAGGGGTCACCCACGGTGCACGGGGGAGGGGCGACGTCGGGCGACGCGGAATCTGGCGCCGCATCCGGAGGCGGCGCGGACGCATCGATCGCCGTCGATGCGGAGTCACTTGACGCGTCCCCGAGCTGGGCGTCGACCGACGACGAGCTGTCGGGGCTTTCATTGGTGCTGGTATCCGACGTTAGTGTGTCGGTTGGCTCTCCAGAAGCATCTCGCTGCGCGTCGGCTGACACGTCGAGCGCTTCGCTACCGTCGAGCAAATAAACATCGGCGCTGAGCGCGTCATTCGCCGCCGCATCAAAACTCGTCCCGCTCGTGCCATCCGTGCGCGCGTCGGTGCCGCCAGGGCCCGCGTCGCTCGATGCATCGATCCCGCGAACGTCCACCGCGGCATCTGACGAATCACCGTTCTGCCCATGCAAATTGAAGTTGCTCCGTCCGCATGCGGAAAGGACAACGACGAACACTATTGCAGTTCTTGACCGCGTTGCCCGACTCACCGACTGCGATGCTAACTCGGAACGCGGGCCCAGTACCTAGGAAGCTCAGTCCGCGAAACAGACGGAAGGGAACGGGCAGGCAGACCCCGGCACCGCATCCGAACACGCGACGAAGTCCAGCCACTGCGTTCGGCACGCGCCGCCTGCCTGGATCGAAGTCCCCGCACAACCGGGTGCGCTGCCTGCAGGGCACGCAGCGGCCGCGCAGCAGTCGACGAGGCCGAGGTCGTCCGCGCAACCATTGTCCGTTGCGCACGCAAACGCTTCACCGCCAAGGCACCCCCTGCAGAGGTTCCCGGGTAGCTCTGCCGGAGTGCCCGTCGTATCCGAATCAAGACAAGCGCCGACTTCGGTGCCCGTTGTTGCGTCGTCGATGCATGCACTCGTCGCGGCCGTACATCCGGGTTCGGTTTCGTGCGGCCATAGGGAAGGCCCACAAACCGCCGCATCGCGACGGACACCAGCATCGACAGTTTGAGGGCGCAAGCAATGCGAGGTCGGAACGCACGTTTCGCTCTCCTGAGTCGCGCGAGCGCACGCGAAGAACGCGTCCTCTTGCGCTGCGCACGTGGTCGTTACGCAGCTTCCGTCCGGGCAGTTCGCCGCGATGCAACACGCGCGAGCTCCCAGTTCGTCCGCGCATCCGTTGTCCGTGGCGCAAGAGAAGATCTGCGCAGTGAAGCATGTACGGCACGTGCTCGGGGATGCGGCGCAAGCACTGACCGTGTTTCCGTTCCAAAGACAATCCGACTCTGTTTGAGTGCACTGCGCGGGAGCAGGAGTTTCAATGAAAAGCGGCCCGCATACGCCTGCGTCACGCCCTGCGTCAGGACGAGTCACTCCCGCATCTCGTGGACCACCGCCACACGCGGATGGATTTGCGCCAGCGACGCGAAGGCCTCCGCTCACGCACGCTGCCGTTCTTGGGGAGATGCCGATCGAACACTCGACGCACGTTCCGCTGAAGGTACAAGGCTCTCCGTCCATTCCGAACACGGCAGCTTGCGAACAATCGGACCACGATGTCGGAATGATGCTGGCATCTCGCTGCGGCAGAGCACGCGCGTCGGTCGATGTGGTCGCGTCCATCGCGGGAGCCACTTGAACGTCGATCGGGGGAACGACCACGACATCGATGACGGGTTCACCGGCGTCCGGCGGCGACGTCGTGTTCGTGTCCGTCGCTGCCGTCTGAACGTCTTCGACCACGGCCACCACATCGGGGTTCGTCGCGCGGTCGGGACGTTCCATGCCCGTGTCCGGCTGAGTCGTGCTGGTATCGAAAGTCGCGAGAGAGGCGTCGTCGGGAACGCCGAAACCGTTCCCCCTCCGGTTTTCACACGCAGCGGTTACGAAGATGAGAGCAGCGGCCAGAACTCGCGCGCGCGAAAGCAGATTAACCATGGGTGACTCCAAGGGTCGAGGGATAGCTGCGGGATGGTTCATGGGCAACGCGTGAACGTGTTCAGTCTGGGTTTGCACACACCCGGGTAGCTCCGCGAGCGCGAGCACCAATGTAATCGCAGGCGATGTGTCGTCATGTTCGCGGCTCCAGCGGAAAGGCTCTTCGAAAATTGACCCATCGAGACCGCTGAGGCATGAGTATCGTTATGCGGGTTCGCCACGATCCGTGCGCTCAGACGGCGCGCTACGCGGTTCTATTCAGCTACGCTTTGCTGACCTGCGCGATTTCGCGTTGCGGCGGCGTCGAGTACCCGCTTACCGGTCGCCAAGCCGTGACGCTCGTCAATCTCCGGGTGCAGGAAAACCGAGGCCGATTGTTTGCCGTCGGATATCTGGAGGGAACACTCCTTCCCGTCTGTACCCCAATCGTGGTCCAGAACGTAAATCGAAACCGAGCGCAGCTGCGTCTCGCGAGCGGCCAGACCATCGACTACACGTTCGCGCGCAACCTGGTCGAAGATCGCGTGGGCCACTTAGACAATCGATTCGGCGTCGACTGCGGACGTGCCGCGATCGACACGCTTTCCCCACTCGACCAGCAAGGGATCCGTGATGGCAATGCGTATCCGGGGATGACGCGCCAAGCCGTCTACATCGCGCTGGGTCCGCCGCCAGCGAACGTGAACACGTATGAAGGGGACTCGTGGCGATACGCGCGTTCCCGTTCAAGCAGCATCATCGTGCGGTTCGCGAACAACGTCGTCGTCGATATTCAAGATGTGCGCTGACTACGGAGCGAGCTCGGCGGTGCCCGTGAGCTCGGCTCCGCCAGCGACCGTCGTATCCTCGATCGCAATCGTCACGCGATAGCCCAACGCCTCATCCGTCATGACCACGCGAGATGGCGGTGCCTCGCTGCGCAGTGTCGCGTCGGCGAGCCCAGGTGGATCGTAGTCCACCACGATCCTGCATACACCACTCGCGACTCGCTCTTCGAACGTCCGACGGATGACGCGTTCACCGCTCGTCACATCTGCGTGGTGCAGTGCGCTCGGCGCAAACCACACTCGATGGACATCACGGAGAATCATCTCGGGCGGGAAGGGAAGCTCGATGCCCGCATAGTTCTCGAACGTCACCTCCGTCCCCCGCTGCGTAAGCGAGAACGCACGACCGCCATGCGGCCCGAGCGCGATGAGCTTGAGCTCACCTGCCTCGCTCTGGAGGACTGCGCGAAACGCATTCTCTCCGCGTGGGTGAGCGATCGTCACGGTTTGCGCCATGGAGAATGTCGGAAGGGCTGAGGCGCTTGGAAGGGTCCACGCTCGAGACGCTGTTGCGCACTCCTCTGCGAGAGGGTTGCGCTGTCCAGTGCTCGCACCGGCGTGCCCTTGGCCGCCTCCGCATGCCGCGATCACCGCAAGCACGCTTGGACCATACGCTCGAGAGCACTTGAGCAACACGCTGACGAGCATGTGCTACGACCACCGCCGTGCAACGGGAACCGTGGACATTCGGAACACTCGAACAAAGCGACGAAGGCCCGCGTCTTGGTGTGTCGATCTCGGCGTCGTGTTCCTTCGTGGAAGGACACTTTCCGGGCAATCCGGTGCTACCTGGTGTTGCGCAGCTTCTTCTTGTTCAGGAAGCGATCGAGCGGAGTGGTCTTCTGCCAGCCACGCCTCGGCTGCGCGAAGTGCGCCGCGTCAAGTTCTCGGAGCGCATCGTCCCCGGCGACGCTCTCGTCGTGACCATCTCGCTTGAGGACGCTCCCGAGCGGACCGTTCGTTGGATGGTGTCGCGTTTCGACGGCGAAGTTGTCGGCGGGGAGTGCACTCGCGGCACGTTCATCTACGGTTCGTGAGCTGCTCGTTCGCGCTGCGTCACGTGCGGCAATGAACGCTGCCCACCTCTCCCGGTAAATAGCGTCGTAGCGATTGCGGAGCGTCCGCCCGTCCGTGCCCTCGGGCATGTTCGCGCAATCGATCCACGGCATCCACTCGAACGTGTACGTCATCAAGTCGTACGTGATCGGTTTCTCTTTTGTGAGGCCGGGATTGTCAACTCCGATGAAGAGCGGAAGCAATATGGCTTTCGCCTCGACAGCTGCCTCGAACGGACCGCGTTGAAACCGCCCGATCTTGTCCGCGGGCGAGCGCGTTCCTTCGGGGAAGACAACGAGTGGGTGCCCGTTCTTCAGGTGCTCGACCATGCGCATCACAGGGCGCGGCAAACGTTCCTCGCCATCGAGCCCAGCGAGGATCTCGTCGCCAGGCATTCCGGGACCGGGAACATAGTTGGCGGATCGAACCAAGGGACCGAAGAACATCCCGCGCACGTGCGAGGCCTTAACGGTCGTTGTGAGCCCACGAAACCAGCTGAGGCAAAAAATCACGTCGATGATCGTGGGATGGTTCGCGATCAACATGTACGCGCGGTCGCGTGGAAGGTCCGCGGGGAGCGTGATTCGTTTGAACGCGATGAGACCGACGAAGCGCATCCAGAAAACGAACGTCGGGTAGGCACGATGAAGAAAGTAGGTGCAGGTGTTCCGGAACTTTTCGCGATTCCAAGTGACGAGGAAGATCACTGGAAAGAAGAGAAGCGCGATGAACGGAGCTCCGCCAAAGAACATCGCAAACGAGAAGAAGCTCAGCGGCTTGCGGATCCAGCGTTTGTAGAAAGAAGAGGTGGACAGCGAAGTGGACACAGTTGGCGCTTCTGATCCTGAACGTAGTGCTTGGTTGAAACGATCGAAGGGCGAGCGTTCAAACAGCCGGGTGCTGTAGAACAATCGACGTATTCACGCCACCGAATGCAAAGTTGTTGGAGACCGCGATGCGAAGATCGTTTCGCATCGGCTCGCGAACGTATCCGAGATTGGGGCATTCTGGATCCAGATTCACGAGATTCCGATTTGGGATGATGGTCGAAGTCTCCATCATTTTGAGGGTCCACGCGGCTTCTATGGCTCCGCACGCGCCGAGCGTATGCCCGACGAAGCTCTTCTGCGTGGAGATCGGAATGGCCCGTTGGAAGACGTCCCACGTGGCGCGGGACTCCGCGATATCTCCGACCGGAGTTCCGGTGGCGTGAGCATTCACGTATCCGACGTCCCGCGGATGGACGCGTGCGCAGGCGAGGGACTCCTCGATCACGCGTCGCATCCCGTCCGATGAAGGCTGCGTTAGGTGCGCGCCGTCGCAGTTACTGGCGTAACCGATCATTTCACCCAGAATCCGGGCACCGCGTGCGCGCGCATGTTCGTGTTCCTCGAGTATGAGGGTTCCCGCGCCTTCGCCCACCACG
>CAZWQH010000032.1:0-7595 GCA_964635815.1 uncultured Sandaracinaceae bacterium
CGAGACCTGACCGACCGTCGCGCGGCAATCGAGGTGGACCATGCGGACTTCGCCGGAGGGCAAACGCACCTGGGCGTAGTCGGCGTCTTTCGCCATGAGCTGAGCCGCAACACCCGCCGAGCGAGCAAGCTGCGCGCCCTTACCGACCTTGAGCTCGATCGCGTGGATCATCGTGCCGAGCGGGATGTATCGGAGAGGAAGGCTGTTGCCGACCTGAATGTCCGCCTTGCGCGAGGAGAGGACCTTGTCGCCAGCCTTAAGGCCGTCGGGCGCAAGGATGAACGAGCGCTCGCCGTCCGCGTACGTGAGGAGCGCGAGACGCGCCGTACGAGACGGGTCGTAGTGAAGCGCTTCGACGGTCGCGGGGATGCCGATCTTCGAGCGACGGAAGTCGACGACGCGGTATCGCTGCGCATGTCCGCCGCCACGAAAGCGCGACGTGATGCGGCCCTGATTGTTGCGTCCAGCCGTGACCGTCGAAGCCTCGGTAAGGGCTTTGAGGATCCGCTTCTGGCTCTTGTCGTTGCGAGACTTCTTCGCGATCTCCGAGAAATCGGCGATGTCGTAGTAGCGCCGAGCAGGAGACGTAGGCTTGTGATGTTTGACGGGCATGTTGTTCTCTTAGTCTTCTAGTAGAGGCCTGGTGTTCTCTGGACTCAGGTGCCCTCGAAGAAGTCGATCTTGTCGCCCTCTTTGAGCTGAACGATCGCCTTCTTCCAGTTCTGCGTCTTTGCACGGCCGCGGCCCATTCGACGGAGACGTCCACGCACGACCATGGTCGCGACTTCGAGGACCCTCACGTTGAAGAGCACTTCGACGGCGTTCTTGATGTCCACCTTGTTCGCGTCGAGGTTGACCTCGAACAGGTAGCGATTGTCTGCTTCGCGCAGACGGTTGCCCTTCTCGGTGAGAGTCAGCGGGCGCTTGATTACGAGTTCAGGAGTCATGTTCGGAATTCCTTTCGTGGAGCGTCGGGCGAGCGCCTAGCGCTACGCGCGGCAGCGCTCCTCGAGCGCCTTGACCGCGTTCGTCGTGAGAACGAGGTGTGGGTGACGAAGGACGTCGTAGATGTTGACGCCTTCAGGCGGAAGGACCTGATGATCCGGAAGGTTCTGCACGGAGAGGCGCAGATTCTTGTTGTCGACAGCGTCGACGATGAGCGAACCCTTGCCGACGTTGAGCGCGTTGAGGACGAGCGCGAGTTGCTTCGTCTTGATCGCGTTCAGCGTGAAGCTGTCGACGATCACGAGCGCGCCGTCTTTGAGCTTCATCGAAAGCGCGCTGCGAAGTGCGCCTTGGCGCATCTTGCGTGGCGGGCGATACGCGTACGAGCGGGGCTTGGGACCGTGCATGGTCGCGCCGCCTACGTACGTCGGGGCACGAATGGCGCCGTGACGTGAGCCGCCGGAGCCCTTCTGCTTGATCACTTTTCGCGTCGAGCCCGCGATCTCAGCGCGAACTTTCGTGTTCGCGGAGCCGGAGCGTGCAGACGCGAGCTGCGCCTTGACGACGTCGTAGAGAAGTCCTTCGTTGACTTCAGATGCGAACACCTCGTCCGCGAGATCGATCTCGCCGACTGCTTTTCGCTCCAAGTTGTAAACAGGTACTTTTGCCATCTTGATTTGCCTCTGAAAGTTTTTTGTTCCCGAGCTGCGAGCAGTCAGGACTTTTACGTTCCCGACCTGAATGCGTCGGGATCTGCGTGATTAGCTCTTGATTTGGACGTCTACGCCGGGGCTCAGGTCGAGCTTCGAAAGCGCAGCAATCGTCTCTTCCTTCGGATTCAAGATGTCGAGAAGACGCTTGTGCGTTCGGATCTCGAACTGTTCACGCGACTTTTTGTCGACGTGCGGTCCACGAAGAACCGTGTAGCGGCTGATGTGCGTGGGGAGCGGAATCGGCCCCGCAACCGTCGCATCCGTGCGCTTGGCCGTCTCTGCGATTTCGCGAGCGGCTTGGTCTAGGAGGCGGTGGTCGTATGCCTTGAGTCGGATTCGGATCTTCATGTGGTCTCCCTACTGATTCTCTCTTGGTGCTTCGTGCGTAATCTTGTCGGACTGTCGCTCCTTGCTGCTGGATTCAGCAGCACAGAGCGCTAGCCGCCTGTCATTCTTGCGACGATGACGTCGGCGATATTCGTTGGAACGGGTTGGTACTGATGGAACTGCATAGAGTAAGACGCGCGCCCTTGTGTCTTCGAACGAACGTCCGTCGAGTAACCAAACATCGTCGACAGCGGAACCTCTGCGGTGACGACTTGGAGATTTGAGCGCGGGTTCATACCCGTGATCCGGCCTCTGCGCGAGTTAAGATCGCCAATTACGTCACCCATGTAGTCCTCAGGGGTAACGACCTCGACCGACATGACCGGTTCGAGGAGCTGGATGCCTGCACGTTTTGCCGCGTCCTGAAAGGCCATCGAGGCTGCAACCTCGAAGGCGGGACCCGAAGAATCGACGTCGTGGTAGCTACCGTCGTATAGCGACGCTTTCACGTCGATCACTGGATATCCGGCCAGCACTCCGCGACTCAGCGCGTCTTTGATGCCCTTCTCGATCGAAGGAATGAACTCTTTAGGGATGATGCCGCCGACGATGTCGTTGGTGAACACGAAGCCGGCGCCCTGCTCTGCGGGGCCAACTTCGATGCGAACGTGGCCGTACATGCCGTGACCGCCGGTCTGCTTGATGTACTAGCCTTCGGCTTTGACGGTCTTGGGCATCGACTCGCGATCCGCCACCTCGGGCTTGCCGACGTTGGCTTCGACTTTGAATTCGCGCTTCATGCGGTCGACGATGATCTCGAGGTGGAGCTCGCCCATTCCCGAAATGATCGTCTGGCCCGTTTCCTCGTCCGTGTGCATGCGGAACGAAGGGTCTTCCATGCCGAGACGGGAAAGGCCTTCGCCCATCTTTTGTTGGTCAGCTTTGGTGCGTGGCTCGATGGCGATCGAAATGACCGGCTCTGGGAAAATCATTCGCTCCAGAATGATCGGATGCTTGTCGTCGCAGAGCGTGTCGCCCGTGGTCGCGGTCTTGAGACCCACGCACGCGCAGATGTTACCCGCTTGAATGTCTTTGATGTCTTCGCGATTGTTTGCGTGCATCCGAAGAAGGCGGCCGATGCGCTCGCGCTTATCCTTAGTGGAGTTGAGCACCATCATGCCGCTCTGCACTTCACCCGAGTACATGCGGATGAAGGTGAGCTGACCAACGAATGGGTCGTTGAGGATCTTGAATGCCAGCGCTGCGAAAGGCTGATCGTCGGAGGCCTTGCGTGTCTCTTCTTTGTCGTTGTCCGGATTGATTCCAACTACGGGCGGAATGTCGATCGGCGCAGGCAAGTATGTGACGACAGCGTCCAGCAGCATCTGCACGCCTTTGTTCTTGAAAGCGGAGCCCGTGACGACCGGAACGCACTTGAACGCGAGCGTGCCTTTGCGCAGCGCGCTCTTGATCTCGTTCTCGGTGAAGTCCGTTTTCCCATCGAGGTATCGCTCCATGAGCGAGTCATCGAGGTCCGCCACCGACTCGAGCAGCTTGGTGCGCCACGCGTCCGCTTCCTCTTTCGCCGCTTCCGGGATTTCGACGATTTCGAAGTTCGCTCCGAGGGCGTCATCCGGAAAGACAATCGCCTTCATGCGAATGAGATCGACGATGCCTCGGTGATCGTTCTCGAGACCGAGCGGAATCTGAATCGCGATCGCATTCGCGCCGAGACGCTCTTTGATCGACGCGAATGAACGCACGAAGCTCGCGCCCGCTCGATCCATCTTGTTGATGAAGCAGATGCGCGGAACTTTGTACTTGTCGGCTTGTCGCCAAACGGTCTCGGACTGCGGCTCTACGCCTGCAACACCGTCGAACACCGTGACGGCGCCGTCCAGCACTCGCAGCGAGCGCTCTACTTCGATGGTGAAGTCGACGTGGCCCGGAGTATCGATGATGTTGATGCGGAACGACTGGTCCGAGAACGGACCGTTGTCGGGGCGCCAAAAGCACGTGGTCGCAGCAGACGTGATCGTGATTCCACGTTCGCGCTCTTGATCCATGTAGTCCATGGTCGCGGCGCCTTCGTGGACTTCGCCGATCTTGTAGTTGACGCCCGTATAAAAAAGAATCCGCTCAGTAGTCGTCGTCTTACCGGCATCAATGTGGGCCATGATGCCGATATTCCGAGTGCGCTCGAGTGGATAGTCGCGGGGCATTGCTACGTGGTCTTGGGTGGGTCTCGTGTCGGGTGCTGAAGAACTGCTTGGAAAAGTGATGCTTTGAAAAGACGAAACCCCCTTCGGTCCCCCGGTAGCTACCTTTGAGCCAACCGTGCGGTGAGCAGAACTGCTATGGCAGCCGCGCACCCAATCCCGAAGAGGGTTCGAAACACTTACTGGAGTCCGGCGGGATGGTTACCTCAGCCCGGACTGCGCTATTGCAGTGTTCCGTCTATGTGTTGATCGTCATCTGTCTTGAAAACCTCTGGAAGTCTTGTTCTGTGTAGAGCGCTCGTGCTTTGAGTTGAGCCGGAGTGCGCCCGGAGCGAGAGGAGGGAATGTACGTTGTTGGTACATGACCGACTCGAGCGAGGACGTAAGCCCGGATCAGCTCAAATGACGAGTGCTGTACTCACCATTTGTAGTGAGCGAAAGCCTTGTTGGCCTCAGCCATCTTGTGAACGTCGTCCTTCTTCTTGACGGCGTTACCGCGGCCATTGGCTGCGTCGACGATCTCGGCGGCCAAACGCTCGACCATCGTCTTCTCTTCACGGTCGCGCGCGTAGCTCGAGAGCCAACGCATCGCTAGCGCGCTGCGGCGGTCAGGACGAACTTCGACAGGGACCTGGTAGGTCGCACCACCAACGCGGCGGCTCTTGACCTCGACGCGCGGCTTGAGGGCCTCGAGCGCCTTGCGGAAGGTCTCGATGGGATCCTCTTTGTACTTCGCGGCGATCTGGTCGAACGCGCCGTACACGATTGCTTCGGCGGTCGACTTTTTGCCCTTCGACATGACCACGTTCATGAATTTCGCAACCGTACGATCACGAAACTTCGGGTCTGGATTGATGCGGCGCTTTGGGACTTCTCGACGTCGGGACATTCTATTTCCTGCCTATCAGCTTCTACGTCAGCACTATCTAAATCAGCTCTTCGGGCGCTTGACGCCGTACTTGGAACGACCTTGCGTGCGGTTTGCTTTGTTGGTGTTGGAGGGACCCTGAGCGCCCGACGCGTCATGCGATCCGCGAACCACGTGGTAGCGAACGCCTGGGAGATCCTTCACGCGGCCGCCACGAATGAGCACGACCGAGTGTTCTTGCAGGTTGTGTCCCTCACCCGGGATGTACGTGATCACTTCGATGCCGTTCGACAAACGGACGCGCGCGACTTTACGCATCGCGGAGTTCGGCTTCTTCGGTGTTGTCGTGTACACGCGAACGCAAACGCCACGCTTCTGCGGGCATTCTTCAAGCGCGGGCGATGCCGTCTTGAAGCGAACTTTCTGTCTTCCTTGCCTAACGAGCTGATTGATTGTGGGCATTAGTAACCGCGTCTTAGTGAGCTTGTTGCTGAGTCGATAGATTCAAATCGCGGACCCGAAAGCGGTCCGGCTGCGCGCAAAACGACTCGCGCAAAAAGGGAGCGGAAGGTTACTCGGGGAGCCCTCCCTGTCAAGCGATGGAGTGCCAAAGTCCTTTGGACGCGCCGTCTGGCGCCACGGCGCCCAATGATGTGACGCACCGACAGCGAGGCAAAGCCGGCGAGTCTATGTAACCAAACGACATTCTAGCCCTCCGAGTGAGCCGCTAAAGCGCAGCGTACGCGCGCGATCTCGACGAGAGAAGTTCGTCGCCCGTCCGTTCGCCGAAATCCCGACGCGGACGGTCCGGGAATCATGCTCTCCCACGTCACTCTGTCCCGCGCCGTTGAGGGAAGGCTCGCTCGTGCCCGGCGTAATACGTCGCGATGAGCCATTCTTGGACACGTTTCGCTGGGACGGGACTCGTTTTCACTCTCTTTGCGTGTGGACATCACATCGGACAAGGCACTGCGGGTGCGCGCTCCTTCGTGCACGTAGTCGAGGACTCGTACTGCTGCGATCGCGACTCGGGTGGAATGTGCGTGCCGGTCTCGACCACCCTGGATCCGAGCGCGCCTCACGGCGCGAACTTGCGCGCTCTCATGTGCACGCCGCATCCGGACGGTGCGTTTCATCGTGCTGCGAAAGCAACGCTAGATCCTCTTGCTCCGGACCCGGTTCAGCTCGCCTTCATGAGCATCGCATGCGTGACGAGTGGAGACTGCTCTCTCGACGAGTCGGGTGTCCCGCGAAGCTACGGGAACGTTGCGGAGCTCTATGTGTGGACACAGCGCGTTTCCCCGGATTTTGTGCGAAGCGCAGCGTCGACTCTCGGAGCACCACGCAACGCTACTGACGCTTTCGTTTACCGGTACGACAGTGCGCGCACTGAGATCGCTCGACTGGTTGCGACGTTTCCGCGCCGCGTCTACCGCGTCTGGGTCGATGGCATCGACAACGCGCTCAGGCAGCGCTTCGAAAGCGGTCGAGTGCTCGCCCAGTTCAGCGAGCGATTCGCCGTACTTCAACGCACCATTGCCGAAGAGCTTGGTCGCGGTCGCGTGTTGCGCGAAACGCCAGCCGACGCTGCAGCTCTGCGCGCAGAGGTCGTTCAGGCGTGCGTAGCGCAAGGCCGCAGTGTTCACCAATGTCTTGGTGGGCCTATCGCGCGACCGCTCACGTATGCGCTGCTTCAAATGGCTGTCCTCGAACGCAAATCGCTGGTCGCTCACACTGAGATGGAGCTGCTCGCAGGTGGTCCCGACCGAACGAGCGCGATGACCGACCTGCACGTCGCCGTAGATGAAGCGATGGCGCGAGAGTCTCTCGCGGCGCGGGCGAGCGGACGCATTGCCAATCGTGGCGACGATTCCGACACACGGTATGGCGAAGACATTCCGTACGACATGACCGGAATCCGCAACGACGCCGGTATGGAACCGGCACCCGCGGTTCCGCCAATGGGTTTCTCGGAGCTTGCCGTAACGGTAGTCGCTGGTGAAGTTCGTACCGTCACCCGTCAACGAGACAAGATCCGAATAGAGCTTGCGGGAGCCCTCGCGCCGACTCCGCGTGGCGCTTGCCAAGTCGGCCGCTTCGCTGCGTTCGGTCGTTTTTCGATCGCGCGCGTCGCACTCGAGTGCGCGCCGCTGTGGATGAACGCTCAGCCGAACCCCGCGACGATCGACCTCGACGCAGAGAAGGCGCGCTTGGTTCGCACCGGCGACGTGATTCAGGTCTTCGAGTCCGGCCGCGATGTCGGCCTCATCCGGCTATTCAGCGGGAGTCCGCAGCCGGTTCAGATTGCGGACTTCGAAGAGAACACTCGGTTCCGCTGATCGCGCGGTTGCTCCGTCAGCTCAGTAGCACGTGCCTGACGCCTGGTCGCAAGCACTCGAGCAGCAGGCCTCGTCAGCTGCACACGGTCCGCGTTCCCATTCGCACTCAAGACCTGCGTCCGACTCAACACCTGCGTCCGACTCAACACCTGCGTCCGACTCAACACCTGCGTCCGACTCAACA
>CAZWQH010000032.1:7802-10128 GCA_964635815.1 uncultured Sandaracinaceae bacterium
CTGCGTCCGACTCAACACCCGCATCCGACTCAACACCCGCATCCGACTCAACACCCGCGTCGGAGTCGACGAGGCAGCCGCCATCGAGCACGCGACAGATCTCAGGGAGCAGGGTGTCGCGCGTCTCTTCGTCCGAAACGCACAAGATCGCGCCGTCAGAAACATCAACACGAAGCGGAAGGTCGGAAGGACACACTCCGCCTGCACTCAGCGCGGCCGCCGAGAACAGACACCCGATGTCATCGCCGCGAGCGACTGACGTGCCACCGCCACACTGGTGGCCTCGGTTCACCGGAGCCACACACCCCTGAGTTGCGAGGAAAATTAGAGCTGCGAGTCGAGCGCGTCGCCGCGCTCTGGAATGCACATTCTTCGAGCCTGCTGGAGGAACCATGCACGTTCAGATGCGCACCGTCCTCCGACGTTCAACATTGCCGTGCAAGAAATTGTTAGGCGCGTACTTAGGTGGCGCCACCGGGGGGAGTTCGTGATGCGGGCGTACTGCGAGGAGTCTGGCAGCTCAGTCTTCGCGACGGATCCGACGCACCGGCTCGTCATTGTCCGGCGGTCGCTTGCTCCCACGATTTTGGTTCGCAGGGATTATCTGGATACGTCTACCTGCTCCCTCGCCGTTCGAACGAGTCGAAACGCCGGGGTACTTCGCTAGGGACGTGTGAATGATGCGACGATCACGCGGCGGCATGGGCTCGAGCGTGATGACCTTGCCCATGTGGACAGCACGTTTTGCTTCGCGACGCGCCAGTGACATGAGGCCTTCCTCATGGCGTTCGCGGTAGTCGCCAGAGTCCACGATGATGTGACGACGTCCACCAGGGACCTGCGTCATCATCTTGTTCACAAGGAACTGGAGCGCATCGAGGGTCTGGCCCTTCTTGCCAATCGCGCGTCCGACGTCCTGCCCATCGACGTCGAGAACGACGTGTTCGCCATCTTCACGGATGGTGGCGCGGACATCCACGTCCATGCGCCGGAGAATCTCGGAGAGCGCTTCGGCTGCGCGTTCCGCTTTTCCATCGCCGGGTGTTCCGCGGCCGCGGCGCGGCCCGTCCGGACCGTCATCACCGTCGAAGTCGCCTTCTTCAGCGCGACCCTGTACGCCCTCATCGAGGCCGTCGTCGAAGTCGCCGCCCTCCTCGACAATCAGTGCGCCTTCGCGAGCAACGGGGGTCTTGATGTTATTGCGATCATCCGCCATGGGAATCTCCGTCAGTTTTTCAACCGCGACGCTTGCCGGTCCCGGATGCGGGACTCGCGACGCTGGTGGCTAAATCAGTGGGTGAAGTGGAAGTGTTCTCGTCCCGACCCGCAGGCGGTCGGGATAGCGGCGACTGGTCGCCCGGGTTAGGGGTGCTCGATTGCAGCTGCCGATCGATCAGTTTTTGCTGAAGGATCGAGAGGACGCTGTTCGTAAATGTGTACACTGTCAAGCCTGACGGCAAGAACAGCATGAAGGTCGTCATCATGGCCGGCATCATGTAGAGCATGAGCTTCGCCTGCTGAGGATCCATGGTCGTCGGAGTGATTTTCTGCTGTACCCACATGAGGATACCGAGCGCAATGGGCAGGATGAAGTACGGGTCCGGAGCCGCGAGGTTCGAAAGCCAACCCGGAATGAACTCCGCGTTCAAGAGCTCGATGTTCGTCGATAGCGACTGATACAGCGCCCACCAGATCGGGATCTGAAGCAACTGCGGCAGGCAGCCGCTCGCGGGGTTGATCTTGTGCTTGCGGTACAGCTCCATAACCGCGGCGCCCTTCTTGTCGCGATCCGCGGGGCTCGGATACAGCTCTCCGATGCGATCCATCTCGGGCTTGAGCAGCCGCATCTTCGCCATCGACAGGAAGCTCGCGCGAGTAAACGGGAACAGGACGAGCTTGACGATGACTGTGAGGAGAATGATTGCGAGGCCCCAGTTGCCGACGACTTTCTGGAGCTCCGACAGCAGCGCGACCAACACACGCGCGATGTAAGAGAAGAACCCCAGATCGACGACGTCGGAGAGATTGTGTCCAGCGCGCGCAAGTGCCTTGGGAAGCTTGGGTCCCACGAATGCGAGCTCCGACGTAGTGAACGCTGCACCCGGCGCGATGTCTTTGGCCGCATGGACGAGGCGTGCCTCGAAAAGCGTGCCGATCGGTTTTGGATTCCCGCGATCGCTTGCGGCCATGTTGCAACGCTCGGCCGACTGCCCCTCGTCTGCGATCACGGTCGCGAAGTACACCGATTCGATCGCTACGAAGCTGGGGTGTCCGTAACCATGCGGAGACTTCAGCTTGTCGCGATCCTTGCGTTGGAGATCGCCCT
>CAZWQH010000032.1:10138-20960 GCA_964635815.1 uncultured Sandaracinaceae bacterium
GGGCGCTCGAACGGCAAAAAATCCACCGCCCTCGCTGTCGCGCGGCACGTAGTGAAACGTCGCAGTTCGCGCACGCACACGGCGCGGCGATCGACCGAGGTTCTCAATCTTGTTCTTCACCCATATTTGGTACGGACCCTGGCCTGCGGTGAACGAACGCGTGACGCGAAGGCCGTCGCCTTCCCACACCATTCGTATTTCACGCTCGCTCGGTTTGCTGACGGCCCAAACGGCATCGTTCGGGAGCTGAGTGCCGAGCAGCTCGAGACGCAGCGGGGCAAACGCAACGTTCTCAGTCGTGATCATGTCTCGCGGACCCGACTTCGGCGTCCTCGCGAAACGTCGATCTTTGACAAAGTAATGCGCGAGGCCTCCGCCTACGTTGGAAAACACCGCGCGAAACTCGGAAGTCTCGAGCTCAGTGAATCGACGGGCCCGACTGATCTCCGCGGGTGTGAGAGGTGCCCCCAACCGGTGTGCCACCTGCGGAGCAGCCGGCATGCTCGGCGTAGTTCCTCGTGGAGCCGCTTGCTTGGTCGCAGCTGCGCTCGACGTTTCCTTTTTGCCCTTCGTATCCTTCGCGCTCGGCTTGGGTCGGAACAGTGTGAGCGCAGCCATGGTCAGGCCTGCGATCAAGAAGATGGTTGTGTAGTTCTTGGGACGTTCTTGCTGCATGGGTGCCGGGGGCAAAAGGGCGATTGAGAGCGGACTTCGATTCGGCGCGCTAGTGCGCTGGCGGTGGATCTTCCCCACCGGGATGAAACGGATGACAGCGCGCGATTCGCCGCACTCCCAACGCGCTACCGCGTAGCGCGCCAAAGCGCTCTATGCACGCCGCCGTGTACCTCGAACAGGTGGGATTGAACCGGCAGGCCCGCCCGATGATCGGGGAGAGCGTCCACCAGTAGACGCGAATCATGAAAAGCAGGAACGTCTTCACGCTCCGCCCCGCGAACGTTTCAGGGTTTGATCGAGCTCTGCGCTGGCTTCCAGCTGCGAAAGCTCGTGCGCGCCATTGCGCGCAATGACGACCAGATCCCCGGCAGGGCGCGGATTCAAACGTCGGTACCACTCTCGCACGAGCCTCTTCACACGGTTCCGCCCCACTGCGCCAGCAACACGCTTCGAGACGGAAACACCTAGCCGCGAGTTTTCATTCGGGCGCGAAAGCACCACGAAATGAGCCGAGGCGCGTTTGACGCGATGCGCCTGCACGAGCTCGAACTCGAACCGCTTCAAGATGCGGCAGGTTTTGGGAAACGCCTGCCGTGGCAACGCGGGCGTACGCCCTACTTCTTGTAGGTCGTCACGACGAGACGACGACGTCCCTTGCGACGACGCGCGCTAAGGACCTTGCGGCCGTTCTTGGTGGCCATGCGCGCACGGAAACCGTGGGTGCGCTTGCGACGTGTTCGGTGTGGTTGATAAGTGCGCTTCACGGGAATGCTCTCCGAGCTGTCTTGCTGGGACGGGATAGGCCCGCAACGTCAAGTCGCAGGGTCGCGAAAAGAAGCACGTTGCATTTTTCCTGTCAAGGCAACGCGGACGAGCAGAAGCCTCGGACGCAGCCACAATTCGAACGCCGCGGCCGGATTCGACCCATATCGGCTGTCCAAGCAACAGAGTACCCAAGAGTGCGTAAATCATTGCTATTTTCCTCCTGTTCGGTGCGGATTAGTCGACCGATTTCCCGAACGCATGCGGGTCGGGAACGCCGACTCAGTAGCCAACAAACCGTGCTCTTCGAAGGAGTAGTGTTTGGTGGCCGAGATCACGATGTGATCGACCAATCGGACAGCGACGAGCTCGGAAGCGCGCGCCAGCGCGGCCGTGAAGGAAACGTCCTCGGCACTTGGCGTCGGGTCTCCGCTGGGATGGTTGTGCGCGACGACCAGTGAGGTGGCTCCGGCGCGAAGAACGAATCGCAACACGTCGCCAGGTCGGACCGGACAATGCTCTGGACTGCCCGCTGTAAAGGTTGCTCGCTGTCTCACACGGTTCTTCACGTCGAGCGCGAGAACGACAAAGGTCTCCCACTCTCGGATCGCAAGCTCGGGGGCAAGGAGATCGACGACGTTCTGCGGGCTTCGCATAGCGAACGTGTCGTCGGGTTCGCGAACGGCCCACGCCCGTCGACCGAGCTCGAAAGCCGCTGCCAGGCGCGCGGCTTTTGCGCTACCCACCCCGCTCTGCTCCGCAAGCGAACCAACCCCGCGTCGTGCAAGCTCACGTAGATCCGATCGAGCAAGCAACGATGCAGCCAGCTCTCCAACTGGTTGCTGCTGTGTTCCTGTCCCGAGAAGCACCGCGAGGAGCTCCACGTCAGACAGTGATTCGACGCCGTGCATGATCACCTTCTCGCGCGGCAACATTGCTTCTGGACACGCCAGATCCATACCTGGGTTGGCGCATGCGATTTCAACGACTTAGCGATGCCCAGATGGCGGAGAGAACAAAGATCCGCCAGCGCCCGCCACGTTCCTGATAAGTGAGTCGACATTGACTTCAGCCAAAGACGCAGTTCCGCCAGCGCCGCCAAACCGTGCGGCTTTGCGAGCAAGCGCCGCAACGCTCGTGGCACTTTGGGTCGCAGCCGCGGCGGCGGTCTTCTTCACGGCGTCTCGCTCCGGATTCGATTTTTTGCGCCCAGATCCGCTGGGTCGTCGTCACGCGCGTCGAGTCACGCAAACGGACGCTGGGAGCGAATCGACGGTTCAGCTGCGGCCTCCACGTCCCGAGACTCTGAAGGCAGCAACGCGAGGTCCCCTTCGCGCGTATCGAACATCGAGCGCGCACGATGGCAGGAGCGGCTTCGAAGCTCCCAGCAAGGCGACGATCGTGTGGCGATTCCAAACTGGCGCAGCAGTCACCGCCCAAGCGGTGGCGGACGGAAAGGGGCGCGTCTACGTAGGCTCACACGATCACTTTCTCTACGCGCTCGACGCGCGGACCGGCGCGCTGATTTGGAAGCGTGATCTCCTGGACCGCATCTACTCCACACCGTTCATAGACAATGAAGGCAACGTGTATGTGGGCTCGGACGCGGACGCCGTGTGGTCCTTCTCACGAGGTGGCGACCTGCGCTTCAAGCTGCCTACGAATCTCGAACGTCGCGGCGATTTCGATGCGGACACGGCGATCGTTTCGAGCCCGAAGAATGGAATCCTTCATTTCGCAGCCGGCCCGTACCTCTTCGCGATGACCGCCGATGGGGCGGTACTGTGGAGCGTGCGCGCACGCGCGAAATTGTTTTCGAATCCGGCCGTGGACAGCGACGGGAACGTGTACATCGGGTGCCAAGACGACTCTCTCTATTCGGTCGACTTCGAAGGCCGCGTTCGTTGGACGTACGGCACGCGCGGAGATGTCGATTCATCGCCAGCGATCGGCCAAGACGGAACGGTCTTCGTTGGGAGTGACGATCGCCACCTCCACGCGATCGACAGCGAGGGGGTGTCGCGTTGGAAGCACGACGTGGGTGCACCCATTCGCGGCGCTCCGGCCATCAGTCGCGATGGGCTGGTGATCGTGGGAACTCTGGGCCCAGATCCGAAGCTCATTGCACTCGACGCCAAGGATGGATCGGTCGTGTGGGAGTTCACCGTCAGCCCAACGAACTCGATCGAGCTCGGCATCCTGTCGAGCCCCGTGATCGCGCGTGACGGAACCATTCTCTTCGGGTCACACGATGATTTCTTGTACGCGCTATCGCGCGCGGGCGACCTACGTTGGCGCGCGCGCGCGCCGAGCGACGTGGATTCGGTTGTCGGATTGATCTCGGACGGAATGGCGGTCTTCGGTGCGGACGACGGCTCGGTGATCGCCTTGCACTAGAGCGCAGCGCCCCACACGAGGCGCGAGGCTTCAGCTCTTCTTGAAGAGCTTGCCGAGCAGTCCGCCTGCGACAGAAGCCGCGCCGCCCTTGTCGGATTTTTCGGTCGTAGGTTTCTTCTCGCGCATGTCCGCAAGCCGCACTTCGCGAACGGCGTCCGTATTTCTCGGATTGATCTCGGCCGCCTTGCGAAACGCACCAATCGCCTCTGGATCACGTCCCGCCCTGCGAAGAATGAGGCCACGGTAGTAGTGGGTTCGATCGCTACCCGCGTTGAGACGCACGGCCTCGTCCGCGGCCTTCAACATAATCTCGGTCGCCGCCTCGTCATCCTCGGCAGAGCTCGAGAAGAGCGTCCACGATCGAAATGCGTGATAGTCCGCTTCCTCGGGATTCAGCTCGATGGCGTTCTCGATATGGACGAGGGCGGCTGCGTACTCGCGCCGCTTGAACATGATCTCCGCTTTTTGGTGCTCAACGGTCGCTTCGAGGATGTGGATCATCTTGCGTTCGTCCGCGGGGGATCCGCCTCCGCCCGCAAGACCACGGATGTAAGCCGTCCGCTTGTCACCGTCCGAAAGAGTCTCGTTTGCAGCGGTCAAGTGCTCGAACGCCGTGCGCACGAACTCCGCGAGCCCAGAAAATTCCGGTGGCAGTCGATCCGGGTGGAACGTCTTCATCAACTCGAAGTACTTCTCCCGGATGATCGCGGACGTCGCGTCCTTCTGAACTCCGAGCATCTCGAGATAGTTCTGGCCGTCGATCTCCACACAGCGATCGGCAAGGCGTTGCCACTTCGCGGCGAGATCCTGAGACATCGTCATGGGTGGTTGCGGCGGTCGCGGCGGCGCTGGCTTCTTCACACGTGCAGGAAGATTTGCGGCGGCTACAGGTGGATTGGACTTCTTCTTCGCTGCCGCTGCGCTCGGCGCCGGAGGAAGCGACGGCATCGGCATGTCTTCGAAGCTCATGTCGCCGGCTGCTGCAGGGAGGTCAGGAAGCGGAGCTGCAGCGCTCTGCGCGACGTGAACCGCCTCGGGCTCGGCGATCGAAAACGTGAGTCGCTCTTCGAATGCGGGTTCCGCAGCAGAGGAGGCCGGCGCCGCGGCGGGAGTTGGCTTTGCAGGCGGAAGCTTGATGGCGGGATTGGTCCCCGGCGCTTTCATTCCCGGGCTCGTGCCACCTGAAGTCGGAAGCCGTATTGCAGGGCTCGTACCACCTGTCTGCGGGAGGCGCGTGGAGGAGGAGCTCGGCGCGACGGCCCCGTACGACTCGATCGTTTTCGTGATTGCGAGCAGGTAGAGAAACTTGCGCGCAGTTTTCTCCGGCAAACCGCCGGCGCTCATCAAATCGATTATGGATGCGGGTTCGGCACGCATCACTTCGATGAAAGAGCTCTCTTTCTGCGTGAACTGGAAACGCGCGAGATCGGTGCCCTGCTTGATGCGCACCGGAGACGTTCCGAACTTGGATAGAACCGCTTCTACGGCATCTTCTCGCACCGGACCGCGAACTGACGCTGTCACGAGCGCGTATGCGTCGACGCGTCCCACGAGCGCCCCCGACGCGTTCCCGACGAGGTTAACGCCCTCGTAAAAAACGAACGGCGCTTGAGCTCGCGCGAAGACAGGAAGGAGGCCGCGATCGAGCGCTGCCGCGGACTCGACCATGCGAGCCGCCACGATGTAACCGTTCTCGAAAAAGATGCGGTCTTCCTTGCGACCGTCCTGAATGTCCGGCCAGACGGCGAGCGTTCCGGTCATGTTTCGCTGCACGACGTAGAGCACGATGTGCGCGAACGGAGTCTTCGATAGCGTGCCCTCGGCGGCCGGGGCGGGGAGCTGGTTGGACATGTTCTGGAATGTCGAAAGGCGCCCGCTCGATGCGAGACGACTCCGACAGCATGGCCATGGTGGCACACCTCGGTTCGAACAAGGAAGAGGTTAGAGCGACCAAATTACACGCTGCAACCGACCGAACGCGATCGGCACGTCAGTTTGGTGCCGACTCGCACGCCGTCAGCAAATCTGTGTTTCTCAGGCGCCCGGCTTGGGCTTGATTCCGACCTTGCCGTCGACGACTACCACGTCGAAATCGACGTCACGGCCGAACTTTGCGCGAAACTTAGGCGCCATATCTCGCAGATTCTTGCCGAAGGAATCGATTGACACGTTGTCCGTGCGTTCGTTGTTGCTCTTTCTTGCAGCGACGTATGCGTCGTATACCGAGCGAACCTTCGCGTCATCCACCGGTGCCCCCGCGCCTGGCTGGGACGGTTTTGCTCGCGCTTGATTTGCCGCCTGCATTGGGGAGAGAGACGGTCGCTTCGGCGGAGGAGGCACCGCGACTGGAGCGGGTTTCATTCCGGGAGGGGGTGCGGGTGCGCGCACGATGGCCCGTGCCGTCGCGGGCGCGACAGGTGTCGCAGGTGGAGTCGACGGTAGCGACTGCGGCGGACGTGGAATCGCAGGTGGCTGCGCAAGCTGACCGCCCGGCGGAGTCGGTGGTTTGAACGCGGGAACGCGCGGTGCCGCGGGTATCGGCGAGGCAGCGACGCCTCCAGGCGGCGCGACGACCTGCGGTTTCGGAACCATCGATGGCGCAGGCGTGAGGTCCGGTTTCGGGAACGACTTCGAGGACAGAGGGTCGGTTCCTGATGCAGGTGGCGGTCGCGAAGAGTTGCGTGCGAACGGGGTCGAGGCTTTTCTCGCAGCGGCTTGCGCACGATCCGCCGGTGCGGGCGGTAGTGCAGGGCTGGGACCAGCGGTGCCAAACGCACCATCGAATGCGTTGTCGAACGCAGAGTCGAGATCGTCCTCGTGGATGGCTGCCGCTTCCGGCTCTGACTCGTCCGCACCAAAATCCAAGTCGACGTCGACGTCTACGTCGACCTCCCACGCTTTGGTGGCCGCAGGCTTCATCGATCTCATCATCTGAGCGCGCTTGGCCTTCGTCATGTGCTTTGCGTAGGTGCCTTCTTCGATCTGGCGACCCACGCGCATCCAGTACGTCTGGTACGTGGTGTACCTCTGCACGAGCTGTTGAAATCGAAACCGTAGACCGGTGTTGCGCGGTTGCTCTTTGCGCATCATCGCGATTCTGCGATCCACCTCCTTGCGCGGGATGGACGGCTCGAGTCGCTCCATCCCCTGAAACCATTGCTCGTAGAGCGCGCGCAAACGATCGACGCGCGTCTCCACATCGTTGAGCAGGTTTTCGAACTCTTTGACTTCCATCTCGAGCAGGGTCAGCGACGCGGCAGACTCATTGTGGAGCCTACGGCGCGCAAGCATCCGATCAAAGCGGCGTAATCACGAGATTGTCAAACCAAAGATCGGTCGACCAATTGTTGAAGGCGAAGAACCTATGTTCAGGGCCCTCCAACGGAGCGGAATCGTTCATGGATGCGAGCAGCGTTCCGTCTGCCCAAGCGGAAATCTTCGAGCCTTTTCGCTCGATCCGGATTCGATACGTCTTGGCTGGGAGTACCGGGTTCGAAGGCCCGACTGCCCTGTCGTTGGCGTGTTCGTCCATTCGGGCGATGCAGTTAACTTGGTTTCCCCACCCCCCAAAAATCACTACGTAGCTCGTGGCGTTGTAACTGGCCGCGGTTGCGAATGACTTCCCGTCCCCGAACACCTCGACTTTGATGTCACCTTCCGGCGACTCACTGCGCGCCTCAAAGTCAATCCGCACGTCACGAGGAAGCGGAGTCTTGAGCCAGAGCGGGTGGTTCATCGCCCCGCGCACGTTCAGCTGACCATTTACGATGCGATACGGCCCACCGGTGTTGTCCCAGTTGTCACCGAGCTCCGCACGAGCAAAGTCGTCGCGGAAAATCGGCGGCTGCGTAGGCTCGCTCGTTGACGTCGAATCCGAACCGCAACGGCAGCTGATCGAAAGCGCGCTTACCGCGACCGCGCCAGCGACAAGAAGATGTTCACGCCTCATTCGGGCGGCCGTAGCACAGCATGCCGGTCGACCCAAGCGAACCCGCGTCTCGAGCGCGACTTACCGAATCGCCTGCGCAAGAGCGGCAGGAGTACGCGACAACGCAGTGCGAACTGCACCCAGAAGGGCGTGATCTGCGAGGCGCCGCTGATGCGGTTCTACGGCGCCGCGAACCGAGTCGGTTCCCGTTGCTGCACCGCGCATCGATCCGCGCATATTGCGAGACGGCTCCTGCAGCAGGAGAAAGCTTACCTCAGCATGTACAGCCAGCTGTTGCGTGACGCTCGTAGCGCCGATGATGGGCGACCCGAGCGGCCGCATCTCGGTCGATAGCCGACTGAGCGAGCCTTCGATGCGCATCCTTGGAAGGTGCCGTCGATTCGCTTCTGAGTTGATTCGCACACCCGAGGCTTGGTCGTGGATGACCGCGAGCATCGGGTGCTCACCCAGAGCACGCACCGCGTGATTGCGCAGCAGCCCGGAGAGCTCGAGCTGCGCATCGCTCTGGTCACGCATGTCTCCAAGCACGACCACGTAGCGAATGCTGTTCCAGTCGAAGGGCTGCCCAGTGGCGACCGTCGATGCGACCGCGGCAGTAGCGAACCGGGAGAGAGAGCGAATCGCCATGTCGACTTGTTGGCGAACGGCGGGTGACGAGTCGCGCGTTAGTCGGCGCAGCGCGGGAAGCGCCGCCGGATCCCCGAGCCTGGCAAGGCCAGTCACCGCGCTCGCACGTACGGCAGGATGGGCATCGGCGAGAGCAGCCACCAGGAACGGAACGTTCGCGCGATTGCTCGATCCTCCCAGGCGCAGAGCAGCCGCGACTCGTACGCGAAAGTCTCGTCCGTTCTGCAGCGCGTTCGTTACACTGTCTGCTCCCGCATGGAACGGAAGTGTCAGCGACATGAGCACGCATGCGAGAAATACGAGCAACGATTGCCGACGGAGCAGAGCTCGCGCGGAGGGCGCGATGCGAGCGCGCACAAGGACGCGTTCGCTCGAGTGGTCCGCGGAAAGAATGCGCACTTCATCTAGCTAACGGGTGGCACCGATCCACGTCAAGACATTGGATCATTTTGCGCCCACATCGACGTACGCGCCCCGACATGCGGGAAATCTACGGCTCACCTCAGATTCGACCCGCAACGCTCTACGATGCGTCGGTGCAACCGTCTTCGTCGACGTCGTGGCCTTCCGCGGCGCGCTCATTCGGGCAGACGTCGTCCACGTCAATTACCCCGTCGCTGTCGTTGTCGGGGTCGGGACAACCATCGGCATCGTCGTGCCCGTCACGATCTTCTGGAAGCGAGCGGCAGAGGTCTTGTCCGTCGCCGACACCATCGCGATCGAGGTCGTGAGGTTGTGGAGCCCATTCGACGCCGATGGCGGATCGAAAACCTGGGGCACCAACTCCTGGGCTCAGCCCTGCCCCCGCAGTCAGAGAGAGCGTGACTTCGTCCAGCACGTAGCGCAGACCGCCGTCGATCTCGATGACCGTGCGCGCGATGGGACCAAAGGGATCTTCCGCTTCGTGGTTTCCACGAATCTCGACGAGCGCGGAAAGGCCTTGCACCCACTGAAGAGGAGCGCGCGCAGCGAACATGAACTCGAGCTCGCTTCCAAACTTGAGATCGAGGAGTTGGACGGACGCGAATCGGTGTCGATATCCCACGACGATCGCAAACCCGAGTCCAAGAGCGTGAAAGTCTCCGATGAGCTGCGCAGATAGGATCGCGTCACGCTCCATGGCGAACGCTCCAAGCGTCCCTACGGGAATCGTCGTCTGGACATTGAGGGCCAAGCCGGGACCTTCGCTCTTGCGCTGCGTGGTTGCGTCTTCTCCGAGCAACCTCATACGAGCGCCAACGCGCGGATGACCCAGGCCAGGCGATTGGATGTTAAACGCAGGAATGACGTCTCCCGACTGAAAGAGGACCACCGGAGCCCCGGCGTAGAGTGCGAGACGTCCGAACAAACCGACTTCGAGCTGAGCTTCCGCAGTCAGACGTTCGCGAATCGGTTGAACCATTCGACTGCCGGACGAGACGCTCAGTTGATGCGTTGCAACTCCGATCCAAAGGGAGCCAATCCAGCGTTCGCTTGGCGGGGTGCGCGACGACGCGACGCCGAGGAAACCGTCTCCGTCGGGAGTGGGATGGAAGCGATCGAGATCGAACGCCTGCGCCTTCACGTGGAACGCGTGAAGAGCAATCGAGCAGGCAAGCACCGCGATGGGCGCGAGTCGCAAAATCTTAGCCAAGAAGAGGTAACCGTCTTGTCGCATTTCGATCTGCTGTCTCGCGAGGCGCCGAAGTTCGGGGCAACGTCGGGCCGAGCAGATCATCGCTCGTACGGGCTTCTGCGTCATCGCGATTGCGCTTTCGCGCGAACTCCGCGATGTCCGCGTCGAGAAGGTGCGTGCCCTTCACGTTTCTCAGAGCAGCGAGCATGCTCTCTTTTGCACGTGGGGCTTTCTCCTCGAGCGTGTGAAGGAGCTCCTTCACCTGCTTGCGCATCAGATTGTCCTGCGAACCGCAAAGGTCGCACGGAAGAATCGGAAAGCTCATGGCCTGAGCAAACTGTGCGATGCGAGTCTCCGCCGAATACATCAGAGGACGAATCACGACGTTCTTCCCGTCGTCGCTGAAAAGCTTGGCGGGCATGGCCTTCAGCGACCCCGTGAACATGAGGTTCAGGAAGAGCGTTTCGATCGTGTCCTCGCGGTGATGCCCGAGCGCGATCTTCGTGCAGCCCATGTCGTTGGCCGCGCGATACAGGACGCCACGACGCAAGCGCGAGCATAGGGAACAGTACGTCTTGCCCTCGGGAATATTCTCGACGACGACCGAGTACGTATCTTCCTTCAGGATCTTGTACGGGTATCCGTGGGTCTTGAGCCAACCCTCGAGAGGCGCGCCGTCATAACCGGGATGCCCTTGATCGAGATGAACCGCGATCATCTCGATCTTGTTCGGCGAGCGTCGGCTCATGTGCTCGAGCAAGTGGAGGAGCGTGTAGCTGTCCTTGCCGCCGCTCACG
>CAZWQH010000033.1:0-20924 GCA_964635815.1 uncultured Sandaracinaceae bacterium
GCGACCGGCGGCTGCCCACCGTAACAATAAACTCGCCCCTTCGCGTCGGTCGTATTAGGGGTCCAGCGGGTGTCGTAGCTTTCGAGCCAACCGTACGGGCCGTAGTCGATGGTCAGGCCAAGCACCGACATGTTGTCGGTATTCATGACGCCGTGCACGAAGCCAACGCGCATCCAGTTCACGATCAGATCTGCGGTGCGAATCGCGACTTCGTGAAACCAACGAACGTAGGTCTCTGACGAGGGCTCGCCGAGCTCGGGAAAGCTTGCGCGGATCGTGTGGTCGAGCAGCGCGCGAAGCGTGTCGACATCGTTTCGTGAGGCGAAGATCTCGAAGTTTCCGAACCGTGTGAAGCTCGGAGCAACGCGGCAGACGACTGCGCCGGGCTCCATACGTGGGTTGCCGTCGTAGAACATGTCGCGCGCCACGTCTTCGCCCGTGCGCACGATGGAGAGCGCTCGCGTCGTAGGTACGCCGAGATGGTGCATCGCCTCGCTGCAGAGAAACTCGCGAATCGACGAGCGAAGCACCGCGAGCCCGTCCGCGCCGCGCGAGTAGGGTGTGGGACCTGCACCTTTGAGTTGCAGTGTCCAGTGCTCGCCGCGCGCGTTGCGAATCTCGCCCAGATTGATCGCGCGTCCATCACCGAGCTGTCCTGCCCAGTTTCCAAACTGATGACCGCCGTAACACATGGCATGTGGGTCCATCCCCTCCAGGACCCGGTTGCCGGAGACGGCCTCGAGCAGCTCGCTAGACTCCGGCCCGTCACTCGGTAGATCGAGCAGCGACGCCACTTCGCTCGACCACGCTACTAAAGACGGCGCGCTGACCTTGGTCGGCTGTACGCGGGAATAGCAAGCCCCAGCGACCTGCCTGCGGAAGTTCTTTGCTTCGGGATCGGGGGGGAGCTCGCGCGTAAATCGATTCGTGAACGCGGTGCGCGGGAGAGATTGCATTGCGTTCCGAGTGTAGCCCTCGATAGGCTTCTGCGCCGTGAACGAACTCCGCGAGCTCGACTTCTACGACAGCGCCCGCGTAGCGACTCTCGAAGCGTCACTAGAAGCTCGACGCCATGGTTTTGTCCGCACGGCAGTGCATCGCATGCTTCGGCGCCGGTTCGTCGATTTCGACGTCAATGCGTGGCTCGGAATGTACCCCATGACGTACCTCTCCGCCGCGGAGTGGGGCGAGATCATACCCGAGGCCAAGGGCGCCCTCCTCGATGTGGGTGCGGGCAGCGGTGATTTGACCCGAACACTCGCGCCGCGATTCGCGTCGGTCACTTGTACCGAGACGTCCAAAGGGATGGCGGCGAAGCTCAAGCAGCAGGGCTATGGCGTACACCATGTGGACATTGCCGACGGCATCAACCTGGGCGTGTCCTTCGACGCGGTCTCCATCCTGCACGTACTCGACCGTTGCGTGAAACCGATCGCTCTGCTGAAAAACGCGCTTCGACACGCGCGCGACGGTGCGACAGTCGTGATCGCCGTTCCGCTTCCGTACGACCCCTTCGTCGATCGCGGAAAGCGCACCGATACGCCTGTCGAGCGATTGGTGCCTGAGCGAATCGAAGGAGTGCGTGAGTCCCGAGCGTGGATCCTAAAGTTGCTCTTGGAGCTCGGCGTTCGCGCGAGCGTCACTGCGCGCGTTCCCTATCTCTGCCCCGGTGACAGCGCGCAGCCATTCTATTCGCTGGAATCGCACCTGTTCGTCGGCACGTACTGCGCCTGAGAGCAAGCCGTGGCGGCTGCTTCGCGTCCGTGACGACGACCGCGTGAGGTTAGCGCGGCGAAGGCTCTAGCTTTGCCATTTTTCGGTAGAACGTCGCGCGCGGGATGCCGAGCTCGCGCGCGGCTTTGGCGACCGAGAAACGATTCCTCTGTAGCGCTGCTCGCATCCGGTCTAGCTCGTCCTGTGCATACTCCGTGCGCGACGCGTGTGCGGTAGGTGCGACTCGATTCGCTTCGATCTCGACGTCTCGTGCGTGGATCGTTTCCCCTTCGCAAAGCACAGCCGCCTTCGTGAGCACGTTCTCGAGCTCTCGCACGTTGCCCGGCCACGAATGACGCATGAGCGCTCGAAGCGCCTCGGGTGCGAGCTCCCTTTGTTCCCCGGGCAAAGCGCGCGAAAGGAGACGACGGCTGATGGCCGGCACGTCGGTCATTCGTTCTCGCAGCGGCGGAACGGTGATCTCGACGCCGGCGAGACGGTAATAGAGGTCTTCGCGGAACTTGCCGTTCGTAACTTCGCGTCGCAGGTCCCGATTCGTTGCGCTGACCACGCGAACATCTACCGAGACAGTTCGATCTTGTCCCAGCGGACGCACTTCGCGCTCTTGGAGGAATCGCAGGAGCTTGGCCTGCATTCCGATCGGCATCTCGCCAATCTCGTCGAGAAAAAGTGTTCCCTTGTCGGCAGCGACCACGAGTCCGGTGCGCGCGCGGTCTGCTCCTGTGAACGCTCCGGCTGCGTATCCAAAGAGCTCCGCTTCGAGAAGCTGCTCGGGAAGGGCGGCGCAGTTGATCGAAACGAACGATCCATGGCGCCGCGGGCTCTCTGAGTGAACGGCTTCGCGATGAGCTCCTTGCCGACGCCGCTCTCACCGAGAACTAGGATCGGCAACGTGCTCGGAATCACGCGTCCCAGGACGGCGAACATGCGACGCATTGGCTCCGCTTCCCCGACGATGTCTCCGATCGCATTCACGGAAGGAGTTCGACGCGCGACCTCCTGTTCCAGTCGCGAGATCTCGAGCTCGCGACCCTCGAGAAGCTTGGCCACGCGCTGTCGCTCGGCTTCGAGGTCGCGCGTCTTGCGCGTTAGCTCCGCGACGAGCGCCGCATTCTTCATCGCGAGAGCTACCTGGTCGGCGAACGCGAGCAAGAGGTCTACGTCGTGCTCGGTGAAGCGACCGCGCCGGAAGCGATGATCGAGATAGATGGCCCCGATGACATCGTCGTTTTGTCGCACTGGTACGCAGATGACGCTCGTTAGCTGCAACGCGTGGACGGATCGCCCCTCACGAAATCTCGGATCGTCGCGCGCGTTGTCGGTTATCGCGGGCTCGCCCGTTTCGATGACGCGCTCGGCGATTGCGCGGCTGAACTTCATCTGGGATTTCCCGACCGCCTCTCGGTCGATATTCCGTGCCGTTGCAACCTCGAGCACCGAGCTCGATTCTCGTGATCCTCTTGAGTTTTTCAGGTCGCGCCGCACTAGAAGAAACCCTCGCTCGGCCTCGGTCAGCTCGATCGCAGCGTCCATTGCGGCGCGAAGGACGTCGTCCGTACGAAGGGAAGAGTTGAGTCGCCGATTGATTTCGACGAGGCGCCCGAGCTTTGCTTCCCGATCAGTAGAAGCAGGTTTTTCGGGATTCCCTGCAGACTGTGACCGGGCAACGCGCGCGCGTCGTGCGTGAGAAAGGAACCGCTCACCGAGCGCGCTCGGAAGTCCTAGCGCGACGCGCTCGTAGGTTGTTCTCGCCTGTGCTCGATGTCGCTCGGCAAGATCGCCAACGCCGCGTCGTCGATATGCGTCGCACAACGCAGCGTGAAGGTCGGCCCCAAGGAGGTCGAAACCAAGCTCGTGAGCGCGTTTGACGTCGTCCTCGAGGAGCGCCAGGAGCTTCTCGCTAGGAGTCTCGATCGATGCTCGGAACAACCTCGCGCGGAGCAGGACGTCTTCCGCGCCGCACTCGACCGCAAGCGATTCTGCGCGCTCCACGCGAGCCTTTGCGAGTGACGCATCGTTTCTCTCGTGAGCAAGCCTCGCGTCCAGCACGGACAGCTCGGCGAGCTCGCGCGCGCTTGCTACTCCGTCGATCCGTGCTCTGTCCTCGTCACGGCGCGACGCTGCGGCGGCAATCTGTCCTTGTTCGAGCAGTAGCTCGACCGATAGTGCGGAAAGGAGGACGCGATAGCTGTCCATCGATGCCGCGCGCATGGCTTCTTCCGCGCGTGCAATCGCGAGCGTGGAACGCTCGAACGCACCCGCATCCGCGAACGCGCGCGCGAGATTGAAAAGTAGGAGCGCGGTCGTCGTTTGCTTTCCGAGCGCGGTGGCAAGGTGCAAAGCCTGCTCGTAGCGGGCGATGGCGACGCCGAGCGTTCCGCGCTGGTGAGCAACAGTTGCCGTGTTGAGCGAGAGCTTCGCAGCGAGGTCCGCGTATCCTCTCTTCTCTGCGAGCTCGAGCGCGTTTTCGTAGTGAGCGGCGGCCTCGGCGAGCTGTCCGCGTCTGTACGCGGTGAGAGCGCAGGTCTCGAGAAGCATGATCCTCGTTCGTGGCGCGCTCCCATCGGTGACCAGACTGCGAGCGGTGGCAAGCAGAGAATCCGCTGCCGCCCGGTTGTCTCCGTACGTTGCTGCGACGGCTGCGGCCACGCACGTCTCGGCGGTCGGTGCGTCGACTTGGGCGGCGAGCAACGCGCCCGAGTAGTCGCCCATCCGTACGAGGACGCGCGAGAGCAGGCTGGATGCACGCGCACAGAGCGCTCGATCTGTCTGTGCAGCATCGACCGCGCGCAGCAAGAAGCGCTTGGCATGCGGCAAGAGCCCTGACTGGAGCAAAACATCTCCGATCAGAACAAGACGTGATGCGTATTCTGCTCTCGCGCTCCCGACGCCTCGAGCTCTGAGTCGGGGGCGCAGTCGGAGGGTACGTAGACAGAGCGCGAGCGCCGACTGAAGGTCTCCCTCTTCGAACGCGCAATCCGCAGCCAAGCCGACGTGCACTCGCGCGCGTTCCAGATCATGCGACCGAATGAAGGACTCGCAAAGCGCTGTGTGTGCGCGCGCGCGCGACGCAATCGCGGTCGCTCCGGTCAGCGTTCGGTCGAGCGTCTCCAAAGCACGGCTCAGGTCGTCGAGATGAGCAAAGAGCTCGACAGCTCGCAGCAGATACACTTCGCTGAGCCCGTGCGATTCGTTTGAAGATTGTGCGAGCGCGCTCGCGGCACGGCGCCTCGTGGCGGGTGATGCCTCCGCGTGCGCAAACGCAACTGCGTGAGGCCTAAGCCGTAGCGTCGCGCCTTCCAACCGAATCAGACCGTTCGCCAATAGGGCAGCGCGATCCTGATCGGTCCATCCAAGCGCGTTGAAGAGCGCGGGCGTTATCAGAGCATCACAGACCCGAAGGTCGTCGATGATCTGTTGATCACGGGACTCGATGACTGTGTCTTCCCGCAATGGGGCGAAGACGGAATCGGCGAAGCCATTCGTCCGCGACAGCATCGAATCGACCGCGCTCGACGGTGCTTGGGCTCCGAGTATCTCCTCGATCTCGGCACGGCTGAATGGTGAGAGCGCGAACTGTTCAAGAGTCGGCGCTTCGAAATCGAGGGCCGAGCGCGAGCCCATGACGAGAACGAAGTCGTCATTGCACGCGGCCATGCGGATAAGCGACTCGAGAAGTTGTCGTTCCCGTCCGACCATGGCGTGCGCATCGTCGACTATCAGCACAAATGGTTTGCGTTGCGCGTCATCGCGCCGGCGAGCGACGGCCTCTGCGAGTCCAATCAAGCCCGAAGCCAGCCGCTCCGGAGGGACTTCGAGTGCACCGATCAATGCGCGCGTGAGCCCGGAGGAATCATGCACGTTGACTTCGATGACCTTCGGCGTCCCACCGAAGCCTGTCGAGCCGGGTCGAGGGAGCTGGGCCCGCCATTTGAGCTCTCGCAGCGCTCGACTTGTCCCCACGCCTGCTGGACCGTGGACCACGAGCACGCGCGCGGTGCGCTGTTCGTCGAGCACGCGAAGTGCCTCTTCCATCCGTGCGATCAAGTCGCGCCGTCCGACGAAACGCGATGGCAGTCTGCTGTGAGGGTCGCTCGCGGGCCCGAGCACATCAGCTCTGTGAGGCTCGGACGGCACTCCGAGCGCTTCGAGTAGCGCGACACACCCTGGCGGCCTTGCTTCGGGACGTTCTGCCTCTAGCGCATCTCGAAGTGCACAAAGCGCAGGCGGCAATCCGTCTCCGAGTCTCCGAAGGAGCGCACCGACCGCGAAGAGATCCGCCTGGCCGGTCGCGTCCTCCCCACGCATGACTTCAGGCGCGATGTAGCCAGCCGTTCCCGAGACGCCGCGGGGTCGACCGAAGCGTTCGGCACAGCTCAGGTCGATCAACTTGGCGACGCCGTGTTCGTCGACCAGAATGTTGCTCGAGCAGATGTCCCCGTGACGCAATCCGGTTTGGTGCAGGCAGTCCAGGGCCGAAACGACGTGCGCGAGCGCGGTAGAGATCTCGGCCGCCGGTCGACCGATCGCGAACTCGAGAAACGGTCGACCTCTGATCAGCTCGCTCGTGAAAAAAGCGTGGCCCTCATGCCATCCGAAATCGAGAAGCTGAACCAGATGCGGGTGAGTGACCTCGCGGAGCGCAGAGAACTCGGATGCGACGACTGCATCCATGGCGCGCCCGCGGCTTACCTTCAGCGCGACGCGGAGGCCGAACGCTTCATCGAACGCGATCCACGTCGTTCCCGCGCTTCCTTCGCCGAGGAGTTGTTCCACGACGTAGCGGTCTGCGATTCGAGAATTCCCTCGCTGCTCGGACATATCAGACAGAGTGAGACACTATGAGACTCAGGCGCATCCGTGTCGATTGGAAAAATCGTGGCACACCGTGTGCGTAGATAGGTGCGTCAGGCCAATCGTGAGACCTCTTCTTCCGCTACTCTTCAGTTTGTTTGCCGGCTGCATCGTCAGCCCGCAGCCGGAGCCGCCTTTGGCGCCGGTCTTCGATCTCACGAAGATCGCGATGGCGACGTTGCCAGCGCCAGGTTTGCGCCAGGAAGGTCTCGTTGGGGTTCCTGGCGCAGCGCCCGCGGACGTCGAGTTGATCGCGACGAACCTCAGTCAGCCGCAACAGCTTCCCGGTCGCACGACCGTCGCGGCCGACGGGTCGTTCACAGTGGCGGTCAACTTCGCGCCCACCTTGGACGTGGTGCGTCTCGACACCCTTCGCGGCGACGCGATCGATGTCCTTGTAGGGCTTGACCGGGGGGTCTCCCTCTACGCTGCGCCCTTGCGTTCCTGCCTCGTCATCGACTCCGCATATTTGTTCATCGGCGCACGCGTCGGAGCGGTATCGAGTGGCTCCGTGCTGATTCAGAACGGTTGCTCGGACGCGGTAGACCTCAGCAGCATTTCGTTGCGCGAGAGCGAACGCACCGATGTGAGCCTAGTCGGTCAGGACGCGTGGGATCGCTCGCTAGCATCCGGTGAGTCGCGAGCGCTTCGGTTCGCATGGACTCCGTCCGCCGAGGGAGCTCTTCACACGCACGTGTTGATCTCTATCACGGGGCAAACGGGCCTAAGAGCGATCACGTTGAGAGGATTCGCCGAGCCCTAGGGTTCGAGGGATGAGGAGTGGATGCGCGTGTCGCTCGCGGGCGACGCGAATGGGCACGTGCGTCTCGAGTGAGTTGCATTTGAAACGAGGAAAGACATGAAACGAGAAATTACGCTTGGAATGGTTGTCGGGTGTGTTGGGTTGATGGTTACGCTCGCCGGTTGCGTGGGCACACCGTCGACCGATGGAAGCGGAGCGGAGATCAGCGGCGAATGGACGGAGCGGGCGGATGGCGCGGAGGATGGCGGCGCGGCGCCCGGCGAGGATGGCGGGGATGACACGGACGACGCCCGGTGCACAACCGCGTTGCCGGACGGTTGGTACACGCCGGACCTTTGCCGCGTCTCCCTGATCCACTGCGAGGAAGGCGAGCGCTTCGTCTCGAACGAATGTGGATGCGGATGCGAGCCCATCACGTGCACCGCGTACTTTGCGCCGCTTCGCTGCCGGCCCGAGGAACGGGTGGTGTGTGAAACCGGCGCGGACGGATGCCAGGAGTGTCACTGCGAGCCCGTTTCGTGTCTTCCGATCGCGCCGCCTCGCTGCGACGCTGATGAAACCGTCGTGTGCAGGAACGATGACTACGGCTGCGCGCAGTGCCGCTGCGAGCCGATCACCTGCACCGCTTACTTTGCTCCATTCACCTGCGAGGTCGGGGAGCGTGCGGTCTGCGGGACTGGTGCGGACGGTTGCCAAGAGTGCCATTGCGAGCTCGTCTCGTGCCTTCCGTTCATAGCACCCACGAACTGTGCCCCTGGCGAAAGCCCCGTTTGCACGGACGACGAGCATGGCTGCCCGCAGTGCCGATGTGCTGCCGACGTCTGTCGCGGCCCCGACAACGCGACTGTTTGGTACGCACAAGACTTCTGCATTCGCGCGAACATTCGTTGTGACGTTGACGCGACCTTTGTCTCCAACGAGTGCGGCTGCGGGTGTGTTGCCACCGAGCGGGCGCGCAGTTGATGGTGGCTCCTCTCGGGTGAGCGGATCTCGAAAGGCTGTGCGGGCGCTCACGCGCCTCGCACAGTTTCCTTCGTTATGCGGAGCGGCCCAGTCGCGACGCCTTGGGCGCGGGAGTTTTGGCTGAAAGCTGCTCTTGACACCTCGACAGGAGGCGGGCGAGGGTCCCGCAAAACGAGCGTAGCCAAGTGCTATCGCAAGGGGCCCAAAATCATGCGTCTTTCGAATTTCTTTTTGCTATCCAGCTGTCTTCTAGCGATGAGCTGCGGCTCGTCTCCCACCGTTACTATCCCGCCGCCTGATGGTTCGACCGGAGGATCGGAAACCGGGACCGCAGAAGCGGGACCTGGTACCGACGTCCGCATTAACCCTGACGTCGCTGCTCCGCTCGACGCGCCAGCTGGCGCAGACGCGCGGACCGACACGGGCGCCCCCGCGACGGACGTCCGCACCACCGACGTGCGCGCCGACGTGGTAGCTCCAATCGACTCGCCTCCCGCCGCCACGGACGTGCGTGTTACGACGGACGTGACCACGGCGGACGCCGGAAATCGATGCGCCCCGAATCCGTGCATGAACGGCGGGACCTGCGCGAGCAACTCGAGCGGGTTCGTCTGCACCTGCGCGCCGGGTTACTCGGGTCCCAACTGCGGCACCAACATCGACGACTGTCTTCCAAACCAGTGCATGAACGGTGGAACTTGCGAAGACCGCGTGAACAGCTTCGCGTGCACCTGCGCCGCAGGTTTCTCTGGAACGAACTGCGCGACGAACATCAACGACTGTTCGCCGAACCCCTGTGAGAACGGTGGAACCTGCACCGATGGCGTGAACGGATTCACGTGCGCATGCCTCCCGGGCTTCATGGGAAACCGTTGCCAGGGCAACACCGATGATTGCAGCACGAGCCCTTGTGAGAACGGCGGTACCTGCAGCGACGGCGTGAACGGATTCACGTGCGCGTGTCCGCCCGGATACTCCGGCGCGACGTGCTCCACGAACGTGGACGATTGCTCGCCGAACCCATGCTCGAATGGTGGGACCTGCGCCGATGGCGTGAACGGATTCACTTGCTCGTGCGCTCCCGGGTTCTCGGGCACGACGTGTGAAACGAACGCAGACGACTGCGCGAGCGCTCCTTGCCAGAACGGTGGCACATGCGTGGATGGCGCGAACGCGTACTCGTGCACGTGTCCGGCGGGTTACTCCGGTACGAACTGCGAGACGAACATCGACGAGTGCTCGGGCGCACCGTGTCAGAACGGCGGTACGTGCGTTGATGGCGTAAACGCGTTCACGTGCACCTGCCTCCCAGGATTCACGGGCGCGCTCTGCGACAACAACCCAGACGATTGCGTCACCGCACCATGCCAGAACGGCGGTACCTGCACGGATGGAACGAACACGTACACGTGCACGTGCGCTTCCGGCTACGCGGGCACGAACTGCGAGACGAACATCGATGACTGCACGCCGACCTCCTGTGCCAACGGCGGAACGTGCGTGGACGGTCTCAACACGTTTACCTGCAGCTGCCGCCGCGGCTTCGTGGGCGACACCTGCGAGACGAACATCGACGATTGCCGCAACGGTCCGTGCCAGAACGGTGGAACGTGCACCGACGGCGACGACACCTTCACGTGCACTTGCGCTCCGGGCTTCCAGGGCAGCGTCTGCAGTGTGAACATCGACGAGTGCACCCCGAATCAATGCGTCAACGGGTCGACGTGCGTCGACGGCGTCAACGGGTTCAGTTGCACCTGCGCGCCGGGCTACAGCGGTCCGCTCTGCGAGGTCAACATCAACGAGTGCATCCCGAACCTCTGTCAAAACGGCGCCACGTGTAACGACGGCATCAACTCGTTCACGTGTTCGTGTGCCGCCGGGTACACGGGTCTGCTCTGCCAAACGAACATCGACGACTGCGCTCCGAACCCGTGTCTGAACGGAGGATCTTGCTCCGACGGCGTCAACACATTCACCTGCGCATGCGCGGGTGGCTACACCGGGCCCACGTGCGCCACAGCACCCGTTCGTCAGAGCTGCTTGCAGATCCTGAATGCAGGCGAATCGACCGGTAACGGAGACTACACGATCGACCCAGACGGAACGGGTCCGGTCGCTCCCATGACCGCGTTCTGCGACATGACCACAGACGGCGGCGGCTACACGTACGTGACCGTGACGGGCGGCACCAGCACGAACAGTCGTCTGAGTGCGAACAGCTGTCAGGCACTTGGGCTCGAGATGTTCGTGCCGCGCACCCAAGCGCAGTACGCCTTCCTCGAAGGACGCTACAACCAGGACTTCTTCGAGACCGTCTCCGGAATCTACGGGACGACACCGGCCAACTACACGACGTGCGTCATGAACTCGGCGTCTGCTTCGGCATGCTCGGCCAATTGGTTCGCCATCGACGGCGGCTCATGGTGGTTGCGCAACGCGGCGTACAGCGAGCCGAACGGCGACTACACTGCTAACCTCTGGCTTGGTACCGACAACCAGTATCCGTCGGGACGTTTCAACGACCTCACTGGAGGTTACTTCACCGGTGGTTCGTACATCTGCTCGACCAACGACAAGGATCCGGTCTCGCCTTGCTCGCCGGGTCCGCGCGCTGTGTTGGCTTACCAGATCAACATCCCCGCGGATGCGAACTGGCCCACGGAAGCGAATGCGGTCTATGCAGTAGACAACCGCGCGCGACACGCAGCGATGACCTACAGCCGAGTGGGTTACTGCTTGAGCCTTGGCTCCAACTACGCATACGTGGAAATGAACGACTTCACGGGCGCGGTGAAATCGCGACTCAGTCCGCCATCGGACTGGATCTACGACCAGGCGGTCACCAACCTTACGGTTCGCTCGAACGTTGCCGGTGTGTCCAACGTCATCAACGCATCGACGGGCTCGATGGAGTTCTGGCCGAACTGCTACAGCACGCCGCCTAGCCCCATCTACGACAACGACGACACAATCGACTCCAACGACTGCTACGGCTCGATGCAGATCCACAACGGCACCTCCACGGTCATCGCGTGGAACCGCTTTGCTCAGGGCGGAGCGAACGATGACGTGGGCATTGGTAACAACTCGGGTAACGTCCACACCGACTGGACATTCATGGCGAACGCGGGCACCGGTTCTCCGACGCTTCGCGCGTACATGATCCCGTAGTGCGGATCTCTATCGCCAGGCGCTAAGCGCGACAAACACGAAACCGCCGATCCATTTTTGGGTCGGCGGTTTTGCTTTTGGCGAGTGCTCTTGGCTGCTGTGTGGGATTTCGTCTCGGTCGAACCGCCTCATGCGTGGCACGCGGCCTCGCAGCGAGCGTCAGCTGTAACGGCCGGCCGATGACGTCTGGGCAGCGCGACTACTGTCAAAGCAACTCCGCGCGGGGCCAGTTCAGCTCTCAGTCTCCGGTTGGTTCCAACCACGGGGGTGCCTTCGGTGTGCGGAGCACCTATGGGATGGAGTCGAAACCGAACAAATGCCCGCGGAACTACAAGCGGTCGGACGTGCGGATCCGGGAGGACGTTTGCGATGAGCGGAGCAGTCTACGTCGCCCACCAAGGGAAACGGAAACGCAGTTCAAGAGCACAAGCTCGAAGGCTTGATCGACCGCTTCGTGTTCAGCCGCGCTCGATGACAAGTGCGACTCGGATCAGGTCGCTGGGTCGAGGTTCGATTCGAAGCGGCAGCGCTTCTTCGTACAGCGACGGAGTCAGAACGTAGACGATCTGCAAGCCGTCGTACTCGAACAAGTCGTGTGCCCACACCGTGAGCAACGATTCCACCTCAGCATCGGTCAGGCCTTTCGCCATCACGGTCGCCTTTAGGTCGGCGCGAAGCGCTGTTGGGTCCAGCGTTCGAGCGACGTGCCACATCTGGAGATACGCATGTTCGCCATGCGTGCCAGCCCACCTCATGTGATCGCCGCCGTTGCGACGTACGAGCCAGACGTCTTCCGAGAAATGTCCACTCGGTGTCACCGTGGTGACCATTCCGTTCGCGAGGCCGAGCGGGAACGCGATCTCCACGGGACCGTCGTAATAGATGAATCGCTCGCTTGCGCCGGCGGCAGTGGTGAATGTCGAGGCGCCGACGTTGCGGAGGGCCGGCCAGAATCCCCCAGCCGGGAGCAGGTCGCGCGGCGTGGTCGAGAGGGACCCGTTCCATGTGAGGACTCGCGGAGATGCCAGATCATCCGCGGTTCTGTCCCGACTCTCTTCGTCGGCTACGCCGTCTGCGCTCGGGGAGGAATTTTCGGGAGGCGGATACGCGAGCCACGGTGTCCCGTTCGTGTATGTGACCTCCACGCGAACCGAAGGAGCAGCGCCGTACAAGAAGAGCACGGGCTTATCTGCGATCACTTCGCCGCGAAGCGGGGCGCGGTCCATTCGAACCACGAACGGGGGACACTCTTCTGCGAGCTGCTCCAGGTGGTTGACCCGGCCGCTCTGTCTTCGGAACACCGCCCACTCGTGTGCGATGATCTCGTTCGACCGGGTGGCTGTCGCCACGGCGGGACGTCGGCTGGAGGGCGCGTGAGTCTGCGCGTTTCCGCCGCAACCCTCGCAACCCACGATGGCAAACGTCATTGCGAGCGCGACGGCGGAATGGAAGGACATGTTTAGCTTGTACGCGCGGGGAGGGTTGCCGGTCTAGTCGGCGGACCGTTCGATATCGCCCACATCATCGTCGACGAGGTGCCTATCGAGCCCGCTCGCAGAGTGTTGGATAACGGGTGTTCTCGACGCGCTTCAGTGTTTGCATGACGCAGGCGTCGTGCACCGGGATCTCAAGCCCTCGAACTTGATCGTGGTCGGACGCGGAGACGAGGAGCGCGACGGTGATCGACTTGGGTGTGGCGTTCGTCGAACGTGCGTCGCTCCCGGACCTTACGATGGATGGCAGCGTCGTTGGGACGCCGCTGTTCATGGCGCGGGAGCGGTTGCGAGCCGTCCTACGATGTCGCCGTGCACGAGCTTCGGCCCCTTCCGCAAATTAGCGGTCGACTTCACACCTTGCCGGCCCATGATGCGCGTGCGACCCGCGCCTGGATTCCCCGGACGTGCGAAGTATCCGGGACCCACTGAATCCACCATCAAGCGCGACTGCACACGTTGCAGAGCAACCGAAATCTGCTCGAGCGGCCCACGACGTCGACTTCGCAGAACCGCCGCAAGCCCTACCCAGCAAACAGGAGCGGCCGGCGGTACCGCCGTGGCGGCGACGCTTCGACAACATTGCTTCGACTGGTTTGGTGGTCGGAGTTCAAGTTCTTGCGTTTGGCGCGATTTTCGTGCGGCCATCGAGAACCATCGTTGCGCTCGCGGTCGCGAGTTTCTTTTTCCAAACGCTCGGAATCACGGCTGGCTATCACCGTTTGCTCTCGCATCACTCGTTCAAGACGAGCCGTGCGATTCAGTTCGGGCTCGCCTGGCTCGCGTGCGCCGCCATGCAAAATGGGCCGCTCTGGTGGGTCAGCTGGCATCGGGTTCATCACCGATTCTCCGACAGTGCGAACGACCCGCACTCACCGATCGCTCGAAGTTGGTGGTACGCGCATCTTGGATGGGTGCTCGATGGGACTCACGATCACGCCGACCTAACCAACGTTCGGGACCTCGAAGTCTTTCCCGAGCTCCGATGGCTCGACGACTGGAAATGGGTTCCGACTTTGGTGACGGGCGTGCTTTGCGCAGCGCTTGGCGGTTTGCCCGCGTTCGTGTGGGTGTTCGGTCTTGCGACGACTCTCGCGTTCCACGGCCCACTCTGCGTGAATTCGCTCAGCCACAAGTTCGGTAGACGCGATCACGAAACGTCGGATAACTCGCGCAACAATCCCATCCTCGGACTCCTCATCCTGGGAGATGGGTGGCATAACAATCACCACCACATGGCGGTCAGCGCGCGCCATGGAATGAAATGGTGGGAGCTTGATGTGACGTTCTACGTCATCAAGACGCTGGAGGTTCTGCGGCTCGCTTGGGACGTGCGCGTTCCGAAGGCGCGCATGGTACAAACTGACGGTGAGCTCGGACGCTTGTAGTCGTCACACGGACACTGCGTCCGCGGCGATTTGTCAGCGATGCGGTGACGGAATCTGCGCGACGTGCTGGCGATTCATGAGCGGCGGCAGGCCCGTTTGCGAATCGTGCGTGCGTGACGTGGAGTGGCGCGCGGAAGCCGGTTGGGCACGGTACATCGCATTCGCGGCCATCAGCGTTGGAATGACGTTTTGGGCGTGGCGTCACGTAGACACCCGGACGCTGGTCGTCTTGGCGATCACCGTCGCAGTCGCCTTGCTTGTTGGTGTCGCCTTTACGACTCGAGGTGTGGAAAAGGCGCAGGCGGCGGCACGAAGCATCGCGCGGCGTAGACGTTCCCAAGGGGCCGAGATTGACCCATTCGAGGCGGGCGGTAGTCCGTACCGCTCGAACATGCAGCGCGTTTTGAACGTTGCGGTTCCCACTGTCTCGGCTCGCACCACAGCGCTCGTGGCGATTGTGCTGATGCTGCTATCCGCAGCTGTCGTTCCACTCTCGGTGAAGCTTCCTGTTTGGATTCGTTTCGAGCTCGTTCTCCTCGGATGGTGGGTCTTGCTCACAACTTTTCTCTCGGTTCTTTTGTATCGGGGTACTCGAGTACAAGATGACCATTCGTTTCGTGTGCGCTGGAATCTTCCGGACCTCCGTGCGAGCTCGTCGTACGACATGCGCCCCGCGGGCCGCTCGCGCTCGAGGTGGTGGGACGCAGCCGACGCATTCGCCGATGCCGAAGGATGCGCAGGACTGGTCTTTGGGCTGGTGCTCGTGCTCGCAGCGTTCGGCGCTGCGTGGCTGCTCGCGGAGCTCGTGTTCCCGCTCGTCCTCGTCTTGGTCTACTGGCTCGTGATTCGTGCGGTGGCGCGGGTCACAAATGATCGCCACGGATGCGAACGAAGTGCCTCGCGCGCATTTGTCTGGGGTGCATTTTGGGCGACCGTTTACACCGTTCCGTTCAGTTTGGTCGTCTATGCGGTTCACGCGATGGCGCGACTGCGCGGGTGACCCGCGGAGTTGCGGGATGCATCGTGCGGATCACGATTCCGGCATCGAACGCACGCGACCAGCTCGCGCGAAAGCTCTGAAGGCCAATGAAGCGTGCCACTCGCGGTGATCTGTCCAGCCGAACCAACGCAACTTCGCGGCTGGAGCCCCACGAGCGAGCTTCCACGCTCCCTTCGGGTGCGAGGGCAATGTCTCGTTTGGGCGCTGGCGGGTTTCCAACCGTTCCTTGGAACGCGGTCGTCGCGATGGCTACGTACCCGGCCCCAAACCAACTCGAAAGCCAGCTACCCGTCGTGCGATAGCCGGTGAAACCGGCGTGCTCGATGGCTGCGGCGTCCTTGGCGGCGTGAGTATTTGCGGTCCAGAGAATGATCTTCTTGCCCCGATATCTGTGCTCAAACAGCCAGCGAACATTCTCGGCCATTGCTCGATCACGAACGTTGTTGAGCGAAGCATGATTGTCCCAGTCGAACGTCGTGGACTGATCTGCGCCCACGGCTTGGTGCCAGTCATAGATGGTGATCACGTTCTCGAGCATTCGCTCGACGAGTTCCGCGTCAGACGCGCCGAGCGCTCGGGCGCGCTGTCGTGCATCGACAAACGTTTGCCGGTCAGTCGCTCTAGTCGCCCTGTCGAGCAAACGAAAGTTCCCCAACTTTGGAAAGCGCGCGAAGGCGAGGTGCAAACGCGCAACCAGCGACGCGTCCCGTGCTAGCTCGATCGAGAGGTGTTGCTCGTGCCGAACAAGCCACTCTCCGCCGCCCGTCACTTGCGGGTCGAAGCCCGTGACGTGCATCCCGGTATTCCCGGCCCATGTCCGAATGTCGGCAGTCTCTTCCACGTTTCCCCACGGCCACGCGAGGCAGTGCGCCGCGTCGACTTCGCACGCCCAGAGAGACGACTCCCACGCGAGCACTTCGAATCCGTGGCGCTCGCGCAGATACTTCACCAGGCGCGCCTTCACGAGAAACGCAGTTCCATCCAGATGTGTCGGTTCACCGAGTGCAACGATGCGCGCGTCACCGACGATGTCATCGATCGGGGCGAGGTCCGCGAACGCGTCTCGAGCGTGCGTGTCAGCCATTGCGACTAGGCACATCGAGATGAGCAGGGAGCCAACGACAGCGCGGTTCACGGAATCGGAATGCCCAGGCGTGCGTAGATTGTCTGGACGATGGTGTCCGACGGGTCGAAGGGGATCACGGCGCGCAGGGGCGACGAACAGGTCGGAGGCGCCACGCGAAAATCTCGTCCGGAGACGGGACGTCGCGCGTTCGTGATCTCACGGGGCTCCAGGAACATGATCGCTCGTTCGCCTCGACGAAATACCGCAAATGCGCATTTGTACCCGCGGCAGTCTGCGACGCGAATCGTTGTCCTCGGAACCACGCCTTTGAGCACCTGTTCGACTCGCAGCGTAGTCGAGAACGACTCGTACTCCGCTGGGCGCAGCGGAACGCTGTCGCTCGTTGCGCGCGCGAGGACGATGATTTCCGCATCGTCGACGTAACTCTCGTATGTCTGCTCCGTCGTGCAATCGGCGAGTGCGCCTGCTCGCGCGGAAGAGTCTCGAAAGACCCAGACGCCCAGAGCGACGACCAACCCGGCCGTGGCTGCGATCCGCATGAATCCATGAGCGGTTGGGTGAGGCCAGGCTTGCATGTCGAACTCTAGCGAACGACGGGCTGGACCGCACGCATCCACACTTGGGACATCACGCCGTACCCAATTTCGCTTGGATGCAGATCATCCCCCAAGCAGGCTGTCGCGTAATTCGGTGTCGCTAAGAACGCCTGCTCCATGTCGACGACGAGGATGTGCTTGCCGGCAGCGATTCGTGTCGCAGCCACGGACTCGATGGCGTTGTTGTATGTGCTGATGACCGCATTCAACGCAGGAAGCTTGCTCGGGATGATGCGCGCCAGGATGATCAACGCATCGGGTGAAGCTGAAGCGACGCGATCGAGTACGATCCCGAGTCTTCGGGGTGCGTCCGGCACATCGAGCGCGATGTTCAGATCGTTCGTGCCGATCATCAGCAGGACAATGTGAGGGCGCGCTGCCGTTACCCACCCAGTGACGCGGGAAGTGATTCCGGAGCGTCCGCCTCCGTCTTCGATGGTCCAGCCGCTATGTCCCTCATGCTGCTTCGGGAAGGAACGACCTTCGATTGTGTCGGGGCCATGCGCTTCCGAGCCCACGAAGGTGATGTTCTTACCCGCGCGCACCATCGCGGAGAAAAGGTGAGAGCGATATCCGCCATGGTCCGAACCGCGCGTGATGGAATCGCCTAGCGGCATGATTCGGCAAGCTGTTCCCGCGGGTGGACACGGGTTGTACGTGTCGATGCGACTGGCGTCTCTTGTCGCGGCGTCGATCACGATTGGTACGGCCGCCTCCGCGCGGTCTGGCTGGGTCGCATCTGTGCAGCATCGATACTGATCGGTGCTCGGCAGGATGTCTGTAGCGGAGTCCCGTGTCTCTGAATCCGTCGTAAGGAACGCGTCGAGCGATGCGTTGACCCTCGTGGCGTCGACTCGCACGGTCGCATCGATTGGGTACGAAACCGCGCGCGCTTCTCCGCCGAGCAGCTCGCCAGTGCAGGCCTGAGCAAGGATGAAAGAGCACGTTGCGAATCGACCGATCTTCAAAGAGTTGCGAAGCACGAACCAAAGTGTTGCGTTGCTTTTGAGGGCGTCAATGCACTGAAAAGCGGCGGGCTTGAAGGTGTCCGTACATCGCTTCGCATTAATCCAGCGCCGCTCGAACCAAACGTCAGGCACGCGAACAAACACCACACGGATTGCCGATCGGTCAGTACGTTGGTGATCTAGTTGGTGACAGGGCCGATGTAGGACGTTGCGGCCACGACGTTGTCGTACCACTTGCGCGTTTCGCGAGACGGATTCGAATAGACGTGGAGGCCGATTCCAAACTGGTCGATCTTCAACGTTGCGACATCGCGCAGTCGAAGATTCGGGAAGTCTCCGACCAGCACTCCATCGAGCCACACAGCCACTCGACCGTCGCGCATGCCTGGTGTGTTCGCGCGCACCATGAGCTCGTAGCTGTACCAGCGTCCAAGCTCTGGAGTGATGTTCGGGCGAACCACGAAGTCCGATCCGAAGTCTCCGGGCAAGCTGGTGTTCGGCATGATGGTTCCGTCTGGGAACCAGTGATCGCCCCACATCGAGCGCTGGGTCGGATGATAGACGTACAAGTTCAGAACCCCTGGATTCGCGTCGCGGGTTTCACCGCGCCAACACTCCCACGCGATGAGGAACTTGTTGGTCCCGTTCGCCGGAATACCGGGCGTTGCGCGTCCGTCCATGTAGTAGTGCGCGGAAATGGTCGCGCCGTTGTGGGAAGACCCGACGACGTCGAACGTGCCTTCGAACTTCGAGTAGTACCGGAGGAAGAGAGTGTCGACCTCGGTGCGTAGGCGGCGGTCGATTCCGTTGCTGATCTCTTCGGTCGTCATTGGCGCCCGAAACTCGGCTGCGCGCGATCCTCCGAACACGTTCGCCGCCGTACTCGTGATCGACACGTTGTGGTAGCGGCTGTCCCAGTTCGTGTCGAGAGCGTTTGCGTTCGCGTAACTTTCGAAGTCGTCCGCGAACACGACGGCCGGATCGGACGCGATGTCGCGGTCACCCGGGAAGCGCGCTGCGATCCCAGTGTTTCCGGAAGGCAAGGTACCCGTCGACGGTTGCCTCGTGTCCGTGCGAACGATGAGCGTATCCGTCTGACGCGCGTCGGTCTGCATGACGTCGCGTGGCTTAGCGTCGGCGAGAGGTACGTCGATTTGCGACGCGTCGGCGGGGAGAGTGGACGAGTCGTTGCTCGCGTCGGGTCCGGAGGTCGGGCTCCCACCGCAGGCGAACCCACACGCAATCGCGGTGACTAGGGGCAGTCGCATCAGCGATGAGGTTACAATCGAACGCCGTGCGACAGGAAGGGGCCGCCTACCGGAAAGTACTCGTGCGCTGTCACAAGGTCCGGCCGATTGTCCCAAACCGACACTGGCTCACTCGATTCCATCGTTCACGATTCGGCGATGTTCGAAATGCTCGTGCGCGGCGGTCGGGAGCTGTCCGGCGTTCTACTCGTGACGTTGGCGATCGGCTGCAGCAATCAACCCGCCCTCGTCCATCAGACGCGCGACGCAGGCTCGTCCCTGAACGATGCGATCAGCGTAGACGCATCCGCGCCTTGCGGACATCTCGAAGCTACCGCCGAAGAGGTGACCATCGACGGAATGGTTGGAGCGCTTGGTGGGACGCTCGAACTGCCAGCGGGTTGCGTCGTGCCACCCGTGCTGCTGATCATATCGGGTTCAGGAACGACGGATCGAAACGCGAACGTCGGACGCGAAGGCCCGAATACTCTCACGACGTGGAGCTAGCACCGAGCGTGTCGCGCTCGATGTCGGCTATCGAAGCGCGCAAGCGCTTTGCCATGCCTTCCAGCGCGTGGGACTCGCTTCTCCGCAACGAATCGCTACGACGTTGCACGCTGGCTAGAGCCGAGCGCTCGCGTCGACCGCGGAACAGCAGGCGTTCCTGCTGTTCGTGGCCGCATGCTGACCCCACTTTGACCGCACCGAATGCTTGCGCGAGAGCAGGGCCGTCTTGTTCGTCACCCTCAGACCGTTTCGGTCTTCTTAGCCGGGTCGAAGGAGTAGATCTCCGTAAGCGCTGTGTAGAGAGCAGGGTGCTTCTCGCGAAGACGCAATGGCCGTTCGAAGAACACCTCCGTAGCCACTGCGAAGAACTCCGCTTCGTTCGTTGCCGCGTACTGGCGCAAGAGTGAACGATGCTTCCGAACCAAGCGCTTCTCGTTGTGAACAATCTTCAGCCAGGGATTGATCGCTTTCCACGGAATCAGTGAGGGCACTCCGTCGGCGCTGCCGTCATCGAAATCGAGAACGTGTGCAAACTCGTGGAGCGCCACGTTCTGCCCGTCTCGCTTCTTGAATCCCTCCCGCAGCGCGCGCTCCGACAAGATGATGCTGCTCTGCGAGCCGACTTGCCCCAGGATGTGCCCGCCGCGCTGGACGTTGTACTCGTCGTCGAACGCATCGGGGTAAACAAGAATGTCGCGAAGGCCGTCGTAGTGATACGCGGGATGGCCGAAGATTAGTGTCACCGCAGCCGCTGCGATCAGCACTCGAGTGGTCTCGTCGATGGGCGTCCCACGAACGCCAGAGATCCTGTGCTCCGCGAGGAATACGGATACCGAGTAGCGAAAGCGCGCTTGCTCGGTCTCATCCAGCGAGCGGTAGAACGCTACGTGTTCGGTCAGGATTTTCTTCCACGCCTCGGGAAACACTTGCTGCGCAACGGCGCGCCGTCGCCGCGTGTCACGAGTGGCGAACCACCATGTGACTATCCATGCAGCAAGCCCGGTCGCGGCGATGATCCACGCGTGGTCGGTTCGCGTCGATGCGAGCGTCGCAGTAACGATTGCCACGAATGCGCCGATTGCGTGCTTCACGTCGAGCTCGGGATTCTGCTCTAGCGCAGCGGGTGAGGGTACGGGTATTTCACGTAGCC